>CAYYHR010000006.1:18196-31346 GCA_964471705.1 uncultured Chromatiaceae bacterium
TCAGGCTCGTCACATGAGAGGGGGCAGAAGCCGATTTCCGTTGATATCCGCCGCTATGAGCACCTGCAGAAGCTCGTTGGACGGCACCTGTTGCTCACAGCCCCAACGAAACAGGTCCAGATTTTCCGCGCCATCCTTGATGCGCTCGAGCACGAAATTGAGCAGCCCCGTTGCTTCCCCGAGCCGTCCCGTCAATATCCCGAAGCACTTGGTGTCGAACTCGTCGAAAAACGCCTCGCCACGCAGATGCTGAACGAGCCGACTCCGGTAGAAGGGGCACCAATAGTGTTCTATCCAGTCTTTCATTGCGTCGGCACCGAGATCCCGTCCGGCCTTCTCGCTCTCGATCCACTTGTGCTCTTGGATCGCCATGTCGGCTTCCTCGTAAACTCTGAGATGCGGCATCGTTTCACCCCCCAGAATCTAGTAAAGGGAATTATAGACCAAAAAAAACAATATGTAATCTACATTTCCTGAGGCTTTACAACAGGGAAGATCATAGCTGGCCAAGGGCTCGACGAGCCGAGAGGGAAAGGGTCCCCGCCTGCCTACCCCTTCCTCGGCTTGGTATGGCCTCACCGACGCTCGCTTCCGACGTTTTTCCAAGCGCGGTAGATTGCCTCAACCAGAGGGGACAAAGGAAGTATCCAAGGGCCATTCTTGCTTCCCGCGTTTGTTGCATCCATGATGGGTTGGAGCTGATGCGCTGCCCATTTTTCCAACACGTCGGAATATTGAAGGCTGATTACATCGGGTTCTGTGAGCGGGCTCACAATAAGGAAGAGTGAGATGGCAAGAACGGATGCGGCATGAAGAGACCTCACGAAGGACCAGGGCGCGTTCAGCCTCTATTCAGGAGCCTGACTGCACGATTTACGCGAAGGTTTTCTGCAAATGTCTGCCTTCAGGGGCTATTGAGAGCGCATAGGCGAAGCGGTCGAGAGCGAATCGAAGAACTTGTTCGGGGTGAGGCCGAGTTGGACGCACGACGGGCACTAGCCTTATTGTTCTGCCTGCTCTCATTGAGCTTGGCTCAGATCGACGAAACTGCGGCAGGACGTGGCGATAGATCCCGCCGCAACGGTGACGTCACGCACGGCCAAGCCCTTATTTCCGCGGATCGTGCCGCTACGATCGCTGGCTCGGCAACGGGTGGGCGCGTGCTCGATATCCGCCTGACGGGCGGCAAGCAGCCGCAGTACAGGGTCAAGGTCCTGCTCGATGGAAAACGGGTGCGGAACCTGAGCGTCGATGCACAGAGCGGGGCGATCCTGCGGTGACATCCCCTCTCCGGGCGGAGCTTCCCTCATGAGGGTGCTGGTCGTGGAAGACGAGATGCGGCTGCGACGGCAGATCGCCGCGGCCCTGCGCGAAAAGGGCTTCGTGGTCGACGAGTGCGGCGAGGGACGCGAGGCAGCCTTCATTGGGGAGGAGTATCCCATCGATGTCGCAGTGTTGGATTTGGGACTGCCCGGCCTATCCGGCCTCGAGGTCCTGGGGGCTTGGCGTGCCCGGGGGCGAAAATTTCCGGTTTTGATCCTCACCGCCCGCGGGAGCTGGCAAGAGAAGGTTGCCGGGCTCGAGGCGGGCGCGGACGATTACCTGGTCAAGCCCTTTCAAATGGAAGAGGTGATCGCCCGGTTGCGCGCCTTGTTACGCCGCTCCGCCGGCTGGACCCAACCGGTGCTCAGAATCGGCGAGATCGAGCTGGACATGGGCTCTCAGCAGGTGAGAGTCGGGGAAGATCCTGCCGACCTCACCGCCTATGAGTACCGGCTCCTCGAATACCTGATGCTTCACGCGGGCACCGTCGTGTCGAAGACCGAGCTGACCGAGCACCTCTACGAGGAAGGTGATGAGCGTGACAGCAACGTCGTGGAGGTGCTTCTGACCCGGTTGCGCCGCAAGCTCGATCCACAGCGCAGGCACAATCCCATAGAGACCTTGCGCGGCCGCGGCTACCGGCTCCGAAGGGAATAGTCGAGTCTCGAGCCGAAGTGCTTTCATCCCCGTCTCTGAGCAGGCGCCTGGCACTGATTGCAGCCTGCGTGCTTGCGGCCTTTCTCGGTCTCGTGGGCTCGGTGCTCGACCGCGCCTACCGCGTCAGCCTGGAAAACGGCGTTCGCGAAAAGCTGCAAGTCCAGGTCTATCTCTTGCTCGGCGCTGCGGAGCTGGATGACCAGGGACATTTGGTCATGCCGGAGGTGCTCGCCGAGCCGCGGTTGTCCTCCCCGGCTTCCGGTCTGTACGCATCGATCGCAGCGGGAAGCGGTGCCACCCTCTGGCAATCCCTCTCGAGCACCGGACATCGGATTCCCTACCCGACCACGACAATAGGCGGGACTCCGACTTTCGGCATCGTCGGGCACGGCGAATACTATGCCCTGTCCTACCCGGTAACCTGGGAGCTCGCCAACGGCGAAGTGCGCAATCTGGAGCTCCATGTAGCCCAGAGTCGAGCCGATGCCGATGTCCCGGTGTCGGGATTCCGGCATACGCTCTGGTCCTGGCTCGCAGCCGTCGCGGCGGCCCTCATCCTTGCGCAGGCCGGTGCTCTGCGTTGGGGGCTCGCACCACTGCGGCGGTTGGCCAACGAGATCTCGGAGATCGAGCGAGGCGACCGCACCGGCTTGGGAGAGGACTATCCCCGTGAGCTGAGCACGGTCACTGACAACCTCAACGCCCTCCTCGTCAGCGGCAGCAATCGGCTGAAGCGCTACCGCGACGCCCTGGCCGACCTAGCGCACAGCCTCAAGACACCGCTGGCCGTTCTGCGCTCCGCTGCCGATGGCGAGATGCCGGCTCAGCAGGGCGACCTGATTCGGGAGCAAGTCGAGCGCATGGACCAGGCGATCGCCTACCATTTGCAGCGTGGCGCCGCTGCCGGGCGCTCGACCTTCTCGTCCGCCTTGGACCCGCGCGAAACCCTGGAGCGGATCGGCGCCTCCCTGCTCAAGGTCTATGCCGACAAGTCCGTTCATCTCGACCTGGACATCGATGAGGGTGCCCTGTTCGTCGGTGACCCCGGGGATTTCACCGAGGTCGTGGGGAACCTGCTCGACAATGCCTTCAAATGGTGCCGCAGCCGAATCCGCGTCAGTGCACACTCGATCCGGGACGAGAATTCGGCGCGTGGACGCCTGCTCATGGACGTGGAGGACGACGGGCCAGGGATTCCAAAAGAACATCGGCAGCGGGTTCTGGCGCGGGGTCAACGTCTGGACGAGCTGGTTCCCGGCCAGGGGATCGGGCTGACTCTCGTCCGGGAAATGGTCGAGAAGGCCTATGGCGGCTCCCTAACCTTGGAGAAGAGTCCTCTCGGAGGCGCCCGGGTGCGCATCATCGTCTGACGAGCCCGCTTCCGGCGCGGCGGCCGGGGGAGCAAAGCCGAGCCAATTTAAACTTGACTTATTTAGTGGGTTTTTTTCTAATTACCAACGAAATTACCTGGTTAATACCAACGAGATCTATCTAGGCACAATTGAGAGGTAACGATGATGAACCTACCCGAGCGCGACGGTGACGGCTATCTGGTCGACATGAGTCAGTGGAGCCCCGAAATCGGACGGGCCATGGCGGAAGCGGACGATGTACAGCTCGACGACGTCAAGTGGCAGCACATCCTGAAGGCGCGCGAGTTCTTCGAGCAACACGCCGTAGTGCCGCCCATCCGAAAATTTTCCAAATACTGCGGCGAGGATCAGAAGGCGATGTTCAAGCTGTGGATGACCGGACCCATGAAGCCGATCACCAAGTACGGGGGTTTACCCAAGCCAACGGGCTGCGTCTGATACCGCACGGTGCGACGGGTGAAAATTCCAGCCGTCGTGCCCTTCTCGCGGCTGGAGCCGCGCACTTTCTGAGCCTTACCAATAAGCCGACAAGCGTCCATTTTCGACCTTGTGCTCGAAGTGGCGCAGGGGGCGGTTCCCCACCTCGACGCACTCACCGCTATCGATATCGAATGCCCAGTGATGCTTGGGACAGGTCAGACGCCTTCCCTCCAGCGCCAGATGAGGAATGTCGGTGACCTGGTGCGGACAGCGGCTGTCGTAAACGCGAAAACCCTCCTCCGTGCGGGACACGAACAGATGCCGGCCATCCGCTTCGAAGAAGGAGACCTCCCCGACCGGTACGTCCGATTCCGCTACGACATCGTGCCATTGCGGGCTGGCATCCAGGTTCTCCGGACGGAACTCCGGGATATCCATCTCCAGAAGAATATCCGTAGCCCAAACGATCTTGGCCAGGCCCAACACGGGGAAGGCCATGAGAAGGGCGTCGATGACCTCGTTCGGCGTAGCCCCGTTGCGCAACGCGCGGGTCAGGTACTGCTTGAACCCGGCCTCCGTCTGCACCGCAACCTTGGTGATCACCGAGATCAGGTCACGGGTTCGGGTATCGAGGTGGTCACCCGCCTTCTTCAGGAAGGTGAAATAGGAGGTCATGGCCTCGGGACGGGCCTTGACCAAATAGTTGAGTGCATCGCTCATGACAGCTACCTTGTGACTTCGAGTATCGAGATGTGAGCGTAGAGTCTGCCCCCGGGCCCGCCGAAAGGAGGCTCGGCCGGAAGATAAATCAGACCCGGCTCATTATCGGATTTTGTTCGCTGGAATTCGACACTCGGTGGCGATCCGAAGACAAACGATGTGTCAGGAGCGGAGATCAGTGATCGAGTCCGTGAGCCTGTAGTCGATGCTCAGGCGCTCCCGGGCGACGGGACGGAAGAGCTCGTCTGCGAAGGCCACGTGATCGGGATGCTCGCGATAGCTGTCGATGACCTTCTCGCTCGCAAACTCGATGACCCAGCAGCAGGAGTACTGTGCGTCCGTCTTGACGGCGTGCCCGGTAGCAACGCGCCGCACGCCCGGTATCCCGGAAAGTACCTCCCGTCCCCGCGCCATCATGGCGTCCACTCCGGCCTCGTCCAGGCCGCTCGTCTCGTACAGGATGAGATGCGCGACCGAGCTCCAGGGGCGGGCGCTCTCAAGCACCTCGTCGGCCCGTCCGGCGGAGCCGAACAGATGGTTCATGCGCTCGACCTCGACCTGGATGGCGCCGCGAGCGTCCGCGAGCAGGCCGGTATGCCCCGCCTTGGGATCGCATACCGCGGCGGCTCGAATCGCCGCTGCCGCGGCATCGGAGAGTGCCGTGAAGTAATTGATCTTCGCGACGCCCTTTTCGATCAGCCGGCGGTATTGCTCGTCGCTCAAACCTGTGCCCCCGTGGATCACGAGGGGAATGCGCAGCGCTTCGTCGATCCGGGCGAGCCGGTCGAAGTCGAGCTCGGGCCGGCCCCGCAAGCGCCCGTGGACCGTGCCGATGGACACCGCCAGACAATCCACCCCGGTCTGCTCGACATAGGTGCTCGCTTCCTCGACCGAGGTGTAGATGACCTCTCCCGGGTGTTTCTCGGCATCGTCGCCCTCCACTCCGGCGACGTAGCCGAGCTCGCCCTCCACCGTGACCCCACAGCCGTGGGCCATCTCGGTGACGCGGCGGGTGAGCGCCACATTGCCAGCGAAGGCCGTGCTCGAGGCATCCACCATCACCCCGTTGCAGCCGTGGTTGATGGCCCGCACCGCTGACTCGAAGGATGCTCCGTGATCCAGGTGAATGGCGACCGGAACCTCTGCACGCTGTGCCGCACGCACGGTGGCGGCCATCAGCAGATCGAAGTCGAAATGCTCGAAATGCGACTCGGCCAACGACAGGATTACCGGTGCGCCAGTACCTTCACAGGCGCGCAGAATTCCTTCCAGAAAATCCAGGCTTACGAGATCGAACGCCCCGATTGCATAGCGGTTGCGGTGGGCGTGATGGAGCATGTCGTTCATGTGAGCCAGCGGCATTTTCTCTCCTCCGGGGCGGGCCCGGACAACCGGCACCGAAAAGCGCAGTGCCCGATGGGGGCAGCCTTATAGACCAAGGCCAGCGTATTCCCCAGTCATCTTAAAGGCACATGCTCATAGAACAAGTCACAAACTCACAGGTAAGACATAGATAATCATCTATGTCTTGCCTAGGCTCGGCGGGAATCGATCGCACTACTTCTTCCCGAGCTTACCGGCAGGGTGATTTCGATCCTGAGTCCACCTTCCGGACGGTTCAGGGCACGGATGCTTCCATGGTGCGTCTCGATCGCCCGGCGGGCGATGGCCAGCCCCAGACCGAAGCCCGCGGTCTGCCTGTGTGTCGCACTTCGGACAAAGGGCTCGAAGATCGTCTCCAGCTCCCCGTCGGGGACACCCTGTCCTCGGTCCGAGACGGTGACCAGGATTCGCTCGGGTTTGGAGAGCCGGGTGAGCGCGATCTCGACCGTCGTTCCCTCCTGGGTAAACTTGACGGCATTGCGACTGACATTCTCGAGGGCGCGGTGCAGCACCTCGGCGCGACCGGTGACGACTGCTTTGCGGGTGCCGGAGAGTAGGACCCGGCGTCCGGTTGCTTCCGCCTCGAACCGGGCATCCTCGGCGACCTCGCGCACCAAGTACGCCAAGTCGATCGCCTCGTCCGTCTCCCCATCCACCCCGACTTCGAGCCTCGAAAGCGTCAGCAGCTCCCCGACCAGCCGATCGAGCCGGACCGCCTCCTGCTCGATCCGGTCCAGTGAGCCGTCCAGCTTCTCCGGCTGCTGTCTCGCCAGGCCGATGGCGGCTTGCAGGCGAGCCAGCGGGGAGCGCAGCTCATGGGAGACGTCGTGCAGCAGCCGCTGTTGGGAGCCGACCAGGACCTGCAGTTGCTCCGCCATGCGATCGAAATCACGTCCCAGATCCGTGACCTCGTCCCGGCGTCGACCCATCCGCTGACCGACCCGGATGTCGAGCCGACCCCCCGCTAGCGCATCGAAGGCGGCGCGTAGGTGGCGGACGGGTGTGGAAAGGTACCAGGCCAGCAGGGCACTGAAAGCGAGGCTGGCCAACAGCCCTGCCAGGATGGGCACCAACGGTGACGGCGGTGGACCATGCGGTGCCCCCGGGCCATCGGACGGCACGAAGAACAGATACCGGCGTCCGCCGACCGAGACCAGTTGCGCGATACGCGGCTCGCGCTGTTCCTCTGCCAAACGTCGGGCCTGCGCCAAGGCCTGGGGGCTGACCGTCCTGCCCAGCATCTCCTGCCCGGTATCGCCGACGACATAGACATGCGCCCCATGAGGCTGGCGTTGCCATTGCTCGAGCAGGTCACGCAGGGACTCGCTGCCGCCGTGCTGCAGCACGCTGGCGGTCGCCTGAACGAGAAAGGTGCTCCTTGGTCCGCCCTCCAATTCCCCGCTGCCGGCATCGAGTGCCCTTTGGCGGAGCCAGACGGTCGTGCCGACACCCACGCCGGCGGTGAGCAGTGCGAGCCAGAAGGCGAGAAAGAACTTCCAGAACAGCCGGCCCATGCCACTTACTATGAAAGTACGCGCCGAAGGCGCTCTGACTCGCCCTCTCCCTTTATGGGAGAGGGTCGGGGAGAGGGAACGATCAGGGGCGAGGCGACCTTTCATCGTCGGGGGTGGCTCGCCTCGCCCCATGATCGTTAGCCCTTGAGGTACTGATAGCCGACCCCGCGCACGGTCTGAATCGGCGAGCGGCCGTCGTCGTCCAGCCCCAGCTTGCGCCGGATGCTGCTCAGGTGCACGTCGATGCCCCGGTCGTAACGGGCCAGGGGGCGGCCCAGGGCCTGCTCCGAGAGCTCCTGCTTGCTCACCACCCGCCCAGCGTGGCGGACCAGCACCTCGAGCAGATTGCGCTCGGTGCTGGTGAGCTCCAGGGGTCCGCCGTGCCAGGTGGCGCTGCGCTTCTCCGGCCACAGGGTCAGGGCACCTGCCGTCAAGGGGCCGGTCGGCGGGGTGGCCGTTCCCTGCGACTCGGTACGCCGCAGAATGGCCCGGATGCGCGCGACCAGCTCGCGCGGCGTGCACGGTTTGGGCACATAGTCGTCGGCGCCGAGCTCGAGGCCGAGGATGCGGTCCAGGTCGTCGCCCCGAGCCGTCAGCATCAGCACCGGGAGGCGGCTGTCACGCATGCGGATGCGGCGCAGGACCTCGATCCCGTTCAGACTCGGCATCATCACGTCCAGCACCAGGATGTTGTAGTCACCCGAGAGGGCGTGGTGCACACTGGCCTCACCGTCCTGAACAGCCGTCGCGCCGAAGCCCTCCCGCTCGAGATATTCGACCAGCATCTCGCCCAATTCAGGGTCGTCGTCGACCAACAAGACCTGCATCGTCACCACTGCCCACCGCACCTGCACGCCGTTCCGACCATCATCCTCTTCACGGCTCGAAAGCCAAGCAGGTTGACGCGTTCTTACCCATCTTTACCTGTCTTTACGAACGCCTAACCCACCTTTATGCACGCCACGGCTAGATTGACGACGAGCCTGGGGTTGTCCCCCGTGACGCCGTTTCGATCCCGACGAGAGCCTCATCTTCATGCTTTTCCACCAGCTCGCGCACCGGATCCGGCCATGGGTCGGCGCGGCTGCCCTCGCTCTGGTGGCGGGCTGCGCGGCGGTGGGACCGAATTACAGCGCACCCGAGCCGTCGGCTCCGAAGTCCTGGCAGGGAGCTGTGGCCGCCAAGGTTGCCGTCACTGAGAAGACGCCGTCGGACGTGGCGACCTGGTGGCGAGGATTTAACGATCCGGTCCTTACCGATTTTGTGGAGCAAGCCATGAAGACCAGTCTGGATGTACGCACCGCTCTGGCGAAGCTACGCGAGGCACGGGCCCAGCGCGCACTCGCCGGTGCGGAGCTTTTCCCGACGGTGACGGCCTCCGCATCGGGCAACCAGACGAAGGCGAGCGGCGACTCCGGCAATGGCGCGGTCCTCGAGCTCTTCAGTGCAGGCATCGACGCCGGTTGGGAGCCGGACGTCTTCGGCAGCTTACGGCGTGCAAAGGAGGCGGCTCAGGCAGACCTGGAGGCGAGCGAGGCGGGCCTGCACGATGTCCAGGTCTCCCTGGCCGCCGAGGTAGCGATCAACTATGTGGAGCTGCGCGCCTACCAGGCCCGGTTGGCCATCGCCCGGTTCAACGTCGACACTCAATCCGAAACCCTGGATCTCACCCGTTGGCGTGCCCAGGCCGGGCTGACCAGCGTGCTGGACGTGGAGCAGGCCCGGGCCAATCTGGAGCAGACCCGTGCCCAGATCCCGGAGCTGGAAACCGCTGCGAGCGAGTCCGAGCACCGTCTGGAGGTTCTCCTCGGGCGGCAGCCGGGGACCCTGAAGGCGCGGACATCCCATCCCGACGCCATCCCGGAGCTTCCCGAGCGAATCGCCATGTCCATACCGGCGGATACCCTCCGTCAGCGGCCCGACGTGCGCGTTGCCGAGCGGGAGCTGGCGGCGGCCACCGCCCGCATCGGTGAGGCCCAGGCACAGGCGTACCCGAGCTTCGAGCTCGGCGGATCGATCGGTCTGGAAGCCTTGACCCTGGGCGCGCTTGCCGGCGGCAATGCCCTCACCCATGGGGTGCTCGGCTCGGTCGCCGCGCCGATCTTCAATGCCGGTCGCGTTCGCGATCAGGTCGAGATTCAGAACACCCAGCAGGAGCAGGCCTTGGTCAACTACGAGGCTGTTGTCCTCAATGCGCTGGAGGAGGTGGAGAACGCGCTGGCTGCCTTGGCCAACAACCGCACCCGGCGGCAGACCCTGAGGAAGGCCGTGAGCGCCGCGCGCTCTGCTGCCCAGCTGGCCAGATATCGCTATAACGCCGGTCTCGTGGATTTCCAGACGGTCCTGGACTCGGAGCGCACCCTGCTGACCCTCGAGGACGACCTGACCACCAGCAAGGCCGACGGAATAACTGCCCTGATCCGTCTTTACAAGGCCCTGGGTGGGGGATGGTCTCCGACCTCCGGCAATGTGTCCGCCAAGGCCAGGGCCAAGACACCTCCAACCAACGCGTCAAAAGCGCGAGACGCTACGTGAAGAACAAACCGATGGGCACGGATTCCTCCGATACCGAGGCGAAGCTCGCAAAGGTTGTCGCAGCGGCACCGCGAGCCGGCGGTCTTCGCAAGGGCCTCCGCTGGCTGCTAGCGGCGCTCGCGCCGGCGCTGGTCCTGGGTGCATGGCTCTCGTTCCGCTCCGGCCCCGAGCCGGGTGGCAGGCCGACGTTTCAAACCGAGCCGGTGACGCGCGGGAGCCTGCGCGTCGCCGTGTCAGCCACTGGAACGCTGGAGCCCATCAACCAAGTGGATGTCGGCATCGAGCAGTCCGGCACCGTTGCGACCGTATTCGTGGACTATAACGACCGGGTCGCAAAGGGGCAGGTGCTCGCCCGCCTGGACGTCACCAAGCTGGAGAATCAGGTGGCGAAGGCCAAGGCCAGTCTGGCGTCGGCCGAGGCCAAGGTTCTGCAAGCCAAAGCAACGGTCAAGGAGGCGCGGGCCAGCCTTTCCCGACTGCGGGAAGTGGCCAGGCTGAGCGGCGGCAAGGTTCCCGCCCCGACCGAGCTGGAGACCGCCGAGGCCGAGCTGGCGCGGGCCGAGGCTGACGAGGCGGATACCCGGGCGGCAGTCGACGAGGCTCGTGCGACGCTGCGCTCCAACGAGACCGACCTCGCCAAGGCGTCAATCTATTCCCCGATCGACGGCGTGGTGCTGGCGCGCTCCATCGAGCCGGGCCAGACCGTCGCCGCCTCGCTGGAGGCGCCGGTCCTGTTCACCCTGGCCGAGAGCCTCGCCCAGATGGAGCTCCAGGTTGACGTGGACGAGGCCGATGTGGGTCAGGTGCGTGCCGGGCAGTCGGCGACCTTCACCGTGGATGCCTACCCGAATCGGCGCTTTCCAGCCCGGATCAGGCTGGTGCGTTTCGGCTCCGAGACCGCGGACAACGTGGTGACCTACAAGACCATCTTGAACGTGGACAACCAGGATTTGAGCTTGCGTCCCGGCATGACCGCGACGGCGGAGATCGTTACCGCCCAGCTCGAGGACGTGCTCCTCGTATCCAATGCCGCCCTGCGCTTCTCACCGCCGGCACCGGATGCGGCCCCGCCGAGCCCAGGCTTGATTGCCAGCCTGCTGCCCCGCCCACCACGCATGGCACGGCGTCGTCCGGCAGACCAATCGCTGTCGGGCGATGGGGAGCGTCGGCTCTGGATATTGCGGAACGGCGAGGCGGCTCCCCTCCCGGTAAGCGTGGGCCTGAGCGACGGGCGCCTGACCGAGGTGCGTGGCGAGGGGCTGGAGCCCGATCTGCCTGTCATCACCGCCGCTGGCACGACCGCCACGCCATGACGAGGCTCTTGTCCGACGTGGAGGCAGCTCGCGCCCCCCTGATCGAGCTGCGAGACCTGACCAAGGTCTACGGCGAGGGCAGGGCGGCATTCCATGCCCTGCGCAGGGTGAGCCTGCGAATCGACGTGGGCGAGCTCGTGGCAATCATGGGTCCGAGCGGATCCGGCAAGTCCACCGCCCTGAACATTCTCGCCTGCTTGGACCGGCCCACCTCGGGCAGCTAAAGGTTCCTCGGTCTGGCCGTCGAGGAGCTTGCCGGCGATCAACGGGACCTCCTGCGCCGCCATTTCCTTGGCTTCGTCTTTCAAGGGTTCAATCTGCTGGCTCGCACCTCTGCCCTGGAGAACGTGGAGCTGCCCTTGTTGTACCGGGGCGACCTGCGGGCCGTCCGCCATGCCAAGGCGCGGGAGGCCTTGGCCGCGGTCGGGCTGGAGGCATGGGAGCACCACACCCCGGCCGAGCTTTCCGGCGGTCAGCAGCAACGGGCTGCCATCGCCCGCGCCATCGTTACCAACCCCAGTCTGTTGTTGGCCGACGAGCCCACCGGCAACCTCGATACCCGGCGCAGCCACGAGATCATGGAGCTGTTGGTACGGCTGAACCGCGAGCGGGGGATCACCATCGCGATGGTGACCCACGAGCAGGACATGGCGGAGTACGCCAAACGGGTCATCAACTTTCTCGACGGAGAGGTGGTCTCCGATCTCCTCCAGGGAGATAACCCCTGATGTTCTGGAGCAGCCTAGTGCTGGCCCTGCGCGCGATTCGGCAGAATCTCCTGCGCGCATTTCTGACCATTCTCGGCATCGTCATCGGCGTCAGCGCCGTCATCACCATGGTGACCCTGGGCAATGGCGCCACCAAGTCGGTAGCCGACCAGATCGCCGGCCTCGGCAGCAACCTGATCATGCTGCGACCGGGCCAGATGCTGGGTCCGGGCCGCGACTCGGCGGGCGCACCCAACTTCAAGGCCAAAGATGCCGAGGCCATCGCGGCGGAGATCGGGGCCGCCCGCTTCGTCGCGCCCGTTGCGAACAAGTCGGTGACCGTGGTCTATGGGGCCAACAACTGGTCCACGGTGGTCACCGGCAGCACTGCCGCCTATTTCAGCGCCGGCAATTGGCGTCTGGCAACGGGCCGGATCTTCTCCGCGGAGGAGGAGCTCGCCGGGAAGGCCGTGTTCGTCATCGGCGAGACGGTGCGCAAGGAGTTGTTCGGCGCGCAGCCCGCCCTGGGCAGTGCGATCCGGGTCAAGGGCTTCGCCTGCGAGGTCGTCGGCGTGCTGTCATCCAAGGGCCAATCGGCCATGGGGACGGATCAGGACGACGTGGTGGTGATCCCCCTGCGTACCCTGCAGCGACGCCTGACGGGGAATCGGGACGTCAACACCCTGATGGTGTCGGTGGGCGACAGCGCAAGCACCGACCAGGTCAAAAAGGACCTGCAGTCGCTCATGCGCGAGCGCCGCAGGATCGACCGCGACGAGGACGACGACTTTTCCGTCCTCGACACCCGTCAGATCGCCGAGGCGATGACCGGAACGACCAAGGTGATGACCGCCCTCCTGGGTGCGGTGGCGGCGGTCAGCCTGCTGGTGGGCGGAATCGGCATCATGAACATCATGCTGGTGTCGGTCACCGAGCGCACGCGGGAGATCGGTATCCGTCGGGCGATCGGCGCCCTCAGGCGGGAGGTGCAGATGCAATTCCTGGTGGAGGCGGTGGTGCTGTCCTCCCTGGGCGGCCTGCTCGGCATCCTGTTGGCGACCATCGCATCCCTGGGATTGGCGAGCCTGATGCAGGTCCCCTATGTCTTCGATCTGCAGACCAACCTGCTCTCCTTCCTCTTCTCGGCAGCGATCGGCGTGATCTTCGGCTACTTCCCGGCACGCCGCGCCGCCCGGTTGGATCCG
>CAYYHR010000006.1:31446-40175 GCA_964471705.1 uncultured Chromatiaceae bacterium
GATCGGCGTGATCTTCGGCTACTTCCCGGCACGCCGCGCCGCCCGGTTGGATCCGATCGAGGCGCTTCGCTATGAGTGAAAGGCGACGCCCATTGATGACTCGAAACAGCGTCCTCGCGTCGGCGGGGACAGGGGCTTCGCCCATCGACCCTTGCCACAACCATCCATCATAGGAGCCATCGACCATGCGTCACAGCATCACGACCCTTGCAGCAACGACCATCCTCACCGCCGTCGCAACCTCCGCCGTTGCCGGTCCCGGTCCTCGACCCGGCGGTCCCTTCGGCCCTCCACCTCCTCCCGCTTATCCGGCGCCCCCTCATCCCGGCCCCGGGAATGGTTGGGTCCTTCCGCTCGTAACCGGAACGGTGCTCGGTGCGGTGATCGCCTCGCAGCCGCGCACCGTCGTCGGGCAGCCGGCACCCGCGCCGGTGCAACCGGCGAGCCCGACTCCCGGCACAGTCTACAAGCGCGTCCAGGTTTTTATTCCGGAGTGCAACTGCTACCGGACCTTCGATGTTCCGATCAACTGAGCACGCGCGCGCTCGTCAGCGATAGCCGACTCGGAAGCTTAGGATCCGGCTTCATGATCCACCCTTGGCGGGCCAAGGGATGGCCCGTCCATTTTTCAGCTACCCCGACATCTCCATTCCGCAAACATCTCCATCCCAAAGCGCGTGAGGATTGGTTGGCGCTGGGCCGACTTGCCTGAGCACCGATCGCGCAATGTCCCTGCGCCGGCGGGCCCGGCCTTCAGTGCCCATTCCGCCGTGCCCCTCAATCATGGGTGTATGTCGGCAGCTTCGCCCCACAATCTTTGCAGAATTCAGCGTCCGGGTCGTGCCCCTCGCTCAGGCACTCGTGGCAGGTGCGCGTGGTCGGCTTTCGGGTGAAGCGCCGCGCAGTCATCTCGGCGGTGACGATCCCGGTCGGGACGGCAATGATGCCCCAGCCGATGAGCATCATCACCGAGGCGATGAGCTTTCCGAGGTCCGTGTGAGGCGTAACATCGCCGTAGCCGACCGTCGTCATGGTGACGATCGCCCAATAAACCGACGTCGGGATGCTGGTGTAGCCGTTCGTCGGACCCTCCACCACGTACATGGTGGTCCCCAACAGCAGCACCGTCATGAGCACCACGGAGAGAAAGATCGAGATCTTGCGTGCACTGGCACGCAGCGCCTGCCCCAGGGCACGGTATTCCGCGACATAGGCGCCCAGTTTGAAGATTCGAAAGATCCGCAGCAAGCGAAGGACGCGCACGCCTTGAAACGCCACCGCGTGGGGGAAGAGCAGGGCCAGGTAGCTCGGCAGGAAGGCCATCAGGTCGATGATGCCGAAGAAGCTTGCCGCGTATCGGAAGGGATAACGGACGCACCAGAGCCGCGCGATGTACTCGAGGGTGAAGAGCAGCGTGAAGGTCCACTCCAGCCCTCGGAAGAGGGCTCCGTAGCGGTTGGACAGGCCCTCGATGCTGTCCATGATCACCACCGCCACGCTGACCAGGATGGTGGCGATCAGGGCAACGTCGAATGCGCGACCCGCATGGGTATCCGCCTCGAAGATGATGGTGTAGAACCTCAGCCGCAAACCCGAGCTCGGCTTGCCGTAGTGCCTCTCGGGCGCGGTCGCACCGGGACGATCGACGCGGTTCAATGCCTTCCCCGTTTCTGGGCCCAGTACGGAAGGATAGATGCAGGCAACAGGGAACCGCAATCCACGGGCCGCTGGAGACAGACGAGAGGTTGTTGCCGCCGTGCGTGGTCGAGAGCTCGACTAGGTCAGAAGCCGAGATCGACGGTTTCGAAAGGAGCACGGTCCGGGGGTCCCTCCGCATGCAGCCAAAAGGGGCTGGATGCGATTGCCGAATACGCCGGCACGGCAATGAGCGCACTCGAGACCGTTCCGAAACCGTTCGGTAGGTCGAGGTTCATTGCCGACGTGGGGTCCGCATGTACCGGGCACGCCCGGCTCGCCAGCAGGCATTTCCATTCTTCCCAGTCGCCCTGTTGGGGGTCCGGGACCAGAGCGGCTCGGAACCGATCCAGGTGGCTGCGGATGCGCGGATAGCCCGGATCATCCAGCTCCGTGGCACTGAGCATATGCAGCCCTGGAGGAATCGGGTGAACCCGGATCTCCCCGTCGCCCCCGTGCCGGAGCCAGTAGGCGTCTTTGGCATCGGCCACGACCAGGTTGAAGGGACGGTAGGCGTCCGGGTGCAGGTCGGCCAGGGCACCGGCGGTGGATTTGGCCTCTGCGTGATCCAGGGCCTCGAGAACCAGCTCACCGCGGCTGCGTTTTCCCGGGGCCGGGCCCAGTGAGTCCTCCCGGTTCATGACGGCCGCCACCAAAGCGTGGTCGTTCATGCCCAGCCAGCTTCCCCCGCCGCTGCAGTCCAGGCCGGCGACCACCTCGGGCCGGTCCGGCCAATGGCGCGCAGGTGGTCGCGCTTTCCGGTGCCGCATCTCGTCGCGGTTCGCAGCCAGCAACAAGGGCCAGTCGTCCCCCGGCCGGCGCAGGATTACCAGGGTGCACATGGGTCTGTGCCAAAGAGGAGAAAATGAGTCACCGACCCTGATTCAGTGATCGGGGTGCAGCTGACCCATGGCCTCCGCTGCCGGGGTTACCAGTAGGACGACTCCGTCGACGCCCGTCACCTGCACGCGGGTCCCCTGGCTACAGTCTCGCCCCCCGACCTTCCAGGTGGTGTCGTCCACGCGAAGCTTGCCGACGCCGTTCACGATGGGCTGATCCAGGGTGAAGATCCGTCCGATGTACTGGTGCCCCCGTTTGTTGAGGGTGGGCTCGTCGGTCGCGATGGGATGGCGCTTGAGGTAGCGCCGCCCGACGAAGAGGCTCAGTACACTGAAAGCAGCGAACAGGACGAGCTGGGATTGCCACCCGAGGACCGGAAGGACGGCCAGCACCAGGGCGACCAACCCGGCGGCAACCCCGAGCCACAAGAAGAAGGCGGCTGGCGAGAGCACCTCGAGGATGACCAGCAGGATTGCGGCCAAGAGCCAGTGCCAGGGCCCCACCTCGCCGATCCAGGTCATGGTCAGGCCCTCTCGTTCTGTGGCGGTGTCTTGTCCTTCTGGCGCTGGAGGACATCACGGGCGATCTCCCCGATACCGGCCAGGGAGGCGATCAGGCCTGAAGTCTCCAACGGCAACATCAGGATCTTTTGATTCTGGGCGCTGCCAATCTGCTGCAGGGCCTCGGTGTACTTCTGGGCGATGAAGTAGTTGATCGCGTTGATGTCCCCCTTGGCGATGGCCGAGGAGACCATCATGGTGGCCTTGGCCTCCGCCTCCGCCGAGCGCTCCCGAGCCTCCGCCGCACGGAAGGCCGCCTCGCGCTCGCCCTCCGCCTCGAGGATCGCGGCCTGCTTCTCGCCCTCGGCCTTGAGAATCGCCGCCTGGCGCAGGCCCTCCGCCTCCAGGATGGAGGCCCGCTTGTCGCGCTCCGCCTTCATCTGGCGGGCCATGGCGTCCACCAGATCCCGGGGCGGAGAGATGTCCTTGATCTCGATTCGGGTCACCTTGACGCCCCAGGGCGTGGTGGCGTCGTCCACCACCGCCAGCAGCTGGGCGTTGATCTTGTCGCGCTGGGAGAGCAGCTCGTCCAGGTCCATGGAGCCCATGACCGTGCGGATGTTGGTCGTGGTCAGGTTGAGGATGGCGTACTCCAGGCCGGTGATCTCGTAGGCCGCCTTGGCCGCGTCCAGGATCTGGTAGAAGACGACCCCGTCCACCGTTACCATGGCGTTGTCCTTGGTGATAACCTCCTGGGAGGGTACGTCGAGCACCTGCTCCATCATGTTCAGCTTGTGGCCCACGCGGTCGACAAAGGGGACGATGGCGTGCAGACCCGGGGTGAGGATGCGGGTATAGCGCCCCAGTCGCTCTACCGTGAACTCGGAGCCCTGGGGGACCTGCTTGATCGCCAGGAAGACGATGATGACCGCGAGGACGACGATGCCGATGACGACGCCTTGTTGAAAGAAGTGCTCCATGATGATCCATACCCATTGCTGTGATGGCGGAAGTATAGCCGGAACGCGATCTCCGATGCTTGCACTGGGTTAATCTCCGCAGCCATGATCCGGAACGCCGTCGAGCCCCCCAAATCCCTCTTGCGCCAAGTCGGGAGGGCCATCGCCGACTACCGCATGATCCGTGACGGCGATCGCATCCTGCTCGGCGTCTCGGGCGGCAAGGACTCATTGTCGCTGCTCCTCGTCCTGCGCCACCTTCGCACCTATGCCCCGGTGCGGTTCGATCTGGGTATCGTCACGGTCGACCCCCAGGTGCCGGGATTCGATCCGGCGCCGCTCAGGGACTACTACGAAGCCTTGGGCCTGCCCTGGCACTACGAGCGCCACCCGATCATGGAGCAGGCCCGAGCGCACATGGACGGGGATTCTTTCTGTGCCTATTGCGCGCGCATGAAGCGCGGCATCCTGTACGCCACCTGCCGGCGCGAGGGCTACGGCGTGCTGGCCCTGGCTCAGCACCTGGACGATCTGGCCGAGAGCCTCCTCATGTCCATCTTTCACGGCGGGCAGTTGCGGACCATGAAGGCGCTCTATGTGAACGACGCCGGGGACATCCGAATCATCCGTCCCTTGGCCTATTGCCGCGAGCGCCAGACAGCCGATTTTGCGTCCAGGGCGGAGCTGCCCGTCATCGCCGACAGCTGTCCCGCATGCTTCTCCGCCCCCACCCGGCGCGAGCACATGAAGGAGCTGCTGGCCCGCGAGGAGGCCGACTACCCGCATCTCTTTGCCAACATGCTGCACGCGATGCGCCCCCTTCTGACCGAAGAAAAATAGGAGGCTGCGCGACCGATCTTGCACCCCGGGGCAGTGCTTCTCGCTTCTCAGGCCATGGAGGCTAGACCCGCTACCCGATTCACCGGAGGTCCATGAATGTCAGCCGAGATCCCTTCCCTGAACGCCATGCTCGAGGCCCTGATCGCCACTCCCTCCGTCAGCTGCGTGAGCCCCGAGCTGGATCAGAGCAACGAGGCGGTGGTCGCCCTGCTGGCGGACTGGCTCGCGGCGGCCGGGTTTCACACCGAGCAGATGGAGGTCCCGGGTCGCCCGGGAAAGTGCAATCTGGTCGCCACCCTGGGCTCCGGTCCCAGGGGGCTGGTCCTGGCGGGACATACGGACACGGTCCCTTACGATGCCTCCCGCTGGAGCCACGATCCCTTCCGTCTCACGGAAGAGGGCGGACGGCTCTACGGGCTCGGCACCTGCGACATGAAGTCCTTTCTCGGGATCAGCATCGAGGCGGCACGCGGGCTTACCGCAGGAGAGCTGAAACAACCCCTGGTGATCCTCGCAACCGCGGACGAGGAGTCCTCCATGAGCGGTGCCAGGGCACTGGCCAGGGCCGGACGCCCCTTCGGTCGCTACGCCGTCATCGGAGAGCCGACGGGCCTGAGGCCGGTGCGCCTGCATAAAGGTGTGATGAACGAGGCCGTGCGCCTGATCGGCCAGAGCGGCCATGCGAGCGACCCGAGCCTGGGCCGCAATGCCCTGGACGGCATGCAAGAGGTAATGGGGGACATCATGGCCTGGCGCGAAGAGCTCGGGGCGCGCCATCGCCATTCGGCATTTGCGGTGCCCTCTCCGACGGTCAACCTGGGACGCATCCGGGGGGGCGACAACCCCAACCGTATCTGCGGCGACTGCGAGCTACAGTTGGACCTGCGCCTGCTGCCGGACATGAGCCCCGAAGAGGTGCGCGGGGAGCTTGCGAGCCGGGTCGCCGCCATTGCTGCGCGTCGTGGGCTTCAGTGGACGGTCGAGCCCTTGTTCGACCCCATCCCGCCGGCGGAAACGCCGGCGGTTTCGGCCATTGTCGCGGCGGGAGAGAGCCTGACCGGTCACGCCGCGGAAGCGGTCAGCTTCGGTACCGAGGCCCCATTCTTGAGCCGACTGGGGATGGAGACCCTGGTCCTGGGGCCCGGCGACATCGCCCAGGCGCACCAGCCGGACGAATACCTGGAGGCGTCGCGAATACCCAGCACCCTGGACCTGCTGCGGGGATTGATCCGGAGGTTTTGCCTGGATTAGCCTCGGCGGCCGCCGTCGCTCTCCAGGACGCGGAGCAGGGCGGAAGAGTCGAGATCGCCAAGACCACTCCCCATCAGGGCATTGAGATACTGGGCCACCAGGGCGGTGCCCGGTAGCGCGATTCCGAGCTCGTAGGCAGCCTCGAGGACGATGCGCAGGTCCTTCCGGTGGAGAGCGGCCTTGAAGCCGGGGGCGTAGTCGGCATCGATCATGCGCTTGCCGTGGATCTCCAGCACCTTGCTGTTGGCTGAGCCTCCGAGCAGGGCGGCGCGCACCTTCTCCGGGTCCACGCCCGAAGCTCTCGCCATCAGAATGGCTTCGGCGACACCGGCCATGGTCTGGCTGATGGCGATCTGGTTGCAGGCCTTGCAGACCTGACCCGCCCCGTTCTCTCCCACGTGCACGATGTTGCGGCCCATAACCTGGAACAGGGGCAGCACGCGCTGGAAGGCCGCGTCGGTCCCACCCACCATGATGGAGAGCACGCCCTCGATGGCCCCGGCCTCCCCACCGGAGACGGGCGCGTCCAGCATCTCGGCACCCTGCTCGCGTAGACGAGCGGCCATGCCCCGGGTCGCCGCGGGGGAGATGGTGCTCATGTCCACCACCACACTGCCCGGACGTACGCCCTCGAGCACGCCGTCTGGCCCCAGGATGACCTGCTCGACGTCCGGTGTATCCGAGACCATCGTAAAGACGACGTCCGCCTGACGTGCCACCTCGGCTGGGCTCGCGCAGGTGATGGCGCCCGCCGCGACCAGGGGCTCCATGGATTCGGCCCGCCGCGCGTGCACGAACAGCTCATGGCCCGCGCGCTTCAGATTCGAGGCCATCGGGCGGCCCATGATCCCCAATCCGACGAAACCCGCTTTGTCACTCACCGCTTGCTTGTCCTCGTTGTGTCGCTGAGAAAGTATGGCCGAGAGATCGCGCTACTACGCAGAAATCCCGATGCCCCGCCCGATTGCCGCCCGCTAAAGGATATCATCGGGACCCGAGCACGCGGGAATCGCGCCAACTCGGGCCGATGCTCGATTGGCTCCGAGAAAGCCGGTACTATCGCACCGTCTGGAAAATGATTAAGTTACATAAAAACAAAATGTTGCGAATCCTGTTCACATCAATTCCCCTGTTGACGCTCCTGTCCGTTGCAAAGGCCGAAAAGCTGCCATTGTGGGAGATCGGTCTTGGTGGCGGTGCCTTGAGCACCCCCGATTATCGCGGGAGCGACGAGTCTCGAGTCTATCCCTACCCCTTCGTGCATCCGATTTACCGAGGCCTGCATCTACAGGCGGATGAAGAGGGAATCAAGGGAATGCTGCTCGAATCCGATCGCGTCCGCTTCGACATCAGCTACGGCGGTAACGTGCCGGTAAGCAGCGATAACGATGCCCGCAGGGGAATGAGCTCTCTCGAGCCGACAGTCCAGATCGGCCCCATGTTTCGCGTGAAGCTTTGGGCCTCCGAAACGGACACCCAATCCATCATCGCCGAGCTTCCCGTCAGAGCAGCATTTGCGATCGGCTCGGGCATCGAGCATATCGGCTATACGGCCTTACCCAGGATCGCTTACCGTCGCGAGCTGGATCTATTCGGCCACAAATGGAAGTGGCGCTTTGCCTGAGGTCCCTTTTTCGGATCGGAAGACTTCAATCGTTATTACTACCAGGTCGATCCGTCCGACGCGACACCGCAGCGACCCGCCTACAACGCCGATGGGGGCTACGGTGGGCTGCGGTTCATCACTGCCCTCTACCGACGTGACCGTAACAAGCTCATCAGCTTCTACGCCGCCTATGACGACGTCGCGGATTCGGTGTTCAACGAGAGTCCCTTGGTAAAGCAGCGCACAGGGGTCACGGTGGGGTTCGTCGTGACCTGGTTCTTCCTTCAGTCGAAGGATCTGGTCGACGTCAAGCAGTGGGAATGGAGCACGAATTGAGGGGTCGATCCGAGCCCGAGCGGGCCTTCCCCCTGAGTCATCGCTCCCCCGTATCGAGCCTGTCCTCGACAGAGAGGATCTCTTCCTTGTGCCGGAGCCAAGCTCGGAGCGAGCGCACGGGACTGGCGAGCGCGGAGATGTAGTAGATCGCCTTGAAGATCCGGACCGATCGCCAGATCGGCTTCTTTCCGAAGATGTCTCCGGCCAGCACCGACAGCAGCGCCTCCTTTACGCGGAAGAAGTTCCGCGGCGCCATGAATAGATTGCGCAGGGTCGGGTTGGTGATCCGATAGATGAACCAGGAGAAGGTCTCGGGACCGTGCCTCATGACGCGGTCGAAGTCGGCGAGGGCCGCAGCGGCCTGCTCCGGGCGACGCAGGCAGGTATCAACGGCCTCCGCCCCGGCAAAGGCGCTGTTCATGGCCAGCATGACACCGGACGAGAAGACCGGGTCGATGAATGCGTAGGCGTCGCCCAGCAGCACATAGTCGCTGCCGTGGCTGCGGTCGCAGGCGTAGGAGAAATTGCCCGTTGCCTGAACCTCCGAGACCAGCTCGGCCTGCACCAGACGCTCGGCAAGGCCGCGACATTGGGCGATGTTCTCGAGGAAGAAGTCTTGCAGCGATCCCCGGCGTGTCTTCAAGTGGTAAGGCCAGGTGACCATGCCGACGCTGGTGACCCCGTCGGACAAGGGAATAAACC
>CAYYHR010000007.1:0-38562 GCA_964471705.1 uncultured Chromatiaceae bacterium
GCTAGGGTCAATCCCTTCGCCCCGCCTGATCGGGCGCTGGAGCAGTGCCTGGTCAGCGCGTCTCGGGTGTGTCGAGCCGGGCGAGAATAGACGGCCAATCCCGCTCCCAGCAACAGAGGTGGTCGTATTCCGGAAAGACGAAAAAATCGGCGTCCGGCTGCCGATTCGCAACCGGCTGAGACAAGTCGGGGGGGACCCGGACGTCCCTCCCGCCTGCCAAGTGGATCTGACGTACGCGCGACGGTAGCGGGGGCTGGGTTGCCGGGTTGATGGAGCCGCGCAGGCGGCTGTAGCCATGGTGACGGGCCCAGGCGTTGATATCCAGGTTGGCGGCTACGGTCACCACCCGCGTTACCTGCTCCACGCGCGCGGCGATGAGCATCGCCAATACCCCTCCTCCGCTGTAGCCGATGAGCGTGATCTCGCGGTCTGTATCCCGACCGAGAGCGCGTCGCAGGGCGGCCGTCATGCTGCGAGCCACCTCTTCGCTGTAGCGTCCGTGGGTCCACAGCCAGGGTGAGCACCCCGGCGCGTCGGCGAGTCCGTGGTAACAAGGGCGCCCCAGATAGATGCTCGGTGCCGGGTCACTGGCCATGAGTCGCAGGGCGAGCGGATTTCTGGGCGTCGGGTCGCGGGCAATCGCCGTGCGGGTGACCCAGGGAAGCCCGTCGCCCTCCAGATAGACGTGAATGGGACCCGGCCGCTTCCAGTCTCCACGCCGAAAGATCAGGTGCTCGAATCCGTCCCCGGCAACGAAGGCACGCTCGCCGAGCAGCGTTTCATCGAGGGCCTTGGTGCCCGAAAACGGCTGGACGCAACCGATGGCCGCGAGGGCCAAGGTGGAAGGTAGGAGCCAGGTCCATTGCCTCGACACCAGGGCTCCCGAAAATCGGAGCGAGATCAAGACGGGAACGGCCTGCGGTGAGCGGGATGCTTGGCGGACAGCATGACCCTATCCCGCACATCGTCCTTGTCCGCAGGCTGCCGATAACGGACCGCGCCTACGTCTTTCCGCAATTGCCCGAGCACTTGCCCCCGCAGCCTCCTCCGTCCTCGATCCGGCGGCACTGGGGGTCCACCCGCTCCAGCCAGCGCTGGAACAGGACCCAACCGGCACAGAGGCCCCCCAGGGCGAGAACGGACCAGACGTAGCTCCACATGGCTCAGGCGGCGCTGAAGAGGCCGGAGAAGCCCATGAAGGCCATGGACAGGATTCCGGCGATGATGAGGTTCAGGGCGGTGCCGCGCATCAGCCTCGGGACGGGGGCCAGCTCGGTCTCCTCGCGCAGCCCCGCCATGAGCACCAGGGCCAGGGTGAAGCCCAGACCGGCCCCCAGAGCATAAATCAGGCCCTGCACCAGCCCGTAACCCTTGTTGGTGGAGAAGATCGCCAGCCCCAGGATGGCGCAGTTGGTGGTGATCAGGGGCAGGAAGATCCCCAGCGCCCTGAACAGGTGGGGGCTGAGCTTCTTGATCAGCATCTCGACGAGCTGCACCGTGCTGGCGATGACTACGATGAAGCTGATGATGCGCAGGTAGGGTGCATAGATGAGGATATAGGTGTTGAGGAGCCAGGCGCAGAGGGCCGTGATCAGCATGACGAAAACGGTGGCCAGACCCAACCGGAAGGAGGTTTCCAGCCGTCCAGAGACCCCCAGGAAGGGGCAGAGTCCGAGGAAATAGGAGAGGACGAAGTTGTTGATCAGCAGGGCGCTGACGAAGATCCACACCAGATCGCTCATGACAGCTCTCCACCCGCCTCGGCAAGCCGCTCGGCGAGCTGCTCCTTGCGCTCCTTGACCCAGCTGAAGAACAGCAGCAGGAGCCCCAGGGTCAGAAAGCCCCCCGGCGGCAGGACCATGATCACCCAGGGCTCGAAGTCAGGGCCGAAGAGGTCGATCCCGAAGAAGCTTCCGTCTCCCAGGATCTCCCGTACGCTGCCGAGGGCGAAGAGGGCGAACAAGAACCCGCTCGCCATGCCGATGGCGTCGAGCACCGCCAGAGGGACGGAATTTCTGGAGGCGAACGCCTCCTGGCGGCCCAGGATCATGCAGTTGACGACGATCAGCGGGATGAAGGCCCCCAGCTGCTTATGGACCTCGGGCAGTAGGGCTTCCAGGCTGTAGTCGGCGGCCGTCACGAAGGTTGCGATGATGATGACGTAGGTGGAGATGCGAACCTGTTTGGGGATCCACTGCTTGAGGGACGAGACCAGGAAGCTGGACGCCACGAGCACGAAGAAGGTGGCCCCCCCCATGGCCAGGGCGTTGACGGCGGAATTGGTGACCGCCAGCATGGGGCACATGCCCAGCACCTGGACGAACACCGGGTTGTCCCGCCACAGACCCTTGATGAATTCCTGATAGGCATCCGCTCGGACATCAGGCATTGATTTGCTCTCCTACGCATGTCCTTGGATCTGACAAAGGCAGTCTCGGCTTCATACCTCGACCGTTGTTGTCTGCCACTGCTTTCGAGAAAGCGAGTCAGTCATCCGAATCATTTCGGCCAGAAAGGCGGATAAAGACGAAGAGCTCGAATACTGGAAGCGACGAAGATGAAAGAGCACTATGACTTTTCCAAGATGAAAGGGCGCAAGAACCCTTTTACGAAGTACCTCAAACAACCTGTTACTATGCGGTTGGATCGTGATACGGTTGCCTATTTCAAGTCGATGGCGGAAGAAACCGGCATTCCCTATCAGACCTTGATCAACCTGTATCTCCGTGACTGTGCCCTTAATCAGCGCAAGCTGGATTTGACGTGGTCTTCCTGAGCAACCGTGAGCAGGGCGTATGGATTGACTGGTCGGTCTCCGAGGTGGACAAGGGATTTCTGATGTTCTCGATTTATGGCTTCTTCACTTCCTCTGCCTCGTCCTGTGCAACCGTTCCCGCTTTCTGAAACGGCGGTGCAGCCCCCGGTCCCGACAGACGCTCCAGCCACAGGGCATTGCTCTCGTTGATGATCCGCACCACCGCCTTGGACGAGATGGTCGCACCCGTGATGGCGTCGACCTCGTTGGCGGCGGACTTGGTGCCTTTCTTGACGGCGACGATCTTCGGACCGACGGACAGGTCCCGGAAGTCGGCGACGAACGCGGCATCCTTGTAGATCTTGTCGCCCAGGCCCGGGGTCTCTCGGCTCTCCAGGACCTCCATCCCCACCACTCTGTGCTCGGTGGGCAGGTAGCCGTAGATGAGGCGGATGGTGTCCTGAAAACCGGGGCCGGCGGCGGGGATGGCGTAGCCTAGGAGCCGCCCCTCGGTGTCGTAGCCCCCGAACACGACATCCTCGCCTTTCCCTTTTTTTTCTTTGACGATCAACCTGCCGCCCCGATAGACCAGCCGCTGTACCCGGGTCGCGCCTGGCAGCACCCGCAGGACCGCCTCCCGCAGGACCTTCGCCTTGTAAGCGGTGATTGCCGGCAGGGTGGTCTGGTACACGGTGACGATGACGAGCCCCGAGAGCAGCCCCGCCAGCCCCAGGGTCGCCACCAACCGCGCCGAGCTCGGCTCCGCGCGCGTCGGGACAGATGGATTCTTTCTGCTCATTCGGTCTTGATCCCCTTCCCGAAGACCCGGGGCTGCAGGTAGCGGTCGATGAGAGGGGTGGCGGCGTTCATCAGCAGGATGGCGTACATGACGCCTTCCGGGAAGCCCCCGAAGACCCGGATCAAGACCACCAGCAGTCCCACGCCGATCCCGAAGATCCAGGCGCCCCAGGGTGTCATGGGCGAGGTGACCGGGTCCGTGGCCATGTAGATGGCTCCGAGCAGCAGGCCACCGGAGAAGATGGAGAACAGGGGGCCCGGGAAGCGCTCGGCGTCGACCAGGAAGAGCACCAGCGAGAAGACGGCGGTCGCCAGGAGGGTGCTCGCCGGAATCCGCCAGTCCAGATCCCGTCGCACCAGCAGGAACACACCGCCGAGAATCAGCAAAAGGCCGCTGGTCTCGCCGATGCTGCCGCCGGTATTCCCGATCACCAGATCCCAGAGAGGCGTGGACTGGTCCTGAAACTTCATCAGCCCCAGGGGTGTCGCTGCGCTCACCCCATCGTAGCCTGGGTGCATGAAGGGGAAGGCGAGGATGGAGCCCGGTACATCGAAGAAGCTCGTAACATCGCTTCGGACGCTCCAGCTGGTCATGGCCACCGGAAAGGTCCCGAGCAGGAAGGCCCTTCCCACCAGCGCCGGGTTGAACAGGTTGTATCCCAGGCCGCCCCAGATGAGCTTGCCCAGCCCGATGGCGACTACGCCGCCCAGGAAGGCCATCCACATGGGCAGCCCCGGGGGCAGGGTGAGGCCAAGGAGCAGTCCCGTGATGAAACCGCTGCCGTCGCGCATCTTCGCCCGCCGCTCATCAGGGGGGGAGAATGCCCACTCGGTCAACAGGCACCCCGCGATGCTCGCGGACAGCACCAGCAGGGCCCCCAGCCCGAAGAGCCAGATCCCGGCCAGGGTGGCAGGGGCCAGGGCGAGCACCACATCGCGCATCGCCATGGATGTGGTCAGGGACTGCTTGAGCAGCGGCGCGGGGCGTACCAGCAGCCGGGGGTCCTTCGCGCTCAACTGCCACCTCTCTTGTGACTGCGCAGGGCTCTCTTGGCCGTGCGGATCAGCTGCACGATGGGTATCCCCGAGGGGCAGGAATAGGTGCAGGAGCCGCACTCCACGCACTCCGTGACCTGGATCCGCTTCATCTCCTCGTACATCCGGGCCTTGGCCAGCCGGGCCAGCCGCGAGGGATTGAGGAAATAGGGACAGGCCTCCACGCAGCGACCGCAGCGGATGCAGGGGTATTCCCTGGGACGCGCCGTCTCGGCAGCCGTGAAGGCCAGGATCCCGGAGCTGCTCTTGATGACGGGGGCATCCAGGCTGGCGATGGGGGTGCCCATCATGGGGCCGCCCATGATCACCTCCCGGGTGTCGGGGCTCAGGCCGCCGCAGAAGCGCAGCACCTCCCGCACCGGGGTCCCCAGGGGCACGACCAGGTTGGACGGGCGCTCGACTCCCGGCCCCGAGACCGTCACCATGCGGTCGATGTAGGGCATCCCGGAATCGAGCCAGTCCGCGATGGCGGCAATGGTGCTGACGTTGTTCATGATGATCCCCAGGTCCGCCGCGTGCAGACCGGCCGGCACCTCGATGCCGAGCAGGGACTTGATCATCATCTTGGAGTCGCCCTGGGGATACTTGACCCGCAGGGGCTCGACCCGGATCGACTGCCCGGAGCGGATGCGCCGGCGCAGGGACTCGATGGCGTCGGGCTTGTTGCGCTCGATCCCGATGATGGTCTCCTCGGCACCCAACCTGGTCTGGAGGATCTCGATCCCCCTCAGCAGGGCATCGGTCCTCTCCACCATCACCCGGTGATCGTTGGTGAGGTAGGGCTCGCACTCGGCGCCGTTGGCGATCAGATATTTGATCCTCACCCCCTCGCGCAGGGAGTACTTGACATGCGCCGGCAAGGCCGCGCCGCCCAGCCCCACGATGCCCGAGTCCTGTAGCACCGAGACGAATTCGTCGGGGGACAGGGAGCGCCAGCTCGGGAGGTGCTCCACGTCCAGGCGCTGGGTGGCGTAGGGATCGGCCTCGATCTCGATGGCCTGGCTGAACTGCCCGCCGGGTGCGCGGCGTCGGCCGATGGCGCGCACCCAGCCGGTGACCGGGCTGTGCAGGCTGGTGGACACAAAGGCCGCGGGCTCGGCGATGCGCTGTCCGCGGTGCACCCGTTGGCCGGGCATCACGACCGGCTTGGCCGGAACCCCCAAATGCTGGTTCAAGGGCAGCACATAGCGGCCCACGAAGGGCATGCGCTGGACCGGCAGCTCGGCGGTTAGCACCTTGTGGTCGTTCGGGTGCACCCCGTGCGCAAAGCTGCGCCGGAAGAGCGTTGCCAATGCCTTCGTCTTCAAGGCCATGTCTGCTCGGGGTACGGCCCGCACCTGCGGACACCGGCTGCAAAGCTAATTTCGCCCGTGCCCCCGGGGTATGCCACACCTTTCTTCATTGCGGTCGCTCCGTATCGGCCTGGCGAGGGTATCCGGCCATGGTCATGAGGCGTTCCCGGATGTCACCCCTGAGCTCCTGCTGCAGCTCCGCACGCAGGTCGGCGAGCTTGCGCTCGTAGTCCGCGGCCTGCGCCTGCAGCTCGGCCCGCCGCTCGGCCGCTACCTGCTCCTCGGCCTCGCGCCGGACGCGCTCTGTGAAGGGGGTCACCAGACCTCCGAGCTCCTGCAGCAGGCGCCAAGCGTCCCGGCGCTCCCGACAGACCTGGATCAGCTCCGGGGCTACCCGGTAGCGAGTCGGCTCCTGGGGGGGGCGCATCCGGGATACGAAGGGGGTCCGACCACGGCGCTTTCCGTCGGGCAGCTCCAGGTAGGCGTCCAGGGGCAGTGGATCCGGCGTGTCCTCGGGCAAGGGCTCGAGCCAGTGGCGGAAACGGGCCTCCCCCAGTGCCCAGTGGGCAGGCGTGCTGCCTTCCAGCGCCTCGCCTGCCGTCGTCCCTTCCTGCGCCTGTCCGGCCCAGGTTGCCAGGGGCTCCGGGTTGCCTCCCAGGTCGATCCGAGTCCCGAATACGCCATCGGCCCGGGGATCGTAGCGGAACAGGGGAAAGGTGCGTGTAGCCACGGCCAGGCTCGCCCGTTCCAGGGTAGCATCCGCCGGGAAACCGTGACGCCCGGGGCTGGGGGCGTGGACGTGGAAGAGCGCGGGCCCCTCGAAGTCGAGTCCGGCAACCAGGCTCTCCAGGAAGTGAGTCGGCTCTCCGACGGACATCTGAGCGATATGGGCATCGCGCCTGGCCAGGGCCAGGAGACCCAGGTCCGTCGTCGCATCCCTGCTCGGCGTCGGGGCGAGCTCGGGGGTCGAGTGGCTGGCGAGACCCAGGTCCAGGTCCGCCAGAACCAGAATCTTCAGGGGCAGATCGCCACCCAGCAGCGAGGCAACCTGGGATAGCCCGGCCCCCGCCAGCAGGCGGCTGCTGCCGACGAGGAGCATCAGCGGGCAGCGCTCCCGCTCCGTAGGGGTCAGATCGCGCCAGGTCAAAGTCCCGAGGTCGGTCCAAAGGCGCACCGCGTCCATGGGCTTGTCCAGCTCCAGGCGCGCCCTGCGCATCAGCACGAAGCCCTCGATAGACTGCCGCAGCTGGCTTTCCAGCAGACCCGCCGCCAGCCGCGCACCGTCTCCGGTGGCGTCCAGGGTAACCGGGACCTGGAAGGCGTTATATGGAAAGGCACCGGCCCAGCTCGCCACCTCACCGGGGGCCAGCACCAGGCCCAGACCGGCACGCCCGAATCCCTGCCGGCCCTCCTCCAGTCGCCAGGCCAGCTCACCCAAGCCCTGGGCCAGCCCCACCAGCCGGCGCAGCCGGGCGGCATCCACCGCGCTCCCGAGGACGCCCTCGGCCACCTCCCCCTCGGCCAGGTTCAGGAAGGAGCTCAGATCCGCGTGCCGAGTGCTCACTCCCTCCAGGCGGTGAGCCAGGGCATCCAGATCGTCCGCCGGTAGGGCATCGGCGAGGATGGTACGGATCAGCGCGGTGATCTCCGCGAGGGTGCTCCTGACCTGCCGGGCGTATTCGGTGCGAGCCGGTCCCTGCCGTGACTCGATCAGGGCGAGGGCCAGACGCAGGACGAGCCGTTCCCCGGACCCCGCCTCCGCCCCGTCTCCACCGGCCAGGGCGCGAGCAACGGATCGTGCGAGCAGGGCTGCCGGCAATGGGCCGACCTCCGGATCGGAGGCGGCCATGTCCATCGCCTCCTCGGTGCTCTGCGGGAGCTTCTCCCAGCTCTTGCGGATCCGCTTGGCCAGCTCCAGCTCGTCGCGGGTCTGGGGGACAGCCTGCAGGGCACCGGCGGTGCAGGAGCGCACGCAGATGCCGCAACCCTTGCACTCGCTCGGGTTGAGGGCGAGGAAGAGCAGGCTGCCGCCTCCGCCCCCGAAGAAGGGAGCAGTGATCGCCGTTGGAAGGCAGCCTAGGGCATCCGTCAGCCTATCCACTGCCGCTTCCGTGCTCTTCCTGCGCTCGTCGGGCATGGACAGCTTGTCTCGGAGAACGGTGAAGGCACCCTCCACCAGGGCGCCAAGGCTGGAGGTCGTCTGCTCGCGGTCTCGGCAGATCCGGTCCATCTGCTCAGCGAGCTTGGTGGCCATGGGACGCAGGGCACCCGCTTCCGCGACGGGAATGCCGGCGTTGAGGACCTCGATCGAGGTGGCGGCGACGGCACCCCAGGCGCCGTCTGGACACTGGCTCCAGCAGCTCCCACAGCCCGTGCAGAGGTCGGGATCCAGGCGCGGCAAGGTCTGTCGCAAGGGGCTCAGGTCGCGGAAGGCGGAGAGCAGCGGCGGTACGGCCCCGATGGCCATGTAGGGATCCGGTGTGAGCTGCGAGGCGGAGCCGTCCTGAAAGAGGACGCCGACCTGATCCCAGAACCGAGGGAGGCTGTCGTAGAGATCGTCCGCCTTTCCCAGACGGCGCACGGAGGCCGGTGCCTCCGGCTCCGATCGGGCAAGGGGCTGCGCGGACGGGAGCTTGCGGAAATCGACCCGTCGAACCCCTTCCAAGCCAGCCCTGAAGAGCTCCAGGCGCGTCTCCCGGCTCGGATCGTCCGCTGCGACGAGCTGCTCCTCCCGGTAGGAGACCAAGCGCCGCACCCCGAGGTCCAGCCAGCCCTTGTCGAGCAGGACACCACAGACCGCCCCCAACAGCAGGTCCTCGGAAGGCGAGGTCGCCGTCGGGGCGGCGTAGAGGGTGACGAAGGAGCCGTGCAGCGCCCGCTGCAGCCGCGGTGTCAGTGACTGCCAGAGGACGCCGTCCTGCTCCGGTCCCTGCACCAGCAGGGCACCATGGGGCTGCAGGCCGATGAGGGGATTGATCCGGAGTGCACCGGGACTCAGCGTCAGCAGAGACAGGTCCACCGCCAGGGACGCACCCGTGTCCCGCAACTCCTTCTCGCTCAGGGTGAAGCGGTCGACGCAATAAGACCCCAAGGGCTGGGCGAAGAGTGCCGGATAGCTGCGCAGGTGCCCCCCGGCGACTCGGCACAGGAATCCGGCAGATTCTGCTGCGAGCCCCTCGCCCCATTGGCCAGAAATACGGTGTACCGCCAGCGTGTAGGACCCGGCGGGGCGAAGATCCGGGGTCGTGTCCCGGCTGCGCAGGCCCAGCTTCTGAACCTCAGGGTAATCGCGGCGCAGGCGGTCCAGCAGGACTTGGCGCTTGGGATAGTCGCTGGTGGGCGGCGCGAATTCCAGGCCCAGGTAGATCCGGGAGCCCCAGAGCTCGTCGGCTTCGCGGCACAGGCGCATCAGATCTGCGCCGCGTAGCGGCAGACCGCCCAAGCCGTAGACCACCGACCGCGCGTAAAAAGGGGTCACGGAAAAAGGGGTCAGAACCCTTTTCCCGCTTTTTACGCTGGGTCCCGGTCTGCTTCGCTTATTGAAAAAGGGGTCTGACCCCTTTTTGCGGTCCCGGTCCGCATCCCCGTCGATTGCAGCCCGCACCTCCCGCAGCAGGGGTGGATCCCCGGCCAGGGGTACCTGCATGCGCTCGAGCACCAGCAGGTGCTTGGCCGATCCCAGCCGTTCCAGCAGTGCGTCGCGGGGGAAGGGGCGCAGGGAGCGCATGCCCAGCACGCCGACCCGCAGGTGTTCGGTCCTGCGCAGATGCTCGGCGACCGCCTCGGCGGTCTCGACGGCGGCGCCCTGGGCCAGGAGCAGGAGCTTGGCATCGTCCGTCCGGTAGCTGGAGATCTGGTCGCAGCGCCTGCCCGTCTCCCGGCGCAGATCAGCGACCGCCTGCTCCAGACTGGCCCGTACCCGGGTGTCGAAGTAGGTCCCGCCTGCGGCGGCGCCCAGGCCCCAGATCTCCGGGGTCTGCAGGGACCCCAGGAGCACCGGATGGTCCGGATCCTGCCAGCGCGGCACCCGGCGGCGCCGATCACCGAACAGAAGCCGTTGAACCTCGGTCGGGGCGGGGATCGAGTCGTCCGGGGTACCGAGAAAACGGGCGATCAGTTCTGCCGGGGGGAGGCGCACCTCCTGCATCGCCAGCGCTGTTCGATCCCCGTCCATGACCACCAGCCCTGGCGTCAAGGTCTCCTCCGCCACCCGGCGGGCGATCAGGGTGAGATCCACGGTTTCCTGGACGTTCGCGGCGAACAGCAGGAAGGCCCCGGAGTCGGCCGCCAGATGGTAGACCTCGTGACCGCTGCCCGTTGCGACGGCATGACCGGGAAGGGCGCGGGTGGCGACGTGGATCACCAGGGGCAAGCGGCGCCCGGCGGCCAGGATCAGCAGGTCTAGGGCGGCTGCCAGATCGGGGGCCGACAGGAAGACGGTCGCGCGGGTGCCCCCCATGGCAAGCCCTATCGCCGTCGCCAGTGCGCCCCGGGGCCCTTCCGCCGCCTGACCACCGAGGGCATGGCCTGGCTGGCCGTGCTTCTGCCGAAGCTGCTCGGTGCGCCAGACCAGGTCCGCCGCGTCCGCCGGAAAGGAGGCCCCGAGCCCCGCCGACTCGGCGATGGCGGCCTCGGTTACGGCCACCGCGGTGTTGCCGTCGAGCGCCGTCGGCTCCCCCGCGTAGGGTCCTTCTGTGCGACCAGGGGCGCCTAGTAGGCGGTGCAGGAGTCGCAAGGCGCTGTTGGCAAAGCTGGGCATGAGAAAAATGCTCGGGTCTCAAGCTGGCACAGGGATGTTCGAATCAGGGTAACAACGACTCAGGGGCAACTGTCGGTCGGCATCCCTATGCCGCCACTGGAATACCGAAGCGAAGGGCGGCAAAGGGTCGCCCTACGATCATCGCGATGTCAGCATTGTTCGCGATCATCCGGACTAGTCCTTGAACTGCGCCCCCGCCAGCCAGCGAATCGCCCCGGTAGGGCAGCGCTGGGCGGCCTGTGGCCGGGCCGGGCCGCCGCGGGTGTAGTCCACGACGGGCAGATTGTCTTCCATTCGGATCAGCCCGGGGGCGGCGTCCGCTGCGCAACGCCCGCAGGCATCGCAGGCGGTGGTGCAGAGGCCGAGGGCCAGGTCGCCGGCCAAGGGGGTCTTGCACTGCACAAACAGGTGCTGGCTCAGGGGCACCAGCTCGAACAAATCCCGCGGACAGGCATCGACGCAGTCGCCGCAGGAGGTGCACTTGGCTGGGTCCACGCAGGGCAGGCCATTGCCGTTCATGGTGATGGCGTCGAAGGTGCAGGCAGACCGGCAGTCTCCGAGCCCCAGGCAGCCCCAGGGGCAGCCTTTGCCGCCACCGGAAACGACCGCCGCCGCGCTGCAGCTTTCGAAGCCCCGGTACTCGGCGATCTGATAGGCCTGGCCTTTGCCGCCGGCGCAATGCAGCCTGGCCACGCGCTTCTCCTGCGCGCCGGGGTCCACGTCCAGCAGCTCGGCCAGGGCGTCGATGGCATCGTTGCCCGCCACCGTGCACTGGCTCGGCGATCTCTCGCCCAACACCAGCTTCTCCGCGAAGGCGTGACAACCCGGCTGCCCGCAGGCTCCGCAGTTGGAGCCGGGCAGCAGGTCCAGGGCGGCCTCGACCCGAGTATCTTCCTCCACCCTCAGGAAACGGTAGGCCACCGCCAGGATAACGGCGAAGAACAGGCCCAGACCGGTCGTGATGGCTGGTGCGACCAGGTAGCTGTTCATTACGTGCTAAAGGGCGCAGACCGCTCGATCAGCTCCTCGAGACCCGGCTCGTCCGGATTCCAGGGGCTGCCCGGGTGGATGCACTTCGCGGGGCAGAGCTCCGCCGCCTGCACCATCTGGGCATAGGTGCCGCTACTCAGATCCCCGAGCATGGCCTGCTTGTCCTCGTTGTAGAGGAAGAGCAGGGGATTGAGGTTGGTGCAGTCGTTGCAACTCGCGCAGAGGGGGGTATCGATCCATGGCGCTTCGAGCTCCGAGGAAGGCTCGGGCTCGCTCGCCTCTTCGTCCGGACCGGTCTCTTCCGGCGGAGAAGGGGGCTCCTCTGCCGCCACAGGCCGCGGGCGGGGCTTCGCAGTGGAGATAAGGGCGGAGGGAGTGCTGCTCAGATCCAGGCCCAGAAGCACGTCCGTGAGCCGCTGCATGGCCTCGGCTGCGGCAGATTGTCGTACCCGCTCCAGCTCGGCGGCATGCTCCGCCAGCAGGCGCTCGCGCTCCTCGGCGGCGTACCGGCGCTCCTCGGCCTGCGTTCTCTCGATCGCACGCTCCACATAGGGATTGCGCACCCCGGCCATTTCCTGCAGGGCGTGCCAGAAATTGAGGCGGTCCCGGCAGGCCAGGATCAGCTCCCGGGAGACCACCAGGCGATGCAGCAGGCTGTTGCCGTCCACCGCCCATACGAAGGGGAGCAGCCTGCCGGCCTCTTGCGGTGGCAGTGCCAGGTAATCCGCCACCGGTACCAGGGCGGTGGAATCGCAGCCCGGTGGGATCATGCGGAAGTGATCGCGCAGGCGTTCGATGAGGAGGCAGTAGTCGGCAAAGGTGAAGGCCAGGTCGATGTCGACCAAAGCGCCGTTCTCGTCCCGGTAACGGAAGGGGTGCACCGGCCAGTCGCGGGTCTCGTCGGGATTCTCGCTGAAGTCCATGCGCGCCGCCGCGAAGTCGCCGGCCGCCGGATTGATTCGGAAGAAGGGGTGGGCGCGGCCCTCGATACCGGCCCCCGCTACCAGATAGGTGTTGAGACGAACCAGGGGACCCTCGGGCCTCAGGCCGGTGGTGATCAGGCTCAGGCTGGTGTGGGTGGCGTCCAGGGCAGCGAGGAAGCAGCGCATCAGGTGGCGGTGCCGGGCCGCCGAGGACTGGGTCACCACCGCCTGACGGTGGCTGATGCCCAGGTAGCCGAGCTCGGTGCGGTAGGCCTGGAAGGGGTTCTCGTCCGGTGACGCCCCCGGGTTGTTGTGGGCCTGGATGCGTATCCCGATCTGCACCGGGCGCCCGGAGCTCAAGAGACGCGAGAAGGACTGAAGCCCTTCGCGTGCAACTCGGTCCGCGTCGTCCAGGGCGATGACGCTGGGCACGAGCAGGAGCTCTTCCTGGGAAAATGCCTCCCAATGGAAGTTGTCGAAAAAGGGATCGTGGATCGCCGGGTCATAGATGCCGTTGATCTCCAACTGGGCGATGCGTACGGCGGCGAAGACGTTTGCGAGGTTGTCTGCCTCGCGGTCGAAGAGCTCGGTGGCCCGCGCACAGGGGTCCGGGTCGGTCAGGTCCTTGGTGTCGTAGCTCTCCGACAGCCAGTGCCCGACCACCTTGCCCAGATGGACGAAGCGGACCAGCACCGGGTCCGGACGCCAGGCATCGAGGATCGCCAAGACGTGCTCGATGCGCGCGCGCCGTGCATCCGGCATTCTCTGCGTGCCCTTGGAGTGGTCCATCACCGCCGAGAGGGCGGCGGGGTCGAAGCGTCCGCCTTCGGGTCCGACGCTGTCGCGGGCCTGGCGCGGCTCGATGGACTCGTCGGACTTGCCCCACTCCACATCCAACAGGGAATGCAGACCGCGAGCACATCGGTCCACCTGCTCCTGAAACCTTGCCAGACGCGGGATGACGCGCGAGCGCACGGCATGGATCAGCAGGTGCAGGGCCGGATAGTGGCCGTAGCCCATGATCTGTCCCTCGCCGGCGGCCGCCTGCAGCTTGTCCAGGTCCTGCTGGAGGCGCTCCCGGTTGGCCTGGTCCAGATTCAGGTGGCGCTGCAGGTCGAATCCGGCGCCGCGCAGGACTTGGCGGGCCGGTGCCGGTCCCTCGCGCTCCCTGAGCGTCTGGCGCAGGTGATACTCCAGCCAGTGCAGGTGGTCCTTGAGGATTCGCACCGAATCCCCGCCCGGCGCGAATTCCTGCACCCTGTCGGCAAGCCATTCCGCCAGGGGCTGCTCCAGGTCGTCCGCATCCTGGTGTCCGTCCCCATCGCCGGGCGGAAACAGGAACAGGGGATAGTCGTAACGTAGCTTGCTGGTGTCCCGAAAGGGATCGAGCAGGGCAGGAAGGGCGTCGTCCGGTGCCGCTTCGAGCCGATCCTTCGCGTCCGGCGCTCCCAGATGGAAGTGACGCAGGGTGAACATCAGCTCCCGGGTCGCCTTAGCGTCCTTCACCGCCGTCGGCAAGGTCGGGATGTTCTCCGGCCCCGCCCCTGGGATCTGGGTCTGTCTTTCCTTGGCAGCTGTTTGCTTGGTCGTCATGGCTCAGATGGTGATCCGGTCCAGGAGCGCGTCGAAGCGTTTCAGCCTTTCGTTGGATGTCATCTCGATCCCCTGGCTGGACATGTCTTCGTAGCAAGGTGCGTCCGGGTTGTGATAGATGAGCCCGATGGGAATCCGCGACTGATCGGCGCAGAGCTCGAAGGCCCGGACCAGGTTCGACGGGTCATGCTCCAACCGCTCGGGAAACTGGTGCTGCACCCCGGGGTCGACCCGAACGCCCTGCTCGTGCTCCAGCAGCAGAAACCGGGACGGGTCCGCCTGCAGCTCCTTGGAGACCTTCTCCGCATACACGGGGCAGCGTTGGATGATGCGCACGAAGCCGGTTCCGCGGTGACGATAGGCGGCTCTGAGGGTCTCGTACAGGAGGGGCGGGCTCCAGTCCACGACCTGGGCCACGAAGGAGACGTTGGTGACCCCGAGGGTCACGGTGAGCGGATTGTGCGGCTTGATGATGGCGCCGAAGGGGTGGGTATTGGTCTTGAGGCCGATCGGGCTGGTGGGCGAGGTCTGGGCCTTGGTCAGGCCATAGATGGCGTTGTCGAACACCATCAGGGTCATGTTCATGTTGTAGCGCAGGGCGTGGATCCAGTGGGCCGTTCCGATGGAGAAGCAATCCCCGTCGCCGGTGGCGACCCAGACGTCCAGGTCCGGACGCCGGGACTTGACCCCGCAGGCCAGGGGCAGGGCGCGCCCGTGAAGCCCGTGAAAGCCGTAGGTGCCCAGGTAGTGGGGCATGCGGCTGGAGCAGCCGATGCCGGACACGCATACCGAGAGCTCGGGCTTCTGCTGCTCGTCGCGCAGCACGCGCTGGGCGGCGCTGAGCACGGCGTGGTCGCCGCAGCCGGGGCACCAGCGGGCCTCGCCGCCGGCATAGTCACCGATGGTGAAATAGCGCTCGAAGACCTCCAGGGACCAGTCTGCTTTGAGTCCGAACATCAGGCATTTCCTCCGTCGTCGACGGTTTTGCCCATGGCCGTCAGGCGCTCGAGGATCACGTTGTGGATCATCCCCGGCTGAAGAGGATGGCCATAGACCGCCGACCAGCAGTCGATGTCCATCAGGGTATGTGCCCGCAGCAGCCAGGCGAGCTGGGCGTAGCGGCGGGTCTCGTCGGTGATCAGGGGCGCATCCGGATCATCGCTGTAGTTGATCTCCACCGTCATCACCTTGCCGAAGCGCGCGAAGATCTCCTTCAGGCCCGGCTCCATGGGCGAGAGGAAGCGCAGGTGTAGGGACGAGACCCTGTGCCCTTGTGCCTGTGCCCGGTCCACCGCCTCCTCGATGGCGCCCAGGGTGGAGCCCCAGCTCACCAGCAGGAGGTCGCCCTCCACGTCGCCGTGGACGACGGGAGGATTGAGGGTGCTGGCCAGGGCCGCCAGCTTACGACTGCGCATGCTGCAGCCCAGCTGGTTGGAATCCGAATCATAGGCCACCTTACTTTGGTTGGTATGGGCCAGACCCGTGAGTATGTACTGACCGCCGGGCATGCCGGGGATGGGCCGGGGAGAGAGCCCCGTCTCCGGGTCCCAGTCGTAGGGCGGCACCGACCGGTCCCACTCCGACTGGTCGACGGGCGGCGCCAGCCAGTCGGGGGAAGGCTCGGGGCGCAGGTAGGGCTGCACGCCGGTGGCCAGGTTGGCGTCGCTCAGCAGGATCACGGGGGTGCGAAAGGCATCGGCCAGACGCCGGGCCATGATCACGAAGTGCAGGCATTCCTGGATGGTGGCGGCGGCGATGACCACCTTGGGTGCATCCCCGGGCTCGCCGTACAGGCAGGCCAGCAGGTCTCCCTGCTCGACTTTGGTGGGCAGGCCCGTGGACGGCCCGCCGCGCTGCACCACCACCAGCACCAGCGGGACCTCCGCCATGACCGCCAGGGCCAGCATCTCGGTCTTCAGCGCCAGTCCCGGGCCGGAGGTGATGGTGCAGGCGGTCTTGCCGGCGAAGGAAGACCCGATGGCGAAGCCGACGGCGGCGATCTCGTCCTCGGCCTGGTGCACGAAGCCGCCGACCTCTTGGAAGACCTCGGCCAGGTAGTGGGATGCCGAGGTGGCCGGGGTGATGGGGTACATGGACACTAGCTCCATCCCCGATGCCATGACCCCCAGACCCACCGCCTGGTTTCCGTTGGTCACGATGAAGCGCTTGCCTTCGGTCTCCTCCGGCGGTTGGGGCGGGATCTCGTAACGCGTCTTCAGGTGCTCCGTAGCGAACGCAAGGCCCGCGTCGAACAGCTCGTGGTTGAGGGCGATGACGTCCGCCTTCTTGCGCTTGAAGGTGGTGGCGATCTCGTCCTTGGCCTTCCGGATGTCCCGCGAGTAGAGGTGGCAGAGCATTCCCAGCACGAACATGTTCTTGCCGCGGCGCGGGTTCGACATGATCTCCCGGCAGGCGTTTTCGATGGGCAGCTCGTGGACGATCAGCCCGTTCTCCCGAAACTCCATGACCGCTTTGGCGTACTGGGCGCGGATCTCCGGTACCGGGTCCTCACGCCACTTGTCCTCGAGCAGGACGACGGTGCCCTTCTTGTAGGCGCCGGTGGCGACGCGCGAGTAGAGCACCTGCTCGTTGAAGGCCACGACCGTATCGGCCTCGTCGCCCATGTTGGTGACATAGTGGGAAGCGAGGCGGATACGGATGCCGCTCGCGCCGGCGGGTGAGCGCGCCGGGGGCTGGATCTCCGCCGGAATGATCTCCACGGTCCAGACCCCGTTGCCCATGCGGGCAGAGACCGTGCCGAAGGTCTGGCCCGCCTTCTGCGCACCCTCGCCGGAATCGCTGACGATCTCGACGATGTGCTCACCGATGCACTGCACATCGGCCACTGCTTCGGTGTCCGTCTCTCCCTGCGCCCCCGGTTCTTGCGGGCTCGTTGTTGCTCTGCTCATAAAGGCTACTCTGTTCCCGGCTCGGCCGGATGTCGCTACGAGGATCCCCGAATCGGGGCCTCGGAATCGAGGCGGCTGCTTCGGGGAGGAGCCCCGATGTCGCCCATGATGCCGGTTACCCCCGCCCCGGCCCTCTGTCGTCCGAGGCAGGGAAGCGCCGAGAAGAGGCGCGAAGATCGGACCCTCGCAGGATTTACTCGCCCTTCCCTGGTGTCCACTGTCGTGCAAGCTTGCTCCACGAGATCGAGGGCCTATTGTCGCAGGGATCGATCCCGGAGAAAAACGCGCAAAATGCCCCGATTTTGCGCAAATGCCGCACTCGTCCCCCGTGCTGTCAATAGAAATGCCGGAGTAGAGCCCGCCGCGATTCGACCTCGGGTAGCTGCCTGCCCTGGTCGTGCCTTCTTCGTGCGGGGTAGGCGGTGCTCCGAATGTGGGATTTCCCGATACTTCGGATCCGGCCTGGTCAAACCGCCGGGGGATCCCCCGGCGGTGTTGGCTGCTCGATGTATCTCAGGTACTCGTCTTCGAAGACGAGCTTGGTCGAGTCGGTGATCCGGTCGATGAATAGCTTGCCGTCGAGGTGGTCCAGCTCGTGCTGGACGACCGTTGCCCGGAAGCCCGAGAAAGCCAGCCCCCGGGTTTCGCCCCGGAGATTCTGGAATGTCACCAGGACATGCTGCGGTCGCTCGACCAAGCCGCGCAGACCCGGCACCGAGAGACAACCCTCCCAGTAGCCGGCCCTGACCGGATCGAGCACCTCGATTCTCGGGTTGATGAACAGGGTCGAAGGCATCGGCTCGAGCTCGCCGTAGCGGCTCGGTCCGCCAGGGATCTCGATGATCGCAAGGCGCAAGGACTCGTCGATCTGTGGAGCGGCAAGCCCGATTCCGCCGGCATGCTGGAGGGTGTCACGCATGTCCTCCAGCAGCCGGTGTATGGCGTCGCTGCCGATCTCCTCCGGCTGCACCGCGCGGGCCGGACGGCGCAGTGTGGGATGCCCCATCCGGATAATGGGTCTGATTGCCATGGGCACGATTGTAAACCGGAATCGAGGAGGAATCCCTTTCATGGAGTGGGATTCGCCCGTGCCCGCCGCAGAGCTGTCCTCCCCCGGCTAGACTTTGAGTAGGAGCTCACGATCGCAACAGGAGGAAGATGATGACGAGTCTCGATCGAATGGCAGAGCAACAGATGCTCGAATACGAGTCACGCCAGCGGCATGTCGACGAGGTCTTAGAGCATGTACGCGGCAAGGCGGCCAAGGGAGGCGGGCAGCCGGACGTTCGGACGCGCTTGGAAGAGCTCGAAAAGGAGCAGGACAGGCTGAAGGTCCGGCTCGACGAGCTCAGGCTGAAGAACCTGGACAACTGGCGGGTGGAAGAGATCGAGAAATCAGGCCTCATGGGACTCTGGGATGCACTCGCCCAGCAGGCCGAGAAATTGGCAGAGCGTCTGGATTAGATGATCGGCAGCGGAGGTCCCGCCAGCAATCGGAAGAGCGGACCGGCCCTTCGAGCTGGAGCGGCAGGGCCGATCTCAGTCGGCAACACTGCGCTCGAGCTTGGAGCGCAGATAGGCAGGAATGCGTTGTGCCGGCCAGAAGCGGGGGATGAGGCCGGGACCGGCGGCGACGAAGCCCGCGTGCCCCCCCCGCTCGGAGAGCTCGAGCTCCAGGCTATCGGCCAGCTCGCCGGCGTGCGGAACTCCTGCGCGCGTCATGAAGGGATCGTCCAGGGCATGGAGCACGAGCGTGGGAATGCGGACACCGGACAGGAACTGACGGCTGCTGGAGCGCGCGTAGTAGTCATCCGCCCCGCCGAAGCCATGGAGGGGGGCGGTGATTCGATCGTCGAAATCCCGAAGCGTCCTCAGGCTGCCCGGATCGGGCAGCGAAAGCGGCGGCGTCAGCTGTCGGAACTTCCTGCGCGTGGATCGGATCAGCCCGCGCAGCAGATAGGCCTGGTAGAGCCGGGCGAAGCCCTTCTGCAGGGTCCGGGCGGCATCGGCCAGGGTAAAGGGGACAGAGACCGCTGCTGCCGCGGCGAGACCCGCATCGCTTCCGCGCTCACCAAGGTATTTCAGAAGGACATTGCCGCCCAGAGATACTCCCAGGGCCACCCTCGGGGTCCCCGGAAATCGCTTCTCTAGCATGTCGAGCACCCGGGAAAGGTCGCCGGTCTCACCCGAGTGATAGCTGCGGGGGAGCCGATTGGGCTCCCCGGAGCAGCCCCGAAAGTGCAGGAACAGCACCCGGAAGCCGGCTGCAACGAAGGCCCGGATCATGGGGCCGGAGTAAGCGGAACGGAGACATCCGTTCAGCCCGTGCAGCAGCACGACGATCGGGCCCTCCTGCGGCCGGCTCCAGCAGAGATCCAGGAAGTCACCGTCGGGCAGCTCGAGCCGCTCCCGATCCAGGTCCAGCGCCGGGGGCGGGCGTATCACCTGCTGCCAGAGGGTCTGGAGGTGGCGATTCCTCAGGAGGGGATGCGGCCGGAAGCGACTGGCGATGATGGGCATGTCGCAAACGATCATGGGGCGAGTTGGAGCCCCCGTTAACCCACTCGCCTCAACACCCAAAGGGCCGCACCGAGGAAGAGTACCGGCGGGATCAGGGTCGCCACCAGAGGGCTCATGTTGTAGAGGAGCGCAAAATAGGAAAAGGTGCGGCTGATCAGGTAGAAAAGGATGCCCACGAGTATGCCCAGGAATATCCGTGGTCCCAGGCCGCTCGTACGCGTCGATCCCAGCAGGATGGGAATGGAGACGAAGATCATGGCGAGGATCAGCAGCGGGTGGATCACCTTGCCCCAGAAGGCCACCTCGTAGGGGCGGGCGTCCTGATTGTTCGCCATCATGTAACGCAGGTACCGGAAAAGATCCCAGACCGCCAGCACCTGGGGCTCCACGACGACGATCTTCAGCAATCTTGGATTCAGCAGGGAGCTCCAGCGGGCGCGGTCCTGGTGATCGACCTCGACGCGATCCTCGCTGATCGAGCTGCTGGAGATCCCCTCCAGCACCCAGCCTCCCTTGCGATAGCGAGCGTTCTCGGCGCGTGTCGCTCGGCGCAGGCGCAGTTTGTCGTCGAGCTCGTAGATGTAGATGTCGCGCAGATGGGCGCCCGAGAGGATATCCAGGATATTGATATAGGAGCTGCCGTCCCGCGCCCAGAAACCGTACTCGGTCTTAAGGGTGACCTGGCCGGATTCGGCCTCCGAGCGCCATTGCAGCGCCTTCTGCTCGGCTGCCGGTGCCACCCCCTCACCGACCGCTGCGGCCACCAGGGCCAGCAGCGCCCCCCCTTTGAGCGCCCCGTAGACGATGCGCCCGATCGACAGGCCCGCCGCCCGCATGGCCACCAGCTCCGAGTGACTCGCCAGGGAGCCTAGGCCCACGAGGGCACCGATCAGCGTGGCGATGGGGAAGGCCTGATAGGCATAGCGGGGGAGGGTCAGGGCAACGAAGAGCACGGCGTCGGCAAACCGATAGCCGTTCTCACCCACCTCGTCCATCTGGTCGGCCAGGAGAAAAAAGCCCATGAGGGGCAACAAGACGGCCAGGGTCAGGAGCGTGCCCCCGATGACGGCACCGGCCAGATAACGATCGAGTATCTTCAAAGCTCGGCTCGTGACGCGCCGCGACAAGAGATGTCAGGCGTCCGCTGCGGCCTGCGGCTGCCGCCTCGGGACGAATCTTGTAGACTCAGCGCGAGCATCTTATCACCGCCCCCGCGACTCCGATGGAAGTTTGGCGGAGGTCTGGCGGAAATCTGGCGCGACAACACATGAGCTGAGCCGACGGAGCACCCATGGAATTCAAGATCAAGAGCGGCGACCTGGCCAAACAGAAGACCCCCTGCCTGATCCTAGGGGTATTCGAGAAACGCGAGCTCTCGGAGCCCGCCCGTATCATCGACGAGGCCAGCGGGGGACACCTGAGCCAGATCCTGCGCAAGGGCGACCTGACCGGTGAGCCGGGCGGTACTCTGATGCTGTACGGCGTGCCTGGCGTCGGCTGCGAGCGGGTCCTCCTGGTCGGTTGCGGCAAGCGCAAGGATCTGAGCCGCCGCACCTACCGCAAGGCATTGTCCGCGGCCCTCGCCCTTCTGGAGAAGGGGGGCACCAAGTCAGCCCTCTGCAGCCTGCCCGAGCTTGTGCCCGCGGGAATGGAGCTCTACTACCGGGTTCGCGATGCCGTGACCACCTGTGCAGAGAAGGTCTACCGCTACGATCAGACCAAGAGCGAGAAAAAACGCCCCGAGTCTCCTCTCGAGCGCCTCGATCTCTGGGTAGCAAACAAAGAGGACGCCAAGGACGCACAACGGGCGGCCAGCCAGGGTGCGGCCATCGCCGGTGGGGTCGCGTTGGCAAAGGACCTGAGCAACCTGCCGGGCAACCTCTGTACGCCCGGCTACCTGGCCGACACTGCCGCGGCCCTCGGCAGGGATCATGCGGGGCTCCAGGTGAAGATCCTCGAAGAGGCGGACATGGAAGAGCTCGGTATGGGCGCGCTCCTGTCGGTCTCCCGCGGCAGCCGCCAGCCCGCCAAGCTCATCCTGATGGAGTACCGTGGCGGCAAGGAAGGCGACAAGCCCCTGGTACTGGTCGGCAAGGGCCTCACCTTCGACGCCGGCGGCATCTCGATCAAGCCGGCAGCGGAGATGGACGAGATGAAGTTCGACATGTGCGGCGCGGCGAGCGTCTTCGGCGCCATGAAGGCCGCCCTGGAGCTGGGGCTGCCGATCAACCTCATCGGCGTGGTCCCCTCGTCCGAGAACCTGCCCGACGGCGCTGCCAACAAGCCGGGCGACATCGTTACTAGTATGTCCGGTCAGACCATCGAGATACTCAACACCGACGCCGAAGGCCGGCTGATCCTCTGTGACGCCCTCAGCTACTGCGAGCGTTACGACCCCGCCGTAGTGATCGACATGGCGACTCTGACCGGCGCCTGCGTCGTTGCGCTGGGCAAGCATCCCTGTGGGCTCTTCACCCAGGATGAGGCCCTTGCCGCCGAGATCCTTGCTGCCGGCGAGGCGGCCGGCGACCGCGCCTGGCGCATGCCCCTCTGGGATGACTACCAGGAGGAGCTCGACAGCAATTTCGCAGACATGGCCAATATCGGAAGCCGCTGGGGCGGGGCCATCACGGCCGCCTGTTTCCTGTCGCGCTACACGAAGAAATACCCTTGGGCCCACTTAGATATCGCAGGGATCGCCTGGCTCAGCGGCAAAGAGAAAGGCGCCACAGGCCGACCCGTATCCCTGCTGACCGAGCTGCTGCTCGGGCGCAGCGGACAGCTCCGGTGACCCGAGTCGACTTCTACACCCTGAAGGAGCACAGCGGCGGCGACCGCTTCGTCCTAGCCTGCCGCCTGGTCGAGCGTATTTACGGGGCCGGACACCGCGTTTACATCCAGGCACAGGACAGAGAGCATGCACGGCACCTCGACCGCCTGCTCTGGACCTTCAAGCAGCAGAGCTTTCTGCCCCACGGGCTCGCGGGGGATGCCGATCGCGAGCTGACGCCGATTCTCATTGGTCACGACGGGGACCCGGGGGAAGAGAGCCAGGTGTTGATCAACCTGTCCCCGGAGGTTCCGCCCTTCTTCGGCAGCTTCGAGCGCCTGTGTGAACTCATCGACCTGGACCCTGGGGCACGCGAGGCGGGCAGAAAGCGCTACGCCTTTTATCGGGATCGGGGCTGTCCTCTGCACCACCACGAGATTCAGCTGTAGCAGGCGATCGGGTTTCTTCTCTCCAACCGATCGCCTAAGATCACATATTCGATTACGAAGTATGGGGAACGGATCATGAGCAACACGCCGGCAGACCTCAAATACTCCAAAGAGCACGAGTGGGTAAGGGACAACAGCGACGGTACGGTGACGGTCGGAATCACGGATCACGCCCAGGATGCCTTGGGCGATCTGGTATACGTCGAGCTGCCGGAGGTCGGGCGCAAGGTCGAGGCGGCCGAGGCCTGCGCCGTCGTCGAGTCGGTCAAGGCGGCATCCGACATCTACAGCCCGCTTGGCGGCGAGGTGACGGAGACCAACGTGACCTTGGGCGACGCCCCGGAGTCCATCAACGACGACCCCTACGGGGAGGGTTGGATCTTCAAGCTGCGGCTGTCCGACGGCTCGCAGCTGGACGGCCTGCTGGACGCGTCCGCTTACGAAGCCCTGGTGGCAGAGGAGGCCTGAACGGACCCGTATCCGCGACCCCATGCCCTTCATCCCGCACACGCAAGAAGACCTGGCCGCTATGCTGGCGGCCATCGGGGTCGAGCGAATCGACGACCTCTTCGACGAGATCCCTCCCGAGCTCCGGGCAGGCGACTTTCCGGACATGCCGCCGGCACTCTCCGAGATGGAGATCGGCCGCCTCATGCACCAGCGCAGCCGGCTCGATGACCGTCCGCTCTGCTTCATCGGGGCCGGTGCATACGAGCACCACATCCCCGCGGCGGTCTGGCAGATCGTCGGCCGCGGCGAGTTTTACAGCGCCTATACCCCCTATCAGGCGGAGGCGAGCCAGGGCACCCTCCAGTTGCTCTACGAATTCCAGTCGATGATGACGGCCCTCACCGGCCTGGACGTCTCCAACGCCTCGCTCTACGACGGCGCCTCGGCCCTGGCGGAGGCGGTGCTCATGGCTGTGCGCTACAACCGCAAGTGCAAGTCTCGCCGTGTCCTGACTCCTCGGGTGCTGCATCCGGCTTACCGCCGCACCCTTCAGACCATCGTCGGTCCTCAGGGTATCGATCTGGTGGAGGTCCCCTTCGACCGGAGCGGCGGCCACACGGCCATCGAGCAGCTGGATGCCTTCGGGGAGGGAGGATTTGCGGCCCTGATCGTCAATCAGCCCAACTTCTTCGGGGTCCTGGAAGAGGTGGACGCCCTCACCGACTGGGCTCACGGGCACGATGCCCTGGTGATCGGCGTGGTCAACCCGATCGCACTGGCCCTCTTGTCGCCGCCGGGTCACTGGGGCACGGACGGTGCCGACATCGCCTGCGGCGAGGCCCAGCCCCTGGGGATGCCCCTGGCCTCCGGCGGACCCTATGCGGGCTTTCTCTGCTGCAAACAGGCCTTGATGCGCCAGCTGCCCGGGCGTATTGCCGGGCGCACCCTGGATCTGGACGGAAAACCCGGCTTTACCCTGACCCTTCAGGCTCGCGAGCAGCACATCCGCCGCTCGCGGGCGACCTCGAACATCTGCACCAACCAGGGGCTGATGGTGACGGCAGCGACCATCCACCTGGCGCTGCTCGGCGCCGAGGGTCTGGAGCGCGTAGCATGCGCGTGCCATGCGAATACCGCAAGGCTCACCGACATGCTGTGCGAGATTCCGGGGGTCGAGCCCCTGTTCGACCGGCCCGTCTTCCACGAGAGGGCGCTGAAGCTTCCCGCACCCGCCGCGGATCTGCTACGCTCTCTTGCAGCACACAATATCCTCGGCGGCTTCGACCTGGGGCGGGCTTACCCCGAGCTGGATCCGGCGCTCCTGGTGTGTGCCACCGAGATGCGCATCCATGAGGATCTGGCGGCCTACGCTGAGAAGCTTGCGCGGGCCGTCGCCACTCGTGCCCAAGCCCGCCACCCGGTCGAGCCGAACATTTGAGCGACCCCGGGCTCGGCTGTTCCGAGCACAACCAACCAGACAGAACAGGAGACTCCCATGGCTCAAACCGCCCTCGAAGGCAACCCTGTAAAGCTCTCCGGCGATCTGCCGGCCGTAGGCTCGACCGCCCCCGACTTCAAGCTGGTAGCCGGCGACCTGAGCGACGCGACACTCGCAACCTACGCCGGAAAGAAGAAACTGCTCAATATCGTCCCCAGCCTGGACACCCCTGTGTGCGCCACCTCCACCAAGAAGTTCAACGAGGCCATGGCCGGCAAGGCTGATGCCGTCGCCCTCGTGATCTCCGCCGATCTGCCCTTCGCCTCCGGGCGCTTCTGCAGCGCGGAGGGGATCGAGAACGTGGTGAGCCTCTCCATGATGCGCTCCAAGAACTTTGCCAAGGACTACGGAGTCCTGATCGAGGACGGGCCCCTGGCGGGCATCACCGCCCGCGCAGTCGTGGTGCTGGACGCGAATAACCAGGTCGTCTACACGCAGCTGGTTCCCGAGATCACCCAGGAGCCGGATTACGATCCCGCCCTGGCAGCTCTTGGCTGAGCTTGTTCCCTGCGGGCGGCGGCTCCGGCCCCGCCCGGCTGCGGACGGTAATCCGGATACGGCATTTTCGATCCTACACCCCGCTGCCTGACAGCCCATGCTCATCCACGACCAGTCGCGCCCCGGTCGCCGGGCCGGCGCCCAGGCCCCGCTGGAACCGGCCGCGGTCCCGGACCTGCCGGAGCACCTGCGCCGAAAGCAACGTCCGAATCTGCCGGAGGTCTCCGAGCTCCAGGCCGTCCGCCACTACACCCGGCTTTCGCAGAAGAACTTCTCAATCGACACCCACTTCTACCCCCTGGGCTCCTGTACCATGAAGTACAACCCCAGGGCCTGCAACAGCCTGGCGTCCCTGCCGGGCTTCCTGTCTCGTCACCCTCTGGCTCCCGACGGCCACAGCCAGGGAATCATGGCCTGTCTGTACGAGCTGCAGGGGATGCTTGCGGCGGTAACCGGGATGCACGCGGTCTCCCTGGCTCCGGCCGCCGGCGCCCAGGGCGAGCTCGCCGGCGTGGCCATGATCCGTGCCTACCATCTGGCCCGCGGCGACGAGGCACGGACCGAGATCCTGGTGCCGGACGCGGCCCACGGCACCAACCCGGCCTCGGCGGTCATGTGCGGCTTCCGGGTACGGGAGATCCCGACGGGGCCGGAGGGCGACGTGGACATCGCCGCTCTGATCGCGGCCCTGGGTCCGCAGACTGCCGGCATCATGCTCACCAACCCGAGCACCCTGGGCGTGTTCGACCGCAACATCCGGGAGATCGCCGCTGCCGTCCACGATGCCGGCGGCTTGCTCTACTACGACGGTGCGAACCTGAACGCCATCCTCGGCAAGGTCCGCCCCGGTGACATGGGCTTCGACGTCATCCACATCAACCTGCATAAGACCTTTGCTACGCCCCACGGGGGCGGCGGCCCGGGTGCGGGTCCGGTGGGGGTGTCCCAGCGCCTGGAGCCCTATCTGCCGGTGCCCCTGGTGGACTATGACGGCACCGACTACCTGTGGCTCGACGAGGAGGTGCGACCGGACAGCATAGGCCGGCTCACCGCCTTCGGCGGCAACGTGGGCGTCCTGTTGCGGGCCTACATCTATGCGCGGATGCTCGGCGCCGAAGGTATGCGGCGAGTGGCCGACTACGCCACCCTCAACGCCAACTATCTGCTCGAGCGCCTGACCGATGCAGGGTTCGAGGCCGCCTACCCGAACCGTCGGGCCGGGCACGAGCTCATCATCACTCTGCGCCGGGAGGCCAGGGAGCTGGGGGTGAGCACCATGGACTTCGCCAAGCGCCTGCTGGACTACGGCTTCCACGCCCCAACGACCTATTTCCCACAGCTGGTCCCCGAGTGCCTGCTCATCGAGCCCACCGAGAGCGAGACCCGGGAGGAGCTGGATGGTTTCGTGGAAGCCTTGATCCAGATCCGCAAGGAGGCACGGGAGCACCCCGACCTGGTCAGGGATGCCCCGCACCGGATGCCCGTGCGCCGTCTGGACGAGGTGCATGCCGCCCGGCACCTCGACCTGGCCTGGGAGGCACCGGTGACCGATGGCTAATCAGAATGCCAAGGGCTGGCGCCGCATCGTCGGTGCTTTCGGTTTCTCCATACAAGGCTTCAAGGCCTGCTACGAGCTGGAGGAGGCCTTCCGCCAGGAGGTGTGGGCGCTCGTGGTCCTCCTGCCTATCGGCCTGTGGCTCGGAGGAAGCCCCATCGAGCGTGCCATGTTGGCCGGCAGCCTGCTGATGGTGCCTATCGTGGAGCTGCTCAACTCCGCCATCGAGGCCAACGTGGACCGGGTCGGCCTGGAGCGCCATGAGCTCTCGGGCCGGGCGAAGGACATCGCCTCCGCCGCCGTCTTTCTCAGCATCGCCTTCGCCGCGATGATCTGGGGACTTGTCCTGATTCCCAAGTGGAGTTGATGCGCCATGAGCGAGCACTTCAAGGACAGCGGCTTCATTCCGCTGCGGATCGCGGTCCTCACCGTATCGGACAGCCGTAGCGAGGCCGACGACAAGTCCGGCGCACTGCTCCGGGAAATGGCCGAGGCCGCGGGCCACGAGGTGATTGCGAAGGAGATCGTCCCGGACGACATCTACCGGCTGCGCGCCCTCTTCTCGCGATGGATCGCAGACCCCGAGGTGCAGGTCGTCCTGAGCACAGGCGGCACGGGCCTCACGGGACGGGACAGCACGCCGGAGGCGATCACCCCCCTGCTCGACAAGCCGATCGAGGGCTTCGGCGAGCTCTTTCGTACCCTTTCCCTGGAGGAGATCGGCACCTCGACCATTCAGTCCCGCGCCCTGGGCGGATTGGCGAACGGTACCTTCCTCTTTTGCCTTCCGGGCTCCAGCGGTGCCTGTCGGACCGCCTGGGAACGGATCCTGATGCCTCAGCTCGATCACCGCACGCGCCCCTGCAACTTCACGCAGCTCATTCCGCGCCTGCTTGAATGATCGGCACCTCTGCGTGCCGCGACGATTGACGAAGGAGCCCGGATGGCGTTTCCAAGAACAAGTCTCCATGCACATCTATCCGCGGGCGATCATCGATCACTCGGCCCTGCAGCATAATCTCGCCGTCGCTCGCCGCCATGCCCCCGCCAGCCGAATCTGGGCGGTCATCAAGTCGAACGGCTACGGACACGGGATGGCACAGGTGGCAGCGGCGCTCGAGGATGCAGACGGCTTTGCCGTAGCCAGGGTCGAGGAGGGCGTGCGCCTGCGCGAAGCTGGGGTTAGCCTGCCCATTTTGGTCCTGGAGGGAATCCTCGACGAGCAGGAGCTCGCGGCCGCGCAGGAGCATCGGCTCGAGCTCGCCTTGCATCGCCCCGGGCAGCTGGCTTTGCTGGAGCACGTGAGCACCGGGGATCTCCAGCCCCTCTGGCTCAAGGTGGATACCGGCATGCATCGGCTCGGCTTCGATCCGAAAGAAGTCGGGGCGCTGCTTCGGCTGCTGGGCGCGCATTCGAGGATTGTCGGGTCTCTCGGGCTGATGACGCACCTCGCCAACGCGGACGACACCCGGGACCCTCTCACCAGGCAGCAGTGCGAGCGGTTGCGGGCACTCGACCCTTCCGGCAAATGCAGGCTGAGCATCGGCAACTCGGCGGGCATCCTTGCCTTTCCCGAGTCCAGAACCGACTGGGTACGCCCCGGCATCATGCTGTACGGGGCATCGCCGCTGACGGATCGGACCGCGACAGATCTCGGGCTGCGGCCCGTCATGACGCTTCAGACACAGCTGATCGCCGTTCGCTCGCTGAGCCGGGGGGATGCCATCGGATACGGGGGCACCTGGGTCTGCCCGGAGGACATGGCCGTCGGGGTGGTCGCCATCGGCTACGGAGACGGCTATCCGCGTCACGCGCCCGCCGGCACCCCGGTGCTCGTCGGCGGGCGGCGCGCGTCCCTGGTCGGACGGGTGTCCATGGACATGATCCATATCGATCTTCGGGGTATGCCGGGTGCGTCCGTGGGCGATTTGGTCACCCTGTGGGGCGAAGGCCTGCCGGTGGAGGAGATCGCCGAGCGAGCGGGCACCATCTCCTACGAGCTCCTGTGCCAGGTCACCGCCCGGGTGCGGATGGAGTACAGGCCCCGAGCCGGTTCTGTGAAGGTCCCCTGACGCCCATGAAACCTGCAAGCGCCGACGGCAACGCACACAGCGCCGGCCCCCACCGCCTGCGCTACGCCCTCGCCTGAGCCTACGGGGTCGGAATCGATTGGCCAAGCGAACCGAAAAGACCCGTAGCGCCTACGTCTGCAACAGCTGTGGCGCGGGGTTGCCCAAGTGGAGCGGTCAGTGTCCGGACTGCGGGGCATGGAACTCGATCGAGGAGGTCCCGGACCTGCCGCCGGGCGCCCGCCGGGATGGCTATGCCGGTGCTGCCGAAGTCGGGGGTAGGGTGGTCCCTCTCGCCAGTGTGATCCCGGAGGAGCGTGCCCGCTCCGCAAGCGGCATCGGCGAGCTGGATCGGGTGCTCGGAGGGGGGCTCGTCCAGGGCTCCGTGGTGCTCATCGGGGGTGATCCCGGGATCGGCAAGTCCACCCTGTTGCTTCAGGCCTGCGCAGCTCTCGGTAAAGCGCATCGCGTGCTCTACGTCTCCGGCGAGGAGTCGCCCCAGCAGGTAAGTCTGAGGGCGCGGCGGCTGGGGCTCGCCGGCGACGGAATGCACCTGCTGCCCGAGACCTGCGTCGAGCGTGTGCTGGCCAGCGCTGCAGTCGAGCGGCCGCGGGTCGTGGTCGTGGACTCCATCCAGACCCTGTACACGGAGCTGTTGTCGTCGGCGCCGGGGTCCGTCTCCCAGGTGCGGGATACGGCGGCCCAACTGGTGCGCTTCGCCAAGCAGACCGATACCTCGGTCTTTCTGGTGGGGCACGTGACCAAGGAGGGAGCCTTGGCCGGTCCGCGAGTGCTGGAGCACATGGTCGACACTGTGCTCTATTTCGAGGGAGATGCCGGCGGTCCCTTTCGTCTGATCCGCTCCATCAAGAACCGCTTCGGTGCGGTCAACGAGTTGGGCGTATTCGCCATGACGGACCGGGGGCTGCGCGAGGTACCGAATCCCTCGGCCATCTTCCTGTCCGGTCGCGCCGAGTCGGTCGCCGGCAGCCTGGCGATGGTGACCCGCGAGGGTACCAGGCCCTTGCTGGTGGAGGTACAGGCCCTGGTGGACGAGAGCCCGCTGGCGAATCCCCGCAGGGTTGCGCTCGGATTAGACCAGAACCGCCTTTCCATGCTGCTGGCGGTTCTACACCGTCATGGCGGGGTCGGCATGTTCAACCAGGACGTGTTCGTCAACGTGGCCGGGGGCGTGCGCATCACGGAGACGGCCGCCGACTTGGCGGTACTACTGGCGGCCCTCTCCAGCTATCGGGACCGACCCCTGGCCGCTGACCTTGCAGTCTTCGGTGAGGTGGGCCTGTCCGGCGAGATACGCCCGGTCCCGAACGGTCCGGACCGCTTGCGCGAGGCCGCCAAGCACGGCATGCGCCGCATCATCGCCCCCACCGCCAACGTCCCCAAGCAGGGCGTCGATGGGCTGGATATCCTGCGGGTCAGGACCCTGCGTGAGGCAATCGATGGGATCTGACGAGAGTTCCGGGAAACCGAGTGGTTTGGCCACGAGTGAAGGAGGGCAGGGGATGGTAGCCGGCTCTGCCTGAACGTCTACCCGATAATGGTCACCTTCTGAAGTTTTCGCCAGCACGTCAGATGGTATAGAAAACCTCCCCACCTCCACGGCTTGCAGCTCAAGATCTAGCTGACTGTGCTCGATTGCTCCAGCAGCCTTTATGTCTACCGGCACCGAGTCAGCCAGTTTGGCCGCGAAGTCAGTGGCCCGTTGAAGATCAACTTCGTTAAGATTGAGACGTCCGGCCTGCCGCAAGCATTCCGGACTCCGATCTGTGCGTAGCAGACCGGAAGTCTCAATCATCCGATCTCCCCGGTTGATTTGTATATTCTTCAGATCGCCTACTTCAAGCCCCGAGCCGGCAAGTCGATGGCCCTCTCGAGGTGAGAGACCAGATAGTCGGTATGGTGACCATGCCACCCTGTGCCAACAGGCGTGTGCTATCGGTTGGGTCCGGGACCTGGGAGGGTCGGTGACTTGTGCATGCTTCCGACCGACCCGTTGGCGTATGTCCGAGAATTCCGGCCCCCGATCCCGCTCCCCCGTGTCGGCATGCGCGGCTCTCCCCACGGAGGCATTTAAATCCACTAGAATTCAAATGCTGTAGGTCGCGTTTCGGTCGAGTCGAGATTGCCCATGTCTTCCGGATCAACACGCCGCCCGCTACCTCCGGTACTGTCCCCGGCGCTCAGGCGGCTCCTCGCCTTCGTGCTGATCCTGTTCGGACTCCTCGCCGTCAATTCGCTCTATCTGGTCGGCGTGACGGTCGCCGAGGCCGGTGGTGGAGCCACGTACCAGAACCACTTCTATCTTGTGATGTTCCTGGGTCACCTGGCCCTGGGCCTGATTCTGCTGGTCCCGGGGCTGGTGTTTGGCGCCCTGCATCTCAGGCGGGCCTGGGACCGGCCGAACCGCTATGCGGTGCGGGCGGGGCTGGGGCTCTATCTCAGCGTCATCGCCTTGCTCGCCTCAGGTATCCTGCTGACCCGGTTCGGCTTCTTCGAGGTCGACGATCCCCAAGTGCGCACCGCCGCCTACTGGGTGCACGTGCTCATCCCCCTGGCCGTGGTCTGGCTGTTCGTGCTCCACCGGCTGGCCGGCCCCCGCCTTAAGTGGCGAGCCGGCGGCTGGTGGGCGACCGCGGCCGTGGTCTTCACCGCCGGGGCGCTGGGCCTGCACCTGCTGGGCGGAGAGATTTCCCCGTCCGTCGAGCGCACCTTGGAGCCAGCCTTGTCGCAGGTCCCGTCGGACGGCCCCATCCCGGCCGAGCACCTGATGGGGGACGCCGCCTGTGCCGAGTGCCATGCGCAGATCGCAGAGCGGCACGCGGGGAGCATGCACAGGCTCAGCTCCTTCAACAACCCCGCCTACCGTTTCAGCATCGATGACACGCGAGAGGTCCTCGAGGCGCGGGACGGGGACGTCCTGGCCGCGCGGCTGTGCGCCGCCTGCCATGATCAGGTGCCCCTGTTCTCCGGACTTTTCGATGATCCGGAGTACGATCCGGACACCGACCCGGGATCCCAGGCCGGCATCACCTGTCTCGGCTGCCACGCCATCACGGCGGTCAACAGCCCCCGCGGAAATGGCGACTATACGCTGGTGGATCCACCGCGCTACCCCTTCGCCTTCAGCGACAACCCCTTCCTGAAGGCAGTCAACCGGCAGTTGATCAAGGCCAAGCCGGAGTTTCACAAGAAGACCCTGCTCAAGCCGGTGCACAAGAGCGCCGAATTCTGTTCGGCCTGCCACAAGGTTCATCTCCCCGAGGAGCTCAATCACTACCGCTGGCTGCGCGGCCAGAACCACTACGACAGCTTCCTGATGAGCGGGGTATCGGGTCACCGGGTGGACAGCTTCTACTACCCGCCTGAGGCAAAGGCGGGCTGTGCCGACTGCCACATGTCCGGGCAGCCGTCGGACGACCCGGCCGCGCGGGACTTCGACCACGACGGCGAGCGGAAGATTCACGACCATCTGTTCCCCGCGGCCAACACGGCAGTTCCTCACATGCTGGGGCACGGCGAGGAGGACAATGACCCCCGGGTCGCCGCCATGGGCAAAGCAGCCCGCGTCGACATCTTCGGACTCAAGGAGGAAGGCGGCATCGAGGGCCGCCTCCATGCCCCCCTGCGGCCGGAGCTGCCGGAGCTAAGGCCCGGCGGGCGCTACCTGCTGGAAGTGGTGGTGCGCACCACCGGCATGGGCCACGCGCTGACCCAGGGAACGGCGGATTCCAACGAGCCCTGGCTCGACCTCACCCTGAAGGCAGGGGACCGGGTCATCGGGCGCTCCGGAGGACTCGAGCGGGACGGCGACGTCGACCCCTGGGCCTACTTCCTCAACGCCTACCTGCTCGACCGGGACGGCAACCGTATCGACCGGCGCAACGCACAGGACATCTTCGTCCCCCTCTACAATCACCAGATCCCGCCGGGGGCCGCCGCCGTCGTCCATTATGCCTTCACCGTTCCGTCCGATACCGAGGGTCCGGTCACGGTCGAGGCGAAGCTCAACTACCGCAAGTTCGACACCCGGTTCTACCGCCACGTGCTGGGCGGGAAGTTCACGCGCAACGACCTGCCCATCACCGTCCTCGCCGCCGACCGCCTGAGCCTTCCCGTCGCCGGCGGAGATCCGGTCGAGGGCCGGTTGGCTCGTATCCCGGACTGGGAGCGCTGGAACGACTATGGCATCGGACTGCTGCGGGAAGGGAAGAAGGGCGAGTCCCGCCAGGCCCTGGACGCCTTCGCCCGGGTGGAGGATCTGGGCCGGGCGGATGGACCGCTGAATCTCGCGCGGGTGCTCTACCGGGAGGGTCAGCTCGACGAGGCCGCCGCCGCCCTGAAGCGGGCGGCCGAGGCAGACCCACCGGCTCCGCCCTGGGTGATTGCCTGGTACTCGGCCCTGGTCGACCGTGATCTGGGTAACCTGGACGCAGCCATCGAGAGCCTGGAGGCCCTAGCCGAGACCCGCTTCAATTCGGCCCGGCAGCGGGGCTTCGACTTCGGGCGGGACTACCGCATGCTCAACGAGCTCGGCCGCACCCTCTACGAGCGCGCCCGCCAGGAGCGGGGTGCGCAGCGGCGGGAAGCCCGTCTCGCGTTCCTGAACCGGGCGCGCCTGCGGTTGGAGCAGGCCCTGACCATCGACCCGGAGAACGACGCGGTGCACCACAACCTGAGCCTGGTCCTCAGCGAGCTCGGGGACGAGGAGGGGGCGGCCGAGCACCGGGAGCTGCACGAGAAATACCGCACCGACGACAATGCGGTGGAGCGGGCAGTCACCCTGCACCGCAGCCGCAACCCGGCGGCGAATCATGCCGCGGAGGCGGTGGCCATCTACGACCTCCAGCGGCCCGAGGCCCTCACGGCGGCGACCCGCGAAAGCGAGCGGCATCACAGGACGGCTGCAGTAAAATGAAAACGAGTCAACCGCGCGAGCTGACCCGCGGCGAGGAGACCATCCGTCGCGCCTTCCTTGTATCCGCCCTGATCATCGCCTTGCTGGTCCTGATCGGGCTGGCCATCGGCGCCTATTACGTTATCCGGGCGCAGAAGGAGAAGGCGCCTGTGCAGGAGGCCGCGATCGAGACCCCGAAGGTGGCCGAACCGGCGGCCGGAAGCACGCCGCCTCCGGTGCGCTTCACCGACATCACCCAAGCCGCGGGCATCGGCTTCGTCCATGTAAACGGCGCTTACGGGGAGCGCCTGATGCCGGAGACGATCGGCAGCGGAGCAGCCTTCTTCGACTACGACCGGGACGGGGACCAGGACCTGTTCCTCGCCAACTCCCGCCTGTGGGAAGGCCATGGGCAGGGGGCGGAGCAACCGACCCAGGCCCTCTACCGCAACGACGGCGAGGGCAACTTCGAGGACGTGACAAAAGAGGCGGGCCTCGACCTCACCACCTACGGGATGGGCGTGGCGGTGGGCGACTACGACGGTGACGGTTGGCGCGATCTCTTCCTCACCAGCCTCAACGCAAATCACCTGTTTCGCAACGAGGGGGGGCACTTCCGCGACGTGACCGCAGGGGCCGGCGTCGCCGGCGGAGGCGACACCTGGAGCACCAGTGCCACCTTCTTCGACTACGACAAGGACGGGGACCTGGACCTCTTCGTCGTCAACTACGTCAAGTGGTCCCGGGAGATCGATCTGGAGATCGACTTCCGCCTGACGGGTCTCGGCCGAGCGTACGGTGCCCCCCTCAACTTCGTCGGCACCGACAGCTATCTCTACCGCAACGAGGGCAACGGGCACTTCACCGACGTTTCGGCGAGCGCCGGCATCCAGATGCCGGACCCGATCTCCGGTCACCCCGTAGGCAAGGGCCTCGGAGTGGTGCCCTTCGACTACGACAAGGACGGCTGGCTGGATCTCATCGTGGTCAACGACACGGTGCGCAACTTCCTTTTCCACAATAAGGGAGACGGTACCTTCGAGGAGACTGCGATCTTCGAGGGCATCGCCTACGACCGAAACGGCAAGGCCACCTCCGCCATGGGGGTCGACGCAGCCTACTTCCGGGACGACCAGGAGGTCGGTATCGCCGTCGGCAACTTCGCCAACGAGATGGCATCTCTCTTCGTCACCACCAGGGGGCGGGCGCCCTTCGCGGACGAGGCGGTACTGGAAGGCATGGGCCCCGCTTCCCGAATCCCCCTAACCTTCGGCCTCGTCTTCCTGGACTATGACCTGGACGGGCGGCTCGACCTGCTGCTCGCCAACGGCCACCTGGAGCACGAGATCCAGAAGGTCCAGCAAAGCCAGACCTATGCCCAGCCGCCGTCTCTGTTCTGGAATTGCGGCGAGGCCTGCCGGGGGCGCTACGTCCCGGTGACCGACGCGGGGGACATGTCCGAGCCCCTGGTGGGCCGCGGTATCTCCTACGCGGACATCGACGGTGACGGCGACCTCGACGTACTGATCACCCAAAACGGGCGCCGTCCCGCCCTGCTGCGAAACGACCAGCAGACGGGACATAACCGGCTGCGGGTCTCGCTCGCGGGCCGGGCGCCGAATACAGACGGCATCGGCGCCCGCCTGGAGCTGACCGCGGGCGGTGTCACCCGCTACCGGGATGTCATGCCCACCCGTGGCTACATGTCCCAGGTGGAGCTGCCGGTGACCTTCGGCCTCGGACCCGGCGACAAGATCGAGCGCCTGCGCGTCGTCTGGCCCGACGGCAGCGAGCAGGACATGGTGCCCGAGGCCGGGAGCACCACGCTGGTGATCGAGCAGGGCGCCGCCAGTGCGCAATGAGGTGACGAGATGAGCCCAGGGTCTTCACCTAATAGAAAAGTAAGCGCCGAAGTCGCTCCGACTCCCCCTCTCCCTTTATGGGAGAGGGCCGGGGTGAGGGCCAGGGTGAGGGAAGGATCAGGGGCGAGGCGACCTTTCATCGTCGGGGGTGGCTCGACTCGCCCCATGATCGTTAGCGTCGCCTTGATCGCCTCTCTCGCGATCGGGTCTGCTCAGGCCGTCGCCGACGTCCTCTCCGCCCCCCCCGAGCGCTGGCAGGGAGCCCTGGTCCCGGTGGAGGAGGTAGACGTCAGCGGCGCCGAGCGGCTGATGCAGCAGGCCATCGCCGAGGCCAGGGCCGAGGTCGCCGCCCTGCTGGAGCAGCCGGAGGTCGATCCGGCCTCTCTCGCCGGCGCGTACGGCCGCCTCGGCGCCCTCTTCCTGCTGCTGGAGGTGGAGGCCCAGGCGGACGCCTGCTTCCGCACCGCACGCGCGCTGGAGCCCAAGGAGTTTCGCTGGCCATACTATGCCGGTCATCTGGCGATGACGGCGGGCAACACCGAGCAGGCGCTCGCCTATTTCGAGTCCGCTCGGGAATTGGATCCGGACTACCTCACCCTTTATCTGCGTCTGGGCAAGTTGCATCTGGACCGCGGTGAGCTCACGGAGGCCCGCGCCGCCCTGAAGAAGATCGCAGACACTCCGGGTCTCAAAGCCGCGGCCAACTACTACCTGGGTCAGATCGCCAACCTGGAACGCCGGTACGAGGACGCAGTCGCCTACCTCGAGAAGGCCCTGGAGGCCGACTCGACTGCCACGGGGGTGCATTACCCCTTGGCCCAGGCCTATCAGGCGCTGGGCGAGAACGAGCTGGCCCGAAAGCACCTGGACCAATTCGAGGCAAAGACCCCGGAGGCCAAGGACCCACTGCTGGAGCAGCTTCAGGGGGCTTCCAAGCGCTCCCTGCCCGCCTTTCACAAGGGCATACACGCCATCCGCCGGGGGGAATATGCAATTGCGGCGGCTCGCTTCGCCGAGGGATTGGCCATCGATCCGGAGAATGTGCCGGCACGCGTGAGCTACGCGCGGGCGCTGTATCTTTCCGGTGAGGCGGAGAAGGCGGAAGAAGAGCTGTCGAGGACATTGGCGGCGAATCCCAACGAGCTGTTCGCGAATTTCCTGCAGGGTGTTCTGCTCCAGCAGCAAGGTAAGCCGGGCAAGGCAGCGGACTACTACCGCCGGACCTTGGGCATCGACCCCGGGCACGCCGGCGCCCTCTTCTATCTCGCGAATCTGGACTTCGACGCCGGCCGTTACGCGGCGGCTGCGGCGGGTTATGCCAAGACGCTGGCGGCGGATCGAGAGAATCCCCCCGCCCGCTTACTGGAGCTGATCGCCCGCCTACGCGCCGGAGAGGCAGAAGCGGATATCGCCAAACGCCTCGAGGATCTGAGCGCGCAGTATCCGCAAGACCAGATGTTGCGTTACGCTCTGTCACGCCTGCTCGCCGCGGCGACGGACCCCTTGCTTCGCACCCCGGAGGAAGCCCTGCAGATCGCCTCGCAGCTCACCCTGCTGCAGCCCATCCCGCCCCATCAGCGCGCCCTGGCCCTGGCACAGGCGACCACAGGACGTTTCGATGAGGCCGTCCGAAACCAGCGGCAGGCAATCGCGATGGTGGCCTGGATGGCGCCTCCTACAGAGCGGGCGGTGATGCAGGCGGAGCTGGACGCATATGAACGGGGCGCGCTACCCGAGCCTGTGTGGCCGGAGGGTGACCCCCTGCTCTCACCCCCGCCTTTCGATCCGGTCGCGCCGTTCCGGGACTATCCCGTTTCGGTGCCCTATTGAGACGAGAAAGGACCGGAAAACCGGTCCTTTTCGAGAGAACGGCTGGACTGTCCGTCCTGCCGCATTTGGCAAGCAGCTTACTTCGCGGCGCCAGTGGCCGCAGGAGCAACAGCCGCCGGAGCAACGGTATAGGGATAGGCGCCGTAGAGTGGAAGGCCATAACCACCCCAACCGCCATAGGGGTAACCTCCCCAACCACCCCAACCCGGATAGCCGCCCCAGCCGCCATAGTAAGGATAGCCGCCCCAACCGCCGTAGTAAGGATAACCGCCATACCAGGGGCCGCCATACCAGGGACCGCCGTACCAGGGACCACCGCCGCCCCAGTTGTTGCCGCCCCAAAATGCCTGAGCGGGTAGGGTTGCCACAGCAGCCGCGCCGGCAAGAGCCACACCAGTTGCAGTCAGCCAGATCTTTTTCATATCTTTTGTCCTCTTCGAGCACAGGGAAACACGAGAAGGGATCGAACCCCACACGCAATTATAGATCGCTGAATATTACCGGACAGCATTTCACGACCGGGCCCGCGAGTCAGTCGCCGAGACTCGTGCGCGCAGTTCGGCGAAGCATCGGGTGAGATTGCATACAGTCGCCGGTCGTCGCATCCAAGCCAAGAGCCGCTGTCTTGTCTTGCGGGCAAGCACGTACCCGCCGTGAGTCACATCAAGGACCCGCAGCGCGGCCAGATTGCAGCCGCGCAGTTTGCTGTCGATCGCCAGATTGAACAGTGCCGGGTCGCGGGTCTTCCCCGCCATCCGGAATAGGGGACAGTGCGGCCTGGCAAGGCTGCGTGTTCTAGCGGGTGGGAATCCCGCCTGGGTAATCGTGCGCCGCGAGCCCAGGATCGAGCCTTGCGGTGTGGCTGGTAACGGACGCATCGATGCGTAGGCACGAAAGCTGCGAGGTGCAAGGGTAATGGGTGATGCCGACCTTGAAGGTGTTGAGCCCCGAAAATTTTCGCGTTGGGAGTGCCGACGGGCTTGTCCCTCCGGCAGGCAACAATCCGTGCTGCATCCTGGCGAGCGGCACGGGTACTCCCCGGGGTCCGAGGCCGTGTCGAGCCTGACATTG
>CAYYHR010000008.1:0-18238 GCA_964471705.1 uncultured Chromatiaceae bacterium
CATGAAAAGTGCATGAACATTTCGCGGCATTCCGATGGAAGATTGAACAGCCTAGGCGGTTGGTGTTGGCGCTCGGCGATTCGATTAATCCGAAAACGGGCAAGAAGATCTTCGCCTGTCAGCGCACGTTCGATCATGGCGCCAAGAGCAATCAGACGTGCTGACCGTGGACGCAGACCATCGTCACAGTGGGGCTGCTCAAACCCATACACGGGCGCTGGAGCTGTATTCCGTTGGCCTTCGCCTTCTACCTGCGCCGCCAGAGGCTGAGCACGGGCTGCATCCGTCTGCGCCGCAAGGCACTGGTCTTTGCCGACAAGTTCGCGCAGGCCGTGGATAATGATCGCACGCCTGGGCACCTTCTTCCGGCAGGCCCTGGTACTGGTGGTGACCGACAGTTGGTTCGGCAAGAACGGGCTATTCAAGCCGTTGCGCGCCCGCCTAGGCAAGCGCGTCCAACTGCTCTCGCGCTTGCGGGTGAATGCCATGCTCTATGCATGGTCCGAGCCGGCACCGGGCAAAGCGGGACGGCCGCGCAAGTACGGCAAGCGCCTCGGCAACGCCGCCGAGCTGGCCGCAGCGATGCGCGAGAAGGCGCAGACCTATCCCCTGCATCTCTACGGTGCTATCCGCGAGGTGATGGCCGCCGAGCAGCTCGTCATGCTCAAAACCTTGCGTCACCTCGGGACATTTTCAAAGGGCGCCAGCCAGGACGCAAGTCGCGAATGGTCGCTGTAGATTGGCTAGAGATAGGGGCGCAGAGCAGCCTGCTCCTCGGGTCTGTAGCGGAACGGGAAGTGCTGCGCATAGTCTTCGACGAGGAAGTTCAGGGGCATGGTCTCGTAGAGCTCGACCTCCAGCGCGCTCGCAATGGTCAGGTCGGTGACCTGCTCGGTGCCGAAGACGGCGATTCCGAGCACATTCTCGAAGAGTTCGCGGCGCCAGGTGAGCGTCGCCGTCGGGGTGATGTCGAGCGCAGAGGAGGCGATACGCAGGTCGTGCCCCTCACGGGGGCGCAGGAGGGGCATGAGGCCCGAGCAACACCGGTGCCCCGAAGCTGTAACAGGTGTCGTGCCGGATCCGGAGTCGCTTCACGGGCGATACTTCACTTCAACAATGCGGGAGCAGCCCCCTGCGACCGTCACGAGCTGGTCATCCACCCGGTCTCCCACTGGCCGTTGCCCTCATCTCCCTATCCGTAAGGAGCGAGTTGAGAGCCCCATTTTTCCGTATATCCAGGAAAACAGCTACCACGCCTGCATGTGCGCTGGCAAAGACCGAGCCAATCGAGGAGGCTCCGCGGAGCTCGGCTCGATACCGAAATAGACCCGGCAAGGATAACACTCTCGCGTATTCAGACCGTTCCCTTCACCTCCGCATTCCCACACGCTGTGCCACGCAGCGGGAGTGGCTGAGTAGAAATCATTATCCGCTATGCAACCCGGCGTTATTCGCGTATCGTGCAGAATCTCAGGCGCCATCCGGTCGGCGCCTTCCCGTCTCTCGGTTGAACTTCCTTCCCCAAGGCTCACCCGGAACGATTTATCCCGCCCCGCCTAGACTGGCCCAGCAAATCCCTGGGTAGGCCAACCCAGGAGTACCTATGCCTTTCTCTACGCTCGGCCTTTCGGCGGACTTGTTGCGTGCTGTCGCGGCACAGGGTTACACGCGGCCCACACCTATCCAGCTACAGGCAATCCCGGCGGTACGGTCGCGCCGCGACGTCCTTGCCGGTGCCCAAACGGGGACCGGAAAGACCGCCGCCTTCACCCTCCCGATGCTGCACTTGCTGAGCACGTCCAGTGGTCGACACCGATCGCCCCGCTGCCTGGTGCTGACCCCGACCCGGGAGCTTGCGGCGCAGGTGGGCGAGAGCGTTCGCACCTACGGGCGCCATTTGCCGCTGCGCTCGATGCAGATCTTCGGCGGCGTCGGCATGGTGCCGCAGGTCGAGCAGCTGCGCCGCGGTGTCGACATCGTCGTCGCGACACCCGGGCGTCTGCTCGATCACGCCGGTCAACGCAACCTCGACCTGTCCAGGATCGAAATACTGATCCTCGACGAGGCCGATCGCATGCTGGACATGGGCTTCATCCACGACATCCGCCGGATCATCGACCTGCTGCCGCGGCGGCGCCAGAACCTGATGTTCTCCGCCACCTGCTCGCCCGAGATCGAGCGGCTCGCCAAAGGGCTACTGAACGATCCCATTCGCATCGAAGCCGAACCGCGCAATAGCGCTGCCGAGACAGTGGAGCAGTTGGTGTACGCAGTCGCCAAGGAGCGTAAGCGCGAGCTGCTGTCCCACCTCATTCGATCCGGGGAATGGCGGCAGGTGCTGGTGTTCGCCCGCACCAAGCACGGGGCCAACAGGCTCGCCGAGCAACTGGGACGGGACGGAATCACCACGGCGGCAATCCATGGAAACAAGAGTCAGGGGGCACGCACCCGGGCGCTGGCCGACTTCAAGCGCGGCACCGTGCAGACCCTGGTGGCCACCGACATCGCCGCCCGCGGACTCGACATCGATCGCCTACCCCATGTGGTCAACTTCGAGCTGCCGCACGTGCCCGAGGACTACGTGCACCGTATCGGACGCACCGGACGCGCCGGCTCCGGCGGTACCGCCATCTCGCTGGTCAGTGCCGATGAGCGCGGGTTGCTATCCGGCATCGAGAAGCTGCTGCGACGGCGCATCAAGCACGAAATGGTAGCCGGGTTCGAGGATATCGGAGCCGCCTCCGCGGCACCTGCTACGCACAGGAAGAACGAACGTCAGCACGATGCGGGGCGGGCATCGCATAAACTCCATTCACACGCGCGATCGAGCAAGCAGGAGCCAGGTGCCGGCGCCTTGCGGCGTCGAAAGCCTGGACGCGGCACAAAGAGTCGTGGCAGGCAACGCAGCCCCCGCATCTAATTGCAATCGGGCAATTCCAGTTTTACGGGGTGGCTCCGGCTGCACCGCAAATCCTCCGACCGGCACGTGCATCCGCCGGGTGGACGGACCCATTATCTTCGATGCACATTTCCTTCGAGAGACTGAGAACTGATGAATATCTATGTTGGCAACCTGGCCTATGGCGTAACCCAAGACGAGCTGCGCGAGGTCTTCGGTGCCTATGGGACGATCGACAGCGTCAATCTGATCACCGACAAGTTTACCGGCGAGTCCAAGGGCTTCGGCTTTGTGGAGATGTCGAGCAACTCCGAGGCCGACGCTGCAATCAAGGGCCTGAACGAAACCTCGTTGAAAGGACGCAACATCAAGGTCAACCAAGCCAAGCCTCGCAGCGATCGGCCCTCACGGGGTCGACATTTCTAACAAACACAAGTGTCGCCCGGTACGCAGGGACGCGTCCCCACATGCCGAGGGTAATTTCCGCCGCAGGTCCTGCTCGAATCGGCTTCCTGCGACAGAACCCAACGGCCTCCACAGGGAGCCACCATGAGCACCTCCATCTCCAGGAAGCAGCCCGAGCCCACGATCATCCTTGTTGAAAACCTCGCCCAGGACACGAAAGAAGAGGACATTCGATCGCTATTTGGGCAATACGGATCCGTTTTGTCGCTTTGGATGATCCCCAGCGCGCCCAATCGCCGGGGTGATGATTGTTGCTGCTTGAAGATGAGGCATCGCCAGGCCAAAGCCGCGATCAGTGCACTCAATGGAAGGACATTCGGGGGGTCGATCTTGCGTGTAGGTACGGCTCATGTGCAACCCAACGTGTCCGTAAAACCGCGGCGAGCCGCAGAGGATGAGCAGACAAGAGATCCAACTCGGCCCATCTACGAGCTGGCTTCGGTGGAGAAGGCAACGATGCCGGCTGGCACCGAGGGAGATGATTGGTATCACTATGTTCTGTCCAGCGGAAGGTCCCGGATCACCGGCTTTCACCGCGGCTCGCGCGTGGAGGTCATGGCGTACGCCAGCCATGTCGTAGAGGAGCTCAACCTACGCAGTGAGCGGGGAAAGAGTGCACGCCCCACGGCTCCCGCAAAGAAGAAGTGATCTTCGACCGGATTCGAGCTGACTGAAAGAACAATAGCCGCGCTCGGGCCTGCATCGCCGATGCTCACAGCCTGCTACCGTTGACCAGCTCGGATATGTGCTGCGCCGTGCCTGGGCCAGCGTCACGGTGCACATCCATCATGCCACGTGCCAGACGCTCCCAGTGGGCAGCACCCGCGCGGGCCACTGCCGCCAGTGGCTCGGCATCGCTCGTCGCGAGCCAGCGGAGATAAGCACGGTCGAGACCGGGGAAGATCTCCTTGCGCATGCTCGTCAGGTTGCCGAAAAAAAAGTGTATGGAGGGGGCGGCTCCCTCGGCGGTCAGGGCCGGGAGGGTAACCAGGCAATCCGCGAGATGGTCGCGCACGGCTCGGGCCATGAGCTCCGCGGGCGTATGGATCAGATCCATGAGCATGAGCTCCCAGTGCTCTCCGAGCCGCATACCGGCCTCGTGCTCCCCCTCCTCATGCAAGAGGGCCGCACTGATCTCGCGATCGGTCATGGCGTCGAGGGAGCGATCCAGGGCATGCTCGAAATCGTAGCAGGCGAAGGCACGTCCCAATGCATTGTCGGCCCGCGTCCAACGCCAGCTCTCCAGCTTCTCCCACAGCAAACGGCGGAAGGATTCGCGGCGCAGAAAGATCGTGCGGTCGAGGGTCATCGCGGGCGGAGCGGTCAGATCCCGGGCATGCTCGTCGGCCACGACGAAGACGTCGTAGCCCCCTGCGCGGGTGCGTCGCTCCAGATCACCGAGAACGAAATGAGGCTTTGCCCGGTTTCCGAGACCGCCACTGTAGACCAAGCCGTGGGGCTCGAGACACGCGTTGATCCCGTCCGCATCGAAGGGATCGAATTGCTCGCCCTCGATGCCGATCGCCTCCAGCTCCGCTCCTTCCAGCTCTTCCCACAACCGCTCCCGCTCTTGCAGCCAGCTCCCCACCTGATCTTTGCCGAGACTCGCGCCGAAGGGCAGCTTCATCTCCCATCGGTAGTACTCGCGCATTTTCATCAGGTAAACGCAGAGAGAATAATCCCCCCCATGACGCGCGTCCGAGATATGGCAATTTCTTTGTACCGCCTGCGCAAGCCGACGGGTGGATTCTCGATTCATGACCTCAGGTTGTCGGATCGCTGGTCGACGGAGTATTCGTGAGCATAAATATTCCCTGTTTTGTCAACATGTTGTCAGTTTCTCCGGCGGACTGGACGCGAAACAGGGGTCGCCGTGCCCAGGGCCGGAATTTCCTAGTAAACTTGTAAGTTAATACGCTACCAGCCCGGACGGTTTCTGCCAAGACCCCGGGGGCGGGATTTGCAGGCTGCCAAATCGCCTCGCTGCTTCCCGGAAACGACAAGGATTCCGCTGGGAGGATCTTATCCGGCTTTGTGCAAGAATTGGGCTGCTGCCGGTCCGGTGGAGCGGACGTTCCTTGCCGGAGGTGCTCCGGATCGGCGTGTTCCAAGGTAGCCAAGCAACAAGAGGTCGTAGCAGGTGGCACTGAGAATCAAGAGTCATTGGTGGGACGAAGAGCAAGAGCGGTCCATACCGGAGATCGCGGGGGCCCTTGCGTTCATCGCCTGGCGGATCGCCGTCGAGAAGGCCGTCAACCTCCATTGCGAGCGCTTCGTCTACGAGGACGACCGGCAGCGCCTGGCCGTCATCCAGGAGTACCTCGCCTTCCTGATCCAGATCGGGGATCGCCTCTCCTACGGCATCCTCGGCGAAGCCGAGCGCCGCACCCTCATCACCGGACTTGCCGCCAAGGTGATGGAGCATGTTCAGGACAACAGCCAGGACCTTCTCGGTGCCGGTGATTATGGTCATCCCTTCGTCGAGCTGCTCGACCGACGCTCGGAGGAATACTCTCCCCTGCACTTCGACGACGAGGGGCCTGGTTACCCCTTCATGCGACACCTCGGCTACGAGGTGCAATGCCTCATGGGGGATCGGGAGGAAAATCGCTGGGTCATCGACCAGGTGATGGACAAGGATGGATGGGATGCCTACAAGCAGTTCTCCCGTGCCTTCGGGAGCCTTCTCGAAGGTATCTCCGAAGCCCAGTGACAACGGGTGACTAACGCCTCGGCACCAAGCCGGTAAAGGCTCCCCACGTCCGCATGAAGGCCGTGCCCGTGCGTTGGCGGCTGCCACGGGGGCTGGGGCTCGGGCTGGCTGCAGCAGTCCTCGGGCTCGCCGTCGCCGCTCTTCCGTTCGGGCAGCATTTGGAGGAGGGTTTCGGACTGACCTGGCTGTTCCGGCTACGCGGCCCCGAAACACCCCCCGACGAGGTGGCGATCGTAAGCATCGACCGGGAGTCCTCCAAACGCCTCGGGTTGCCCGATAATCCCCGCGACTGGCCACGGGACATCCATGCCCGCTTGCTCGACCGGCTGAAAGAGGCAGGCGCGCGCCTCGTGGTCTTCGACGTGCTGTTCAAGGAGCCTAGGGATCCGGCAGGGGATCGGAAGCTCGCGAACGCCATTCGCCGCGCCGGGAACGTCATCCTGTTCGAATTCCTGAGGAAGGAAATCCTTCCCATGGTCGGAAGCGACGGCAGTACGGGCGAGATCGTCACGGAGCAGCGCGTGCCGCCCCTCGCCGCATTGGCGGACGCGGCGCTGGGCCTGGCGCCCTTTGTCTTGCCCCGGGTGCCCATCGAGGTCCACCAAGTGTGGCTTTACAAGCCCGAAGCCGGCGGGGCGGCAACCCTGCCCGTGGTCGCGCTGCAGGCACTCCGGCCCGAAAGCTACGACCAAATCCTGGAGATGCTCGGGAAGCCGGACCCGAGCGCACACCAGCGGCTCGTCCGCACCGAACCGCAAGGGGGAAGGCGCCTTCGCAGCGACGAGAAGGCGGAGATGCTCCGGCAGCTTTTTTCGGGGAGCCCCGAGCCGGCAGCCCGCCTTCTACAACGTCTGGACGGGGCTGCTCGATCCGACATTTCCAGCGACAGGTATATGACCGCCCTGATCGCCGCTTTGGGTGGACCGGACAGCATCTACCTGAGCTACTATGGGCCGCCACGGACCATAGAGACCATCCCCTACTATCAGGTGCTGGACGCCACAACCCGGACGGACCCGAAGATCGCCGGTCGGGTCCTGTTCGTCGGCGCAGCCCCGCGCCTGCAACCGGAGCAACGGGACGGTTTCTACACCCCCTTCACCTTGGAAAGCGGGCTCGATATCGGCGGGGTGGAAATCGCCGCAACGGCCTTCGCCAACCTGTTGGATCGAAGCCGGGTCACACCGCTGCCACCCCCGCGGGAAGCGATGCTGCTGCTCTTCTGGGGCCTGGCCCTCGGACTGATCTTGCGCCGCCTCGGCGGTGCTTGGATCCCGCCGGCCGCCGCCGGCATGGGCGGCGGCTATCTCGCGGTCGCCTACGCAGCCTTCGTCCTGGGTAATCTGTGGCTGCCCCTGGTCACGCCTCTGCTCGTCCAGCTCCTGCCCGCGACCTTCGCTGCGATCCTGTTACGCCACCGGGACCTGAAACAGGAGCGCGAGAGGATCCGTCACGCCTTCGGCATGCATCTGCCCCTGCCCATCGTCGACCAGCTCGCCCGCGGCATCCGGGATTTCGAGACATCCACGGAGCATGCCTTCGGCATCTGCCTGGCAACGGATGCGGAGCAGTACACGGCCCTGTCGGAGAGCCTGGAGCCGGTCGTCCTCAAGCAGCACTTGAATGCCTATTACGAGGCACTTTTTTCCCCGGTGCGCAGACACGGCGGCGTAATCACCGATGTCGTCGGCGACTCCATGTTCGCGATCTGGGTCGCCGACACGGATCATCCGGAGCTGCGCAGAACCGCCTGCGAAGCGGCACTGGAAATCCTTTCCGCGGTCGAGGATTTCAACCGAGGCACGCCGGACCGCCGGTTACCGACTCGGCTGGGACTGCACTGCGGTGATCTGGTTCTCGGCCACGTGGGCGCGGTGGACCATTACGAATACCGCGCCGTCGGCGACATCGTGAACACCGCATCGCGGATCGAGGGACTCAGCAAACGACTGGGCACCGAATTGCTGGCTTCCGACGAAGTGATCGGCGGACTGGAGGATCTGCGTGTGCGGCCGCTCGGTCGATTCCTCCTGAAGGGGAAGACCAGAGCACTCCGGATCTGCGAGCTGGTGCCGCCGGGGAAGGCCGACGACATTCCTGTCGTGCGGCGATGGGAACGGTTTTCCGAGGGACTGGAGGCGTTTCGGATCGGTGACTGGAAGGGTGCGCTCGCGTGCTTCGAGGCTGCCGAGCGAGAGGGCGGCGGTGACGGCCCTTCGGCCTTCTATCAGCGCTTGTGCCACCGATATCTCACCGAGCCGCCTACCGGCGAATGGACAGGGATCGTCCGTCTGCTGGAAAAATGAGCGCACGCATGTTGAAAGTTGCCTGCAATTCACTACTGTTCCTGATATAAATAGAAAATCAAGGGTATTCGTCGTGACCGACGCCTCGGGGGGAGTCGGTCAACCCGTTGGTGTCACGATAAGTAGATATGCCGCTGCTCGATGAGCGGGCAATTTCATAATTCCTGCACTGGGGGGGGCAATGAATCGTTGCTCGCGTGCCTTCTGGCCCGTGTTGGGGCTTGTGCTCCTGGGGCTCGTCCACCCGTCTCCAGCGAGAGCGGATCAGAGCTGCGACAACTGGGTCGCCCGGCTCGTCTCCGCACAAGGGAGGGTCGAGCAACGGCGGGCGGGCAAATCGAGCTGGTCTGCGTCGATGCGGGATACGACATTCTGCCCCGGCGACGCCCTGAGGACCGGTGCCGACAGCCGAGCCGCTCTGATTCTTCCCAACGAGACCCTCGTCCGCCTCGACCAGCTCACCACCCTCATCCTTCCCGCGGCCAAAGCGCAAGAGACGGGACTCCTGGTCGAGCTCCTGCGCGGAATCGGCTATTTCTTCAGCCGCACGCCCAAGAAGCTCGAGCTCAAGGCGCCCTTCGTCAACGCGGCGATCGAGGGAACCGAGTTTCTGGTTTTTGCAGCAGCCGGGGAATCCAGCGTCCTGGTGCTCGAGGGCATTGTCCGCGCAAGCAATGAAAAGGGCTCGCTGCGCCTGACCAATGGAGAGGGCGCAATTGCCGGACCCGGCGAAGCGCCGCGCCGGATACTGGTCGCAGATCCGCGGGACGCCGTCCAGTGGGCTCTGTATTATCCGCCGGTCATCGGTTTCGGGACCTTATCTCCCGCCCTTCCGATCGGAGCCGGTCCGGCGATCGCAGCCTTCGAGCGGGGCGACATCGACGGGGCCTTGGCGGTATTGAGCCGGGTACCGGAAAGGGAGCGTACGCTTGATTACTATGGGCTTCGTGCCTCCATCTTGCTTTATGTCGGACGAGTGGAGGAGAGCCGAGCTGACATAGCCCGCGCGCTGAAGCTCGACCCTGCATACGGTGGAGCGCTCGCCCTCCAGTCCATCATCGCCCTGGTGCGCAACGACCCGGAAGCGGCGATGCGATTCGCGCAGAGGGGCGCAAAGGCGCGTGGCGCCGAAGGAGCAGCGTCTCAGATCGCCCTCTCCTATGTCTATCAGTCCCGATTCGATCTGGATGGTGCGCTGGAGCACGCTCGCACCGCAACCGAGCTTGCCCCCGACGACCCCCTCGGCTGGGGCCGGCTCGCTGAGATCGATCTTGCGCTGCGAAAGCTCGACCCGGCGCGGCAGGCGGCGGAAAGGGCTACGTCGCTCAATCCGAGGATCTCCCGGATCCAGACCACACTCGGCTTTGCTCAGCTGATTCGCTTCGACACGAGTGAAGCCGCTGCGAGCTTCAACCGGGCGATCGAGCTCGACCAGGCGGACCCACTACCGCATCTGGGACTCGGTCTGGCCTTGATCCGAAAGAACGATCTCGAAGAAGGCAGGCGCCAGATCGAGATTGCCGCCAGTCTCGACCCGAACAATTCGTTGATTCGCAGCTATCTGGGCAAGGCCTACTACGAAGAGAAGCGCAACCCGCTGGACGGCAGGCAATTCGACCTGGCAAAGAAGCTCGACCCAAAGGATCCGACACCCTGGCTATACGACGCGATCCGCAAGCAAACGCTCAACCGACCCGCGGAGGCGCTGGCCGATCTCGACAAGTCGATCGAGCTCAACGACGACCGAGCGGTATTTCGCTCGAAGCTCGAGCTGGATCAGGACCTGGCGACGCGCACCACGGATCTGGCCCGGATCTACCAGAATCTCGGTTTCGGGGATCTCGGGTTTCTGGAAGGCTGGCGGTCGCTGGAGCTGGATCCGGGTAACTTCTCGGCCCATCGCTTTCTCGCCGATTCCTACGCCGACATGCCCCGCCACGAGATCGCCCGACAAAGCGAGCTTCTGCAGTCACAGCTACGCCAGCCCCTAGTCATCCACCCGATTCAGACGCGGCTCGGTAGTCTGGGGACCTTCATTCCCCGAAACATCGGCCCCCGGAGCCCGGCCTTGAACGAGTACACGCCCCTCTTCACCCATGACGGGCCTGCGCTCGAAGTGGACTGGCTCGTCGGCGGCAACAACACCTGGGGCGACGAGATACTGGCGTCTGCGATTGCGGGAAAGGCGTCCTTCAGCATCGGCCAGTTCCATTTTCAAAGCGATGGGTTCAGGGAAAATGACGACCAAACACAGGACGGCTTCCTCGGTTTCGCACAGTTGGCAATGACACCTTTCACAAACATTCAAATCGAGGGAAGGAAAACGAGGATCGAGCGTGGCGACCTGTACTTTCGTTTCGATCCGGACGATTTCGACCCGAGCCTGCGTGACAGGATAGACGAAGAAATATTCCGCGTCGGCTTCCGACACGAATTCTCTACTCGGTCTAACCTCATCGGCTCTTACTGGCATCAGTCGTCGGAAGAGGAGTTGAAGCTCGGCCCGGAACAAACTGTGTCCGCTTCAGTAATGGGCAATCAGGTCGAGTTGGAGCACCTCTATCACTTCGAATCATCTTACCTGCTTGCTGGCGGCAGCTACTATGAAGGAAAACGGCGAGATACGGGTTCGTTCTATGGGGAGTCGCTTACTTCATTGGAGGACCGAACCGACGTCGGTTTATACGCATATGGCAATATCAGCCAACCAGAAAATCTAACTTTCACGCTCGGCATCAGCGCACAGTCGACGGAGGGCGGCATCGTCGATGCGGATCAATGGAACCCGAAGCTCGGCCTCGTGTGGAACGTCGGCGCCCAGCACGAAACGACACTTCGACTGGCCGCCTTCCGGACTCTGCAGCGGACCATCGCGGCGGATCAAACCCTCGAGCCAACGACGATCGCCGGTTTCAATCAGTTCTTCGACGATGCCGTCGGCGTGGATGCTTGGCGTTACGGTTTGGGGCTGGACCATGAATTCAACAAAAAGTGGTTCGGTGGCATGGAGTACTCTCGTCGCGATTTGAGCGTACCGGGAAAGACTCTGACGGAGCTCGGGCCGGAGATCATAATAGGCGATTGGAAGGAGAGTCTCGGTCGCGCATACCTTTACTGGCTACCGCACGAATGGTGGTCCTTCAGTTGCGTCCTAAATCGCGAAGAGATCCATCGCGACAAGAATTTCACAGGCGCCGAAACTATCCTCGACCTTACCACGGACCGTGTAGCGTTCGGCTCGAATTTCTTTCATCCTTCGGGGTTTCGCGCCAACCTGATAGCAAACTATATCCATCAGAACGGGACATTGGGGACTGCCGCGCCATTTGGTGAGTTTGCGCCCGCTAACGACAGCTTCTGGGTCGTCGACCTGACGCTCGGCTACCTCTTGCCGCGGCGTTATGGGCTGGTTACCGTCGGAGTCAGCAACTTGTTCGATGAAAAATTTCAATTTCTGGATACAGACATCGAGAATCCGCGGTTTATACCGGACCGCTTCGCCTTCGCTCGGGTAGCATTATCGTTCTAAGGGACCGCGGCGAGCAACGAGAACGGAGGCACCCTATACGTAACGTTAAATAAACTGGAGGACGGGTATGTCAGATCTCACTTTGCATTTCAAATTCCACCTCTTGACCGACGAGAGGGGAGACCCGATATCCGACGAAGATGGTAACCATCAATTCGTGCCTGTACTGAGAATGGCCCATCTCTTGGTGCCACCGAGCCAAAAGAGCGCCCCAAAGGCTTACCAGAGCTCCGAAGGATGGTGCGACCCGAAGACTCTAGACCTGTGGTACAGGAACAAGCGATGCATACCTCCAAATGCATGGGAGGAGTGTATGCGGAATGATATTTTGGACCAGTGACGTCGAGATTCTTTTGGCTCGTTGGAGGACATGAAGATGATGAGTAACAACATCGACACAGGCATATCCACTAGCTCCTTGAAGTCGAGAATATCGCAGAATGCAAATTCGGCGATTCTCGGCTCGATCATGGAGGACCAGGGAGACGCACAATCCACATTACAGACACCCACGAACGCGGCGTTCAACCGTCGGTCCAAGCTCTGTGCATGCGTTTGGCGATATATTTTGGGCCAGCTGCGGTGTGTATAGGAAAAACCGCGGAAAACGTTAGAGGTCGTGGCCTGCAACCTGTGGTTACGGCACAATCCTGGCCCAGAACATGACGGATGTCCCAATCCTGGGCAAACTGAAAATCTGAGGAAAGCAATAATGTAGAGATCAAGATCTCTCTACTAGTCAAACTCACGGACTACGAAAGATAAGCATCGCACACAGTGGAATCCTCGCCGATCTGGAAACATGGGCAGAGCGTAAAGAGTGGAACACACGATCGAGGCTCGGGGAAGCTCCATCCCCACGACAGGTGCGCGGAAGAAAGCTGCTTGCATGTGTTATACGACTTATCGACGGTAGGTGGATCTGCAGGTGAGCCGAGTAACAGGCAGGCGAGAAAGATGGATTGATCGGGAAGATCGATGTCACCTAGGCCCTGTTCGAGAGCAAGAATCTCGGCCCGGGCCTTTTTCTGTCGAACCTCTGGTGACGTAGTATCACCATTGGCCTCATTGCCATTGTCTAAGCGAAGCATCAGTTCCTTTTCCGCCCAACTCGAGGAGTCACTCGTCAACGCTGGAGTCGTTGTACGGCAATTCGGGTCCGGAGAGACGGTGTTCCTGGAGGGCGATCCGGGAGATTCCGCATACTTTATCCGCACGGGCTCCATCGATATCGTCAGTCGAGGTCCTGACGGCGAGCAGCGGCTGCTCAATCGCTTACAAAAGGGCGAGCTTTTCGGGGAAATGGCCCTGCTCGACCAGACACAGCGGAGCGCCTCTGCCCTAACTAGGGAGGAGACCGAGCTTTTCGTAGTCACTCGTGACGAGATGATGGCCCTGTTGAAACAAGAGCCGCAGATGGCCTTGTGGATGCTCGGCCTCTCATCCCACCGACTCAGGGTGTTGACCAGGATGGTTGCTCAGATGGAGGAGGCGCAGGAGGTCAACCTCAAGATACTCGCCGGTCAGGAGGAGGAGCGCCGAAGGATCGGCCGCGACATACATGATGGCGTAGCCCAGTCGTTTGTCGATTCGATTCTCCGCCTTCAATCCGCAGCTCAGCTCATCAAGGACGATCCGGACAAGACACGATCGACACTCTCGGACATCGAAGGCGGATTACGAGAAACTCTGGAGAGGATCCGCGATCTGATCAGCAACCTGTTCCCCCGGGCACTGATGACTGCTGGGCTCGTGGGTGCCATCGACCAGTATCTGGAGCGCATCGTACGATCACAGGATCTGTCGGTATTCTTCGAGCGCGGAGGATTTGACGAGGACGAGGTTCCCGCTGCCCTTGCGGCGACGCTCTTCTGCCTCCTTCAGGAGGCAATCAACAATGTGAGAAGGCACGCAGGGGCCTCGAAAGTCCGAATCGACCTGTCGTGCAATGGCTCGGATGTTGCGCTGGCCATCGAGGACGACGGCTGCGGCTTCGACCCGGTCGAGCTCTTCGTCGATCAGACCGGTTACAAGGGCTACGGCCTTCTCTCGATGCAGGAGCGCGTCGAACTGGCCAACGGTACTATGGATATCGACTCCCGGCAGGGGGTGGGCACCAGGCTCCGGTTTGTCCTCCCTGTGCGGAGCCCGAGGACATATCGCTGAGACTGGAGCATGGCACGTTTGCCCGTACCGCAGCCCACCGCTCCTCTCCCGCCCTCGTGAGCAACGCGCTGCGTCTGGTGGGCAGCCCCGCCGAGCTCTCTCCTACTTTTGCTTGGCGTTCGCTGCGGCGTCCGGGGCGGACAGGCTCGGCCATGCCGCGCGCAAGTAGACCACCATGGACCATAAGGTCAAGACCGCTGCAACGTAGAGCAGAAGCATGCCCAACCCGTAGTAGATCGGAGAGCCCTCGCCGCCCAAGATGAGCAGGATGATGGCGATCATCTGGGCCGTGGTCTTGAATTTTCCGACCTTGGAAACCGCCACCCGCGCCCGGGCGCCGAGCTCCGCCATCCATTCACGCAATGCGGAGACGGTGATCTCTCGCCCGATAATGACTGCTGCGGGGAGGGCCAGCACGGCACGTGGATCCGATTGAACCAGCAACACCAGTGCCACGGCGACCATCAGCTTGTCCGCAACCGGGTCCAGAAAGGCTCCGAAGGGGGAAGTCTGCTCCCAGAGGCGAGCCAGGTAGCCGTCGAGCCAGTCCGTTATTGCAGCCAGGGTAAAGACCAACGCACAGGCGAAGGATGCCCAATGAACAGGGAGGTAGAAGATCCCGACGAATACCGGAATCAATGCGATGCGCAGCAGTGTCAGAAGGTTGGGGGTATTCCACATGCATCGATCCCCATGCATCATCCCAGGTTGTCGAGCTTCGCGAAGACCCCCTGAGGGGCGCTTTCGAAGGGGAACTTTGGACGATCGCCGTCCAGTGGCCCTATTGTCCCTGATCGGCGTACCGATGAGAACTGGCTGATTGCGGTCGGACCCGGAAACCGAGGGGGGTCAGGTGTCGGGGCCGGCACCCTGGAAGACATCGTAGATCTGTTGCGCCAGGGCTCGGCCGATACCATCGACTCGGGCAATGTCCTCGACCCCGGCTCGTGCGACACCCCGGATACCGCCGAGCTGTTTCAGTAATCGCTGGCGGCGTTTGGGGCCCACACCTGCGATCTCTTCCAGCTGGGAGCTCGTACGTGCCTTGGCTCGCCGCCCGCGGTGCGCACGAATGGCAAACCTGTGTGCCTCGTCCCGGACCTGCTGCACCAGATGCATCGCCGGCGAATCCGCCGGTAGCACGATGGCGGCACCGCGCCCGGACAACCAGAGCTGTTCGGTGCCTGGACGGCGCTCCGGCCCCTTGGAGATCCCGACCAGGGTGACACCCGAGATCGCGAGCTCCTGCAGCGCATTTCTCACCGAGCGCAACTGACCGCGGCCGCCATCCACGAACAGCAGGTCCGGACAGGGGTGCTCCCCTTGCTTGATCCTTGTGTAGCGGCGTGTCAGGGCCTGATCCAAGGCGGCGTAGTCGTCCCCGGGGGTAATGCCCTCGATGTTGAAGCGCCGGTAGTCCGACTTGCGGGGACCCTCGGTGTCGAACACCACGCAAGAGGCCACGGCACGCTCGCCGCGGGTATGACTGATATCGAAACACTCGATGCGCTCTGGTTGCGCGTCGAGGTCCAGTGCATGCCGGAGTGCCTCGAGCCGTTGCCGGTAGCCGGCTTGGCTGCCGAGTCGGGCCCTGAGGGCCAGCGTCGCATTCTCCTGCGCCATCTCCAGCCAGCGCGCCCGATCCGCTTTCACCCGTGCCCTGATGGTCACGCGCCGTCCGGATCGCTCGCTGAATGCACTTTCGAGCAGGTCCCGATCCTCCACGTCCGTGCTCACCAGGATCTGCGGCGGTATTGCCTTGTCGACGTAGAACTGGGCAAGAAAGGCGGAGATTACTCCGGAGCGGTCGGTTCCCTGCGGCACCTTGGGAAAGAAAGCCTTGTTGCCCAAGTTGCGTCCCGAACGGATGAAGAATACCTGGATACAGGACAGCCCCCCTTCCTGAGCGCAGGCGACGATGTCGAGATCGCCACCCTCCCCGCTGATGTATTGGCGCTGCTGTATCCGGCGCAGGGTGGCGATCTGGTCGCGGAGAACCGCCGCACGCTCGAACTCCAGCGAGGCGGACGCCTTCTCCATGGCTGCCGCCAGCTCGCTCACCACCTCGTCGGTGCGCCCCTCCAGAAACTTGATGCTGAGCTCCACATCGTCTGCGTAGTCGTCCCTGCTCACCAGACCGACGCAAGGCCCGCTGCAGCGCTTGATCTGAAATTGCAGACAAGGCCGGGAGCGGTTGCGGAAAAAGCCGTCCTCGCATTGGCGTACGGGAAACAGCTTCTGCAGCAGCTGCAGGGTCTCGCGCACCGCCCAAGCACTCGGGTAGGGTCCGAAAAGGCGGTCGCCTCCCGAGCGCGAGCCGCGGTAAAAGGCGAGCCGCGGAAAGTCGTCCTCGACGGTCAGTCGGATATAGGGGTAGCTCTTGTCGTCGCGGAGCACGACATTGAATCGCGGGCGCAAGGACTTGATGAGGTTGCTCTCGAGCAGTAGTGCCTCACCTTCGGTACCAGTCACGGTGAGCTCGATGTCCGCGATCTGCGAGACCATCACCTGGAGGCGCCGATTCAGCGCCCGGGAGAAGTAGCTCGCCACCCGGCGCTCGAGGTTCTTCGCCTTGCCGACGTAAAGGACCGTGCCCGCGGCGTCGAGCATCCGGTACACACCGGGACGCGGCGGGATCCGTTCCAGGATCCGGCGTGGATCGAATGTCGCCATCGTCTATTTGTTGGAGCTCGGGATCAGCCCCTGCCTCCCCGGGGATCGAAGCCGGCGCCTAACCGGGACCGGCGCCTTCCTTGATCAGCCCATGGCGAAAGGCCAGCCGGGTCATCTCGGCATCCGTCTTCACCCGCAGCTTTTCATAGATGCGTTGACGGTAGGTGCTGACCGTCTTCGGGCTCAAGGAAAGGGTATTGGAGATTTCCTGGGCTCGCTGGCCCTCGAGGATCATCATGGTGACCTGAAGCTCGCGGGAAGACAGCTCCGCGAAGGGGCTCGCGGCGATACCCCCCCAATCGGCGAGCATGTGCTTGCGGGCAACCGTCGAGGCCACGAAGGGGAATCCTCGCCTGACCGTGCGCACGGCCTCGATCATCTCTTTGGCTGGACAGCCTTTGGTGAGGTAGCCGAGCGCACCTGCCTCCTTGAGCCGCGCCGGGAAAGGAGCCTCGTCGAGCATCGTCAGCACGATGACCTTGGCACCCGGCACCAGGTGCAGTATGCGTCGCGTCGCCTCGATGCCGCCCATCCCAGGCATGTTCAGATCCATGAGTATCACATCCGGAGCGGCTGCGCATACCCTCTCGAGGGCCGATTCCCCATCCGCTGCCTCACCGACGATCTCCATATCTCCCGCCTCCTCGAGGATACGGCGGATACCCGCTCGCACCAGCTCATGGTCATCGACCAAGAAAACTTTGATCATGGGTCGCAACCGCCCGACGTACCCGCACCATCTGCCTGCCGATGCACCCGCATCCAGGGATCTCGGCAAGACACCAACCAAACCGCATTACACAAGACTAGCAGTCGATTGCCCCTTACTCCAGGGCGCGGAGAGAATCCCGCCCTTGCAACTACGTGGGCCCGCCCTTCTCTCCAGGCATCCAGTGTCGCGCCGCCGGCGCGGATAACCACATCAGCGAGGCATCCGGATCAAGCTCCGGCTTTTCGGCGGGAAGCAGCAACAGGCCGTCTCTCGTCTTCCATACCAGGGGGCCGTGAGTGGTCGCCGGTTCGTCCGACATTTCCCGGGTCGGACGGCCCAAGCGAGTCTCGAGCTGATTCTTCAAGTCTTGATAATAAGCGTGGCGATAATCGAGCTTGGCGGCACGGAGTCGATCGCCGCTCAGAAACAGGGTAAAGGCGCGTGCAGGGATCTGGTTGAAGGCGCCGATGTCGGTGGTACAGAGCCGATCACCGAACGGGCTCGCCTTCTCTGCACAAACGAGCGTCAAGTCGGGGAACAGCTCCCGAAAGCTCACCTCCTTCATGCCCGAATGGAGCTGCTCGATAGCCAGGTCGAGCTCACCCTTCCCGAGGAGATGCAGCATCACCAAGTCCGTCCGACGCCGTCCATCCTCGGTGAGCATCAGCCAGGCGATTGGACCCACCACGATGGCGAGCAGGAGCAGGTTCTTGTACAGGGGATGAAGTCTGAGATTCATGACCGCAGGAATCCAGCAGCTCGCGGAATACAGAGA
>CAYYHR010000008.1:18338-38067 GCA_964471705.1 uncultured Chromatiaceae bacterium
GATGAAGTCTGAGATTCATGACCGCAGGAATCCAGCAGCTCGCGGAATACAGAGAGAGAGATCAGCCTACGCAGATTACGGCATGCTCAAGGTGTCTGCGTTGGCGATACCTTTCACGATCAGCGTTCCACCAGCTCGACCCGTCGGTTCTCGGCTCTGCCCTCTTCCGATTTGTTGGAGGCCACAGGGCAGGCAAAGGCCACGCCTATAGGCGTCAGGCGGCTCCTTCCAATACCGTACTTACCCGTGAGGGCATGAACAACAGCTGCCGCCCGTTGCTGCGAAAGCTCCATATTGAATGACAATGAGCCAACATTGTCGGTGTGGCCGACCACCAGCAGCTTCAGCTGCGAATCCCCTTGCATGAGCTTTGCGATCTGCTCCAGGGTCGCGTCCGATTCGGGCTTGAGATCGGCCTTATTGAAATCGAAATAGATCCCGTAGAGGGCGATGCTGCCGGTGGTCGAGATCTTCTTGGCCATTTCGTCTGCCTTGACCGTGACCATCTTCTGCTCGCGCTGCTTCGGCACGAGGATATCGACAATCGCAATGGTCCTGCCGGAAAAGGCATCGCAGTAGTGCCCCGTTTTCAGGGTATAGGCCAAGACGGAAATATGGGCATCGCTGTCGTCGAGCTTGCCGACCAGATACCGCTGGCCCGAGATGTTCGATGTCTGGGCACATGCGCCATTGGAAAAATGCTCATCCGTTATCTTCTCCGCCGGACGAAGAAACATCGCAAGGCTCATTTCGCCGCCACCGCCGCTGCTGCCCCTGGTCGCATCTCCGCCGCATTCCTCCTCCTTGCACTCATAGAGAATCTCCCCGCCCTTTTCCTCGATTTCCTGTTGGTAGTTGCGGATGACCTCGAGAGGTGAGACGCCCGCAGGCATGAGATACACCAGCCTGGTGGCAGTGCCTTCGAGCGTTTTCCCTTCTTGGGGCGCAAAAGCGTGATTGTTGTGGTTGTCTCTTTTTCCTTCGATCCGCTCGAGCCTCGAAAGCGGGAAGGTGACTTCGTCATAGGTCCGAAAATCATACGAAACGATAGACGAGCCCTTGTAGCGTCCGATGAGCTCGTTGTCCATGCTTCCCTTTACATCCGCTGTCGGGACCACTGCATCGGCCGAGGCGAAGGATGGGACAACCGCCACCAGCAGAATTGCAATCAGAAATCTCCACAGCATCTCGCGCCTCCTTTGTACGGAAGTGTCATTGCACAATACGCCCTGATTGTCATCAAGCCGGGTCTGCTGGGGGCTCCAGCGTCATTGCCCCAACAGCGGTACCGCCATGGGTTTTCCGTTTACGGTCAGCTTGCCGCCCGGCTCCAATTCGACCTCGGTGACCAGGTCAGCGCCTTCGCGGCGAATGAGGCCCTGCCCCACCAAACCGGCGATGAGCTGCCGGCTGACCTGCCGTGCCATGGCCTTCGCCTGCTCCGGATCCGGCTCGGCCTGCGGAGTCTGTTGCCCTTCCGTAGTCGCGTTGAGCTCTCGTTCCAAGGAGGCTTGCTCGATCTGCCGGCGCTCGAAGGTCTCGACGGCGGAAAGGGCCAAGGTCTCCGGCACGCTCAGGTGTGCCCGTCCCTGCAGATACCGAACGATCTCCTCCGGGTGAGCGATCAGATCGGACGAGCCCGCCTCGGTCAGGCCCAGCTCCAGGTCGCCCGTGACCTTCTGCCCGTCCAAGGTCAGGCTCAGGGGTGCGATACTGAGCTTGGGATCGTGCTTCAAGGACTGCTTGGCCATGGCAGTCACGAGTTGTTGCAGCTTGGCCTCGGCGGTCGGGTCCGGCGCCTCGCCGTTCATGGCTTGGACCACCTTCACGAATTTCGCAGTGGCCGCCAGGTCGAGTCCGTTCAAGCTGAGCCCCCAGTTTCCGCTGAACGTGTGTGGTGCGCCATCCGGGCCAATACCATCGGCCGACTTCAACTGGACGCTGATGTGATTGTCGAGGGATTCTCCGTTCGCCTCCGAGTCGGCGCCGATGGACAGACCGGCGATCTGTAGCCGGCCTTGCTCCGAATGGAGCGTCAGCTTCCGCAGAGTCCACTTCACCTTACCCAAATCGAGGCCACTCACGTGACGCTCGGTGTCGAAATCTGCACTGAATCCCTCGACGACGAGTTGGCTGTTGTCGTCCCGGCCCTCGATCTGCACCCGATCCAGGGTCAGGGTGCCGCGGCTGGCGGCGAAGTCGGCTGCCGCCTGCCCCTGCATGATCAGGGGGCTCCAGCTCATCTGCGAACAGCACTCCAGATCCGCAATCCGATAGGGCCCGGCATGCACCGACCAGTCGCTGGTACCGTCGAAGGCGAGACGCATCTGCAGCTCGACCGGGGGATAGCTCACCAGGGCCTTGCGTAGCTGCTCCAGCTCTTGCGGATCCTCGTCGAGCGTGGCCAAGGCCGCGAGCACCTCCGTCGCCTTGGCCTGTGAATGCAGCCACGCCCAACCTTCTCCGTGCTCTCCGTTCAGGATGCCGGGCAAGGGTCCGTGCTCGATGGTTACCGAATTGGTGAAGGCGAAGGTATGCGGTGGCTCGTTCGGCTTCTCCAGCCTCAGCTCAGCCGCCACCTTGGCCCGGGAGCTCAGCCAGCCGCGCTGGTATTCGACCACCTTGATCGAGGACTGGTCGCCCCATTGGCTCTGTACTTCCTGATTGGCGGTGGCGACCCATTCCATGAAGCGATTCTCAACGCGCATGCCGACGAGATAGGGGACGGCCAGTACTACGATGACCAGCAACACGACAATGATAGCGATGATGCGTTTCAAGATGACCTCGCAATTTCCGGTGACGAGCTTTCGAGCATTTCCCCGTCAGCCACCGTCGCGCACCGACACTCGTCAGCGGACATCCGCGTCTGCCGAGGGTTGCCCGAGAATCGAAATTCCAACCTGCCGCCGAACTATCCTATTTGTTCGAAGCCGAGGTCAAGGATCTCGTTTGTGTTGCGAGGTACGAACGGCGCCTGGAGTCAACATCCCGGCTTGTAACGCAGATCCAAGGTATAGGGATGGTCCCCTGCCGGCTCCTCCGGCGGAACATCGACGATCCCCGAGCTGTGCCCCAGGTTGCGAAAGCGCGCGATGCGCCGCCCCTCCGCCTCGTAGCTGTTGACCGGCAGGGTGTCGTGGCTGCGCCCGCCTGGGTGGGATACGTGGTAGCTGCAACCGCCGAGGCTGAGTCGGTTCCAGGTATCGATGATCTCGAAGATCAGGGGACCCTGGGGGAGAATGGTGGGATGCAGGCCGGATGGGGGGCTCCATGCCTTGAAACGCACGCCGGCGACCTGCTCGCCCTTGCGTCCGGTCGGACGCAAGGGCACCCGGCGCCCGTTGCAGGCGAGCACGTGCCGCGCATCCGTCATGCCGTTCACCTTGACCTGCATGCGCTCCACGGAGCTGTCGACGAAGCGGGCGGTGCCTTGGGCAGTGACCTCCTCGCCGAGGACGTTCCAGGGCTCCATGGCGGCACGCAGCTCCATCTCGATGCCGTTGTCCGTGACCAGGTCCCCGTAGTGAGGGAAGCGGAACTCGAAAAAAGGCTCGTACCAGTCCATTTCGAAGGGATATCCGGCACGCTGCATGTCGCAGATCACGTCCTGAAAATCCGTTCGTACGAAGTGGGGCAGCAGGAAGCGATCGTGCAGCTCGGTGCCCCAGCGCACGGGTCGCCTCTCGTAAGGCTCCTTCCAGAAGCGGGCGACCATGGCGCGCAACAGGAGCATCTGCGCGAGGCTCATGCGAGCGTGCGGCGGCATCTCGAAGCCGCGAAACTCCACCAGTCCCTGGCGCCCGGAAGCCGTGTCCGGGGAGTAGAGCTTGTCGATGCAGAATTCGGTGCGGTGGGTGTTGCCCGTGACGTCCGCCAGCAGGTTGCGCAGCACCCGGTCGACGATCCAGGGCTGGGGAACCTCGCCCCGGGGCATCTGCTGGAAGGCGATCTCCAGGTTGTAGAGGGCATCGTCCCTGGCCTCGTCCACCCGGGGGGCCTGACTGGTGGGCCCGATGAACATCCCGGAGAAGAGGTAAGAAAGGCTGGGGTGATTTTGCCAGTAGGCGATCAGGCTCGCGAGCAGATCGGGCTTGCGCAGCAGAGGGCTGTCCGCGGGCGAGGGTCCTCCCAGGGTGACGTGATTGCCGCCGCCGGTCCCCGTGTGACGCCCGTCGAGCATGAACTTCTCGGTGCCGAGGCGAGCCTGCCGGGCCTCCTCGTACAGGATGCCTGTATCCCGGACCATCTGATCCCAGGTATCGGCGGGATGGATATTGACCTCGATGACGCCGGGGTCCGGGGTGACCGCGAGCTTCTGCAGGCGATGGTCCTTCGGAGGCTCGTAGCCCTCGATGATGACCTTGACACCCAGGCTCTCGGCGGTGGCCTCGATGCAGGCGACCAGGTCGAGCCACTGCTCCAGGTGGGTCAGCGGCGGCATGAAGCAGTAGAGACGGCCCTCCCTAGGCTCGACGCAAAGGGCGGTGCGCACCAGATGGGACAGCGAGTCGGCCTGCTCGGCGTCCGGTACGGCGAGCTGGTCGCTTTGGGCCTGAAAAGCGTCCGCCGAGGGGGCGGAACGCTCGTAGCGATAACCGGTCGCCCTGGGGTCGATGCCCTGCTCGCGGATTTGCTGGGGGGCCTGGACCGGCTGGCGGATGCGCCCGTAGCGGCGGGCGATCTCGTCGAAGGGCGCACGCAGGGGGCCGCGCGGCTCGAAGGGATTGCGCTCGTGCTCCGGCTCGATCTCGCCCTCGGGCACGTAGGGCAAGGCATCCAGGGGCAGACGCAGGCCCATCGGGGAATCGCCGGGGATCAGGAAGAGGTTTCCGTCACGGAAGGACCAGCGCCCGCTCTGCCAGGAGCCCTGCGGATGCAGGCCGGCCCAGCGCAGCGGCAGCACATAGCCCGCGACCTGGTTGATCCCCTGCTGGAAGAGGCGGGTGATGCGCTTGCGCTCATTCGGGTCCTTCAGCTTGTTGTCCAGGGGGTCGACGTTCGCCGGCAGGCGCGCCTCCTTCCACAGATAGTAGAAGACGTCCTCGTAGGCGGGCATGGCGCTGTCCGGTGCAACGCCCAGGTGTGCGGCAAGCGCTCGAACGAAGGACTCTGCGTCCGCCGGAGTACTGGCGTAGCTCTCCGTTTCGTCACCGAACAGACTGGGGTTGTGCCACACGGGCTCCCCGTCCTTGCGCCAGAAGCAGGTCAGGGCCCAACGCGGGAGCTGCTCCCCCGGATACCACTTGCCCTGCCCGATGTGCAACAGACCCCCGTGGGAGAAACGGTCCTTGAGCCGCAGGAGCAGATTCTCCGCCAGGGGCTTCTTCGTGGGGCCCAGGGCGGCGGTGTTCCACTCCTCGCCGTCCATGTCGTCGATCGAGACGAAGGTTGGCTCGCCCCCCATGGTCAGGCGGACGTCGTTGGCTTCCAGCTCCTTGTCGACTCCGCGGCCGAGGTTCTCGATCGCGCGCCACTGCTCCTCCGTGTAGGGCTTGGTGACACGCGGATCCTCATGGATGCGGCGGACCCGGTTGTGGAAGTAGAAGCTGGTCTCGCACGGATCGGTAGCGCCCGTGATGGGGGCGGCGCTTATCGGGTCCGGGGTACAGGCCAGGGGAATATGGCCCTCGCCGGCGAACAGGCCGGAGGTCGGGTCCAGGCCGATCCAGCCGGCTCCCGGGACATAGACCTCCGCCCAGGCGTGCAGGTCCGTGAAGTCCCGCTCCGGCCCGCTGGGGCCGTCCAGGGACTTGACGTCCGGCGTGAGTTGGATCAGGTAGCCCGAAACGAACCGGGCGGCGAAGCCCAGATGACGCAGGATCTGCACGAGAAGCCAGCCGGTGTCGCGGCAGGAGCCCTTGCGCAGCTGCAGGGTCTGCTCGCAGGTCTGGACGCCGGGCTCCATGCGTACCACGTAGCCGATGTGCTGCTGGAGCTGCTTGTTGAGGTCTACCAGGAAGTACACGGTCTCCCGCGGTGTGCGGTCCACTGTCCCCAGCCACTCGCGCAGCAAGGGACCCTCCTCCTTGATCTCCCGGTAGGGTGTCAGCTCCCGAAGCAGTTGGTCCTCGTAGCGGTACGGAAACTCGTAGGCGTACTCCTCCACGAAGAAGTCGAATGGGTTGATCGTGATCATCTCGACGATCAGGTCGACCTGGATCTCCAATTTCCGGGTCTTTTCGGGAAAGACCAATCTGGCCAGGTAGTTCCCGAAGGGGTCCTGCTGCCAGTTGATGAAGTGCTTCTCAGGGGAGATCTTCAGCGAGTAGGCGAGGATCGGCGTGCGGCTGTGGGCCGCGGGCCGCAGCCGCACGACGTGCGGCGAGAGATTCACTGACCGGTCGAAGCGGTATTCGGTTCTGTGGTCGACGGCAACTCTTATCGACATGGGCTGCGGGCTCTGCGCGAGGTGGAAAGAAGATGAAAAACCGGTATCGGATCGTGCCGACAGCTACTCAGAGCTTGTGAAAAATTCGGACGTCGTAGCGTGGGCGTCTCTGGGTGTTCGTGACAAGGTGCCGTACGTGAAAATGGCGCGAGCTTAGTAGACTAAATGACCGTCATTTTCACGTACAGCAACGCAGTCACGGACGTTCAGGGGCGCCCGCAGTAGGCGTCCGATTTTTTCACAAGCTCTCATGCATCATCCGGTCGGCGATGCCGATGGTAAATCGCAAATGGATACTCGTGGACGCGTAAGAACGGATATTGGCAGGATCGCTTCCGTTCGTTGCCCCTGATCCGCAGGCGAGATCTTACCACTCCCGACCGATTCCGAGCACTCGCGCACATCCGCGGCTTCACTCCGTCGCGGAGTCTTCAGTCCGCCTCGGCCGCTTCGGGGGAAGGCGGCAGAAACCAGGTCTCGGAAATCTCGCGATGCATCTCCGAGATGGCGATCTGCAGATCGTCGATGAATGCGTGCAGGGCCGCTTGGTCGAGCAGCCCGAGGTCCGAGGGGGCCAAGGATCGCTTCAGGCGACTGACGTCGCGCAGGGTCGCCTCGTTGCGAGGCAGCACGGAGATCGCCTCCTCGACCTGATTGACGCAGAAATAGACCGCCCTGGGGAAGACTCGGCTCTGCAGCAGGAAGCAGATCACCGCCGAGCGCTGGACCCGCGGCTGCTGGCTGTGGCGGTACATCTGGTAGCCCGACAAGGACCTGAGCACGGCCATCCAGCGGGTGTTGGCGAAGGGCTCCAGGTCCGGGCCGTCCTCATGCAGCAGTCTCGCGGAGCTCACGTCGAGGATGCGAGTGGTCATATCGGCGCGCTCCAGACTGCGTCCGAGACGCAGGAACTGGTAGCCCTGGTCGTGATTCATGGTTCCCGCGGCCATCCCGGCGATCGTCTGGGAGCGCACCACGATCTGCTCGAGGAAGGGATGGCGCCCGCGCTTGGCCAATCCCTCCTGCATATGCTCCCGGGCATAGTGGTGCATGGAGTTGATCTGCTCCCAGACCTTGCGTGGGACGATATCCCGGATGGTGCGGCAATTCTCCCTGGCTCTATCCAGGGAAGAGAGGATGGAATCCGGGTTTTCCTTGGAGCCGATCAAGAAGCGCAGCACGGCGCGCTCGCCATAGTCGTCGTGCCCCTTGCGGTACAGCTCGTCGCAGCCGCTGATGGCAAGCAGCGAGCCCCACCCCTGGCGTACCCCTTTCGGCAGATCGAGCATCAGGTTGGTCGCGGCGGAGATCAGCCGCGCCGTGTTCTCCGCGCGCTCGATATAGCGCGACATCCAGTAGATATTTTCGGCTACCCTCGACAGCATGGGTCAGGCCTCCCCTTCGAAGTCGACGATCCAGGTGTCCTTGCTGCCGCCGCCCTGCGACGAGTTCACCACCAGGGAGCCCTTGCGCAGGGCCACCCGGGTCAGCCCGCCGGTGGTGACATGCTGCTTGCTCGCGGACAGGATGAAGGGACGCAGGTCCACGTGGCGCGGCTCCAGCCTGCCCCCCGCCAGGGTGGGGACGGTCGACAGCTTCAGGGTCGGCTGGGCGATGTAGTTGCGTGGGTCCTTGCGGATCAGCGCAGCGAACTTCTCGCGCTCGGACTTGGAGGCGTAAGGGCCGATCAACATGCCGTACCCGCCGGACTCGTTCGCGGGCTTGATCACCACCTCTTCGAGGTGGGACAGGACGTACTTGCGCTCCTCTTCGTACAGGCAGCGCCAGGTCGGCACGTTGGCGATCTTCGGCTCCTCGCCCAGGTAATAGCCGATGATCTCCGGAACGAAGGCATAGACCACCTTGTCGTCGGCGACGCCGGAGCCGGGAGCATTGGCCATGGCCACCTTGCCCGCCTTCCAGGCCCGCAGCAGCCCCGGGACACCGAGGGCGGAGTCGGGGCGCAAGGCCTCCGGGTCCAGGAAGAGATCGTCGATGCGCCGGTAGATGACGTCGACACGCGCCGGTCCGTCCACCGTGTGCATGTAGACGCAGTCATCGTCGTCGACCACCAGGTCGCGGCCCTCGACCAGCTCACAGCCCATCTGCTGGGCGAGATAGGCGTGCTCGAAGTAGGCGGAGTTGTAGATCCCGGGGGTGAGGACCACGATCACCGGGTAGTCCGCCGGGCGGGGCGAGAGGTCGGCCAGGGTGTCGAAGAGCTGGGACGGGTAATCGTCGACCGGCAAGGGGGCGTAATCGTCGAACAGCTCAGGGAAGACCCGTTTCGTCACGAGCCGGTTTTCCAGCATGTAGGAGACCCCGGAGGGCACCCGCAGGTTGTCCTCCAGGACATACAGAGTGCCCGTCGCGTCGCGGACCAGATCGGACCCGCAGATATGTGCCCAGATGCCGAGCGGAGGGTCTACGCCCACGCACTGGGGGCGGAAATTGACCGAGTCGGCTAGGACCTCCGCGGGAAAGACGCCGTCGGCGATGATCTTCTGGTCGTGGTAGAGGTCGTCGATGAAGAGGTTCAGGGCCCGAACGCGCTGCTCGAGTCCCTCCTCGACGCGCTCCCATTCCGGCCGTGGAATCAGCCTGGGGACGATGTCGAAGGGCCAGGTACGGTCGATCGAGCCCTCCTGCTCGTTATAGACGGTAAAGCTGACCCCCATCTCCTTGATCGCGAGGTCGGCAGCGGCCTGGCGCTCGGCGAGCTCATCCGCGTCCAGCTCGGCAAGCCCCTCCACCAGCGCCCTGGACCAGGGCCTGGGCGCGCCGGTGCCGTCCACCAGCTCATCGTAGCAATCCGCAGTCTCGTACTCTTTCCAATCGATCGTCATGTCTGTAGCGAGGATGCCAAAAAATCGACGACGGGGTCGTCGGCGCCATGCACGGATCGTGCACAATTTTCCAACCGCTTGATTTCTGCGTACCTCGTACCGCCCGGACCGAACGAATGTCTCCCGTTCATCTTGCCGGCTACCGTTCTCGGCTCGCCAGGCGATCCTTGCCGTTCTCTTTGCGCTCTCCGTCCGCCGACTCACTCGATCCGGTGGACATGACCAACCTTGATTCGGACTGGAACGGCAGTCGCCTCCATTTTGGGCATCGCGGCGGCAAAGGCACCATGTTGGGGCATGCACTGGGGTCGTCCTGGAGGCTCCCAGGTAGGACCCGATGCCTTTCGCGTGAGCCGGATACTTAAGAAACGCTGCGCCTCGACCCGAGCCCGGGTGCTTATCCACGCTACAGAAATTCCCACCGGTGGTGCCGAGCGCGGCGAGCCCCGGCCAAACCTCACATTTCTGGCCTGCTTCTTGCTAGATATATTACTTCCGGGACGGACCCCTCACGAAAGGCCTGCCATGCTCAGACAGTACCAGTTTCACTCGCGCACCCGGATCGCCCCCCCGCCGCCGGAGCCGGTTGCGTACCACGAGTTCTTCCAGGACGACTTTCGTCCCCGCGATCACTACGCGCCCATGTGGGATCATATCCGACAGACGGGACAGCAGGTGCTCGAGACGAAGTCCCGCGAGGCGTACCTTTCGCTCCATACCGAGGGGGTGACCTTCACCCTCTACTCGGACAAGGAAGAGGGCATCGAGCGCGTCTGGCCCTTCGACATCCTGCCGCGCATCATCACGGCGGACGAGTGGCGCGTCATCGAGGCGGGCCTCAAGCAGCGGGTGCGGGCGCTCAACCTCTTCCTGAACGACATCTACGGCCGTCAAACGATCCTGAAGGACGGCGTGATCTCCCCTGAGCTGATCTACCACGGGATGGATTTCCGGCGTGAGATCATGGACATCCGCCCTCCTCACGGGATTTACACCCACATCGGCGGCATCGATCTGATCCGCGATGAGGGGGGGCGCTACCTGGTGCTCGAGGACAACCTGCGCACGCCTTCCGGGGTCTCCTACATGATCGAGAACCGGATCATCGAGCGCCGCATCCTGCCCGAGTTCTTCACCCGCTACCGGGTGCGCCGGGTCGAGCATTATCCCGATCTTCTGCTCAAGGCCCTGCGTTACCTCTCCCCCCGGGGAGAGGGCGAGGCCACCATCGTGCTGCTGACCCCCGGCGTATACAACTCCGCCTATTTCGAGCACACCTTCCTCGCCAAGGAGATGGGCATAGAGCTGGCCGAAGGGAGAGACCTGGTCTGCAAGAACGACAAGCTCTACCTCAAGACGACCCGCGGGCTGCGCCAGGTCGATGTGGTCTACCGGCGCGTGGACGACGACTTCCTCGATCCCCTGGTCTTCAATCGGAGCTCCGCGCTCGGCGTCGCCGGTATCACCGCGGCCTGGCGCGCGGGGAATCTGGCCATCGTCAACGCCCCCGGCACGGGGATCGCCGACGACAAGGCTGTCTATGCGCACGTGCCGGACATCATCCGCTACTATCTGGGCGAGCCGCCCGTCCTGGAGAACGTGCCCACCTACGAGATGACGGACAGCCAGGACCAAGAATACGTGCTCGACAACCTGGAGCGCATGGTGGTGAAGTCGGTCGCCCAGTCCGGCGGCTACGGGATGCTGATGGGCCCCACCTCCACGCCGGCGCAAAGGGCCGACTTCGTGAGAAGAATCAAGGAGAGCCCGCGCAACTACATCGCGCAGCCGGTGATCCAGCTGTCCCGGCACGTCTGCTACCTGGACGGCGAGCTGGAATCCCGCCACCTGGATCTGCGTCCCTTCGTCATCTATGGACGCGACATCGAAGTGGTTCCGGGCGGCCTCACCCGCGTCGCCATGCGCAAGGGCTCGCTGGTGGTGAACTCCTCGCAAGGGGGCGGCAGCAAGGATACCTGGGTCCTGGCCGACTGACGTTCTCCGTATGCTGAGCAGGATCGGGGAGACCCTCTACTGGATGGCGAGGAACCTGGAGCGCGCCGACGACACCGCCCGTATCCTCGACATCAATCTCGTCTACATGCTCGAAGCGGATGAGGGCAGCACGGAGGAGACCCTCTGGAAGCCGCTGCTGCAGATCGTCGATGTCGATGCCCCGTACGCCGAGCGCTACAAAGACGGCGTCGTCACGGTCCAGCGGGTCATTCACTTTCTGACCCAGGAAAAGGCCAATCCCGGCTCGCTGCACAACAGCCTGCGTCTGGCGCGCGAGAACGCCCGTGTCGTGCGCGATCGAATCTCCCGCGAGATGTGGGAGTCGATCAACCAGTTCTGGCTCGAGGTGGACAAGCATCTGAAGACGAAGCTGCTGCCCTGGCGCGCAGAGGAGCTCTTCAGCTACGTCCACCGGGAGGTCGCGCTCTTCTTCGGCCTCGCCCAGAGCACCATGGTCCGCGGCCAGGCGTACGGCTTCACGGCGCTGGGCAGCCTGCAGGAGCGCGCCGACATGACCGCGCGCATCCTGGACGTGCGCTACCATCTGTTGCTCCCGGACGTGTCCCTGGTGGGCTCGCCGCTGGACTATTACCAGTGGGGCGCACTGCTCAAGTCCCTATCCGGCTTCGATGCCTACCGGCGCAGATATCAGGCCGGCATCCGGCCCATCGACGTGGTGGAGCTCGTGGTGCTGAATCCGGATTTTCCGCGCTCTCTCAGCTACTGCATCGAGGGAATGCAGAGGGCTCTGGACCGTATCGGCTCGGTGAGCAACACGCTGGTCGAAGCCGGCATGGCGGCACTGAGAGCACACCTTTCGGATACGACACCCGAGGCCATTCTCGACCGGGGCCTGCATGAATATCTGGATCGCTTCCTGCTCTTGCTGGCGAATCTGACCGACGCCTTGCAGGCAGACTACTTCGAGGCGCACATGGGAGACCCGGAGTGAGATATCGGATCCAGGCCGAGCTCCGGGCAGAGCTGTCGAAGCCCGTGCGAGAGCACCATGTCCAGTTGCGGCTCCTCCCCTGGGCGGACGAGTGGCAACGTCCGGATGGTTACCTCCTGGAGGCGGAGCCCTTTGCCCATCCCGTCCACCACCGTGACGGCTTCGGCAATCCCGTGGTCTGCTTCGCCCTGATGGAGCCGCACAAGAGCCTCTCGATCCGTCTCCAGGCCGACGTCCAGACCCTGCTCTACAACCCCTTCGACTATCGGCCGGTCCCGCCCCGGCGCGAGATGGAGTGGATCCACCAGGACTTGCGTCAGGCGCCCCGCCTGTGGGATTTCGTCCTCTGCCCCAGTCCCCGGCTGGAGGCCCTTTTGCCATACAACGCGGCGCAGGAGGCGCCGCGGCTCCTTGCCGACAGGTCCTTGGTGGAGCAGGTGCAGCTCGCCATAGAATGGGTCACGAGCGTCGCCGACAACGCCGGGGAGGTGCCGGAGCCGGCCACGGAATCCCCTGACTACTATGACGGAAGCACCGCGAGGACCCGGTTGTTGATCGCGCTGGTGCGCAGCTGGGGAGTACCCGCGCGTTTTGCGACGGGGTACCTGGACCCCGAATGCATCGAGCTCGGACCGGACGGCCAGGTCGCAGGACCGCACCGGCAATCTATGCGCTCCTGGGCGGACGTATTGATCCCGGGCGCGGGTTGGCGGGGGTTCGACCCGGTTTCCGGATTCGTCGTCAACGACGCCTATGTGCGGGTAGCCGCCGGGCGGGACGCCGAAGACGTGGTGTTCGAGCGGGCGAGCTTCAAAGGGGAAGGCGCCGTCAGGCAGACGCAATTCCGGATTCAGGTGTCTCCGGCTTAGAATGAGGTAATACCCCGAAGGCATTCCTGATCGCGCGCTATCCGTCGGCGAGAGGGTCGACAAGAGGCCGTCGGGCAGAAGATTCCTGCTATCGTTCTTCCCAAGCCAGTAGCGAGGAGAGCATCATGGCCGAGGACACCCTCACCCTCGTCATCGCCACCGACCGCGGGCTCGGCCCGGATCCGCTGACCCTGCATCGCCCCAAGGCTGCCCTCCCCTTTGGGGGCAAGTTCCGGGTCATCGATTTCACCCTTGCCAACTGCCTGCATTCCGGTCTGCGCCGTGTCCTGGTCCTGACCCAGTACAGGTCCCACTCCCTGCACAAGCACCTGCGCGACGGCTGGTCCATCTTCAATCCGGAGCTCGGCGAGTTCATCACCCCGGTACCCCCGCAGATGAGGGAGGGTGAGAGCTGGTATCGGAGCGCCGTCGACGCCGTCCGCCAGAGCCGCTTTCTGATCGAGCGCAGCACGGCTCGCCAGGTACTCATCCTCAATGGGGGCTACGTCTACCGTATGGACTACGCGGAGATGATCCGTGCGCACCTCGATCGCGGCGGAGACTTGAGCATCGCTTTGCGCTCGACGGATCGCTCGATCCACGGCGGCCCGATCCTGTCCCTGGACGAGGAGGACCGCATCATGGAGATCAGCTGGCCCGACGCTGAGGATGGGAGATCCATCTCCCAGGCCGAGCCGCCGGCCAAGCTCACGACCATGGGTGTCTCCCTCTTCAACAAAGAGGTGCTGCTGACCGAGCTGGACCGCTTGGACGCGGATGCCGCCGAGCCCCCGGACCTGCTGAAGGGTCTGATCCCGTCCCTGCTGAGCTCCCGCCGAGTCCTGGGCTACCGCTTCGGACAGGAGCGGGGACGGGTCACGCCGGATCGCTATTGGTGCGGCCTCGATTCCATCGATGCCTACTATGATGCCAACCTCGCGCTACTCCGGGCCGATCCTCCGCTGGATCTCTACCAGGAGGACTGGAGCATTCGGACCTACCAGGGCCAATACCCGCCGGCCCGAACGGTTCCAGGTAACTCAGGGACCGAGGGCATCTTCGTAAACTCCATGCTTTCAGCTGGGACACTGATCGTAGGTGGCGGTGTAAATCATTCGATCCTGTATCCGCGCGTGCGCATCCTGGACCGGGCGATAGTGGATTCCTCCATCCTGTTCGACGGGGTCTGCGTCGGCGAGGGCAGCCATCTGCGCAATTGCATCGTCGATAAGGATGTCCGGATTCCCGGAGGCACGCGCATCGGCTTCGAGCCGGAGTTGGATCGCAAGCGCTTCACCATCTCTCCAAATGGGGTGGTCGTCGTGCCCAAGGGCTATCGCTTCGCCGCCTGAGCCGCACCCAACCTATTGTTTCAGCATCTTGAATTGAGGACCAAAGAACACACGCCGGTAATGCAGCAGTACCTGCGCATCAAGGCGGAATACCCGCAGATGCTGCTCTTTTACCGCATGGGGGATTTCTACGAGCTCTTCTACGAGGACGCAGAACGGGCCGCCCGCCTCCTGGATATCACGCTGACCAAACGGGGCCAGTCTGCCGGCAGGCCCATCCCCATGGCGGGTGTTCCCTACCACGCCGCGGAGGGCTATCTGGCCAAGCTGGTACGGCAGGGGGAATCCGTGGCGATCTGCGAGCAGGTCGGCGACCCGGCCAAGTCCAAGGGCCCGGTGGAGCGGGAGGTGGTGCGCATCGTCACGCCGGGCACGCTCACCGACGAGGCGTTCCTGGAGGATCGCCGGGAAAATCTGTTGGCGGCGGTCTCCGGGGGAGAGGAAGACGAGGGCTACGGACTCGCCTGGCTGGAGCTCTCCAGCGGACGCTTTTCGGTGCTTCAGGTACCCGAGCTGGACGCCTTGCGCAGCGAGCTGGAGCGGCTGCGCCCCGCCGAGATCCTCTTCCCCGAAGACAGCACCCTGCCCGCGACGCTCGATCCCCAGGCTGGCACAACGCGTCGACCGATCTGGCACTTCGATCCGGACACGGCACAGCGGCTGCTCTGCAGCCAGCTGGGCACCCGTGATCTCACCGGGTTCGGCTGCGACGGGCTGCCGCTGGCGGTGGGTGCCGCCGGCTGTCTTCTACAGTACGTCCTGGACACCCAGCGCAGCAGCCTGCCCCATATCCGAGGTCTGGCGACGGAGCAACGAGACGACTCGCTGATCCTGGACGCCGCCACCCGCCGCAACCTGGAGATCACCGAGAGCCTTAGCGGACGCCCCGAGCATACGCTGGCCGGAGTGATGGACCGGACGGCCACGGCCATGGGGAGCCGACTGTTACGGCGCTGGCTGGGCCGTCCCCTGCGCAACCAGGAGGCTGTCCGCGGCCGCCACGCCGCAGTGGATGAGCTCAGCGGCGACGACGCCCATGCTCCACTGCGCGACGAGCTCGCCGGGATCGGCGACCTGGAGCGCATACTGGCTCGGGTCGCCCTGGGCTCGGCGCGACCCCGGGACCTCGTGACCCTGAGAGACTCGCTCGGGCGCCTGCCAGCCATCCAGGTCGCCCTGGGGCCGAAGCACAGTCCGCTCTTGGGGGAGCTGGCGGAGCGGATCGGCACCTTTCCGGAGATCGTAGCCCTGTTGCAACGGGCCCTGATCGAGAGCCCGCCGATGTTGATCCGCGACGGAGGCGTCATCGCACCCGGATACGACCAAGACCTCGACGAGCTCCGCGATCTGTCCGCCAATGCGGACCAGTTTCTTCTCGACCTCGAGCAGAGGGAGCGCGAGCGCACCTCCATAGCCAATCTCAAGGTGAGCTACAATCGTGTCCACGGCTATTTCATCGAGGTGAGCCGCAGTCAGTCCGAGCGTGTCCCCGACGACTATGTCCGCCGCCAGACCCTGAAGGGAGCCGAGCGCTACGTCACCCCGGAGCTCGAGCACTTCGAAGAGCAGGTCCTGAGCGCCCGGGAGCGCGCCCTCGCCAGGGAGAAGGCCCTCTACGAGGACCTCCTGAAACATCTCCGGCAATGGCTATCGGAGCTGCAGGAGAGCGCGAGCGGCGTGGCGACCTTGGACGTGCTCTGCAACCTGGCCGAGCGTGCCCGCACCCTCGACTGGGCACGTCCCGACCTGACGGACGAGCCGCTCATCGAGATCGTCGAAGGCCGCCATCCGGTGGTGGAGCAGGTGATCGATTCCCCCTTCGTCCGCAACGGCGTACTGCTGAACGACGACAGGCGCATGCTGGTCGTCACGGGCCCCAACATGGGGGGCAAGTCGACCTTCATGCGCCAGACGGCCCTGATCCTGCTCATGGGCTACTGCGGCAGCTTTGTTCCCGCGCGGTCTGCGCGCTTGGCACCGGTGGACCGGATCTTCTCGCGGATCGGCGCCGCGGACGACCTGGCCGGGGGGCGCTCCACCTTCATGGTAGAGATGGAGGAGACGGCCAATATCCTGCACAACGCGAGCGAGCATAGCCTGGTACTGATGGACGAGATCGGTCGCGGCACCAGCACCTTCGACGGCCTCTCGCTCGCCTGGGCCTGTGGCATAGAGCTGGCCACGCGGATCCGCGCCTTCACCCTCTTCGCCACCCACTACTTCGAGCTGACCACCCTGCCCGAAGAGCACGCCGGAATTGCCAACCTGCACCTGGAAGCAGTAGAGCACGGCGACTCCATCATCTTCATGCACGCGGTCCGTGAGGGACCGGCCAACCAGAGCTACGGCCTGCAGGTAGCCAAGCTCGCCGGGGTGCCCTTCCCCGTCATCGAGCGCGCCCGCACCCGCCTGCGGGAGCTCGAGGACAACGCCCAACGTCACTCCGAGCGCGAGGCCGCCCAGCTTTCCCTGTTCCCCCCGGGGCCCCCGATCCCGCCCCCAGAGAGTCCGGCCCTGCAAGCCATCAGGGAGCTGGACCCGGACGGCCTATCCCCCCGCAAGGCGCTGGAAATCATCTATAAATTGAAGCATTTGGCAAATTAGCCTGGTCTCCGCGACCAGGCATTTCCACTGAGACTCCCGCCGAGAACGAGGCCCCCGGCTTCGTGGGGGAATGACCATCACCCGATTCGAGCCTTCATAAAAAGCGACCTGAAAAATGCCATCGCAGCTGTCATACTAGGGATTGTGACATCCGCGCCGGTCCTCCCGGGACGAGCTGCGGATGCATCGACCTTTGCCCTCGCTCCGGCCCTCTCCGAGAGGAAGGGGGTGGTGTGGAGCGCGCGGCCCGCGACTTCCATCTGTCGAAGATGCTTTGCGAGCGGCACTCCGACCGGGTCCGGCACCCCCGGGCACCCCGGCGCAATACGAGGTTAAAGCAATGACCGATCTGCTCGACCGCCTCAATCGCGAGCACAAGGCGCTCACGCACGTGCTCGATCTGTTCGATGACCTGCTGGACCAGTTCCACGAGGGCGGCACGCCCGATTACGAGCTGATGTGCGAGATGCTCGAGTACATGGATACCTACTCGGACCAGGTCCACCACCCCAGCGAGGAGGACATCTTCGATCGTCTGCGTGCCCGCACCAACGAGAACTTTCAGGTCCTGGACCTTTTGACCAAGCAGCACCAGGTGCTCGGCCAGATGAACCGACGCTTTCGCCAGTCGCTGGACGGCATCGTGCACGAAGAGGTGCTGAGGCGGGACGAGGTGGAGACCCAGGGCCGCGAACTGGTCAAGACCCTGCGCGAGCATCTGGAGCTGGAGGAGACGGACGCCTTCCCGCTGGCCCGGGAACGGTTGTCCGCGAGCGATTGGGACGAGCTTCTCACCGAGGCCCCCGGCAACGATGACCCCTTGACATCCGATGCGGCCCAGGAACGTTTCCGCAGCCTGTTTCGGCATCTGACCGAGCACTACAGGAGCTGAAATTCCCCGGGATGTTCGGGCATGGCTACGTGGAAATCTCTCCAGGTCATGTCAAAGGCTGTTCCACCCGGCTGATCCGCCTCCCATGAAGTATCGCAGCGAGACCGGATGCCGGCACGACTCGGAGGAACGGCTGGGCGTGCTCGTTCTCAATCTCGGCACGCCCGATGCCCCCACGGTACCCGCGGTGCGCCGCTACCTCGCCGAGTTTCTGAGCGATCCGCGCATCGTCGAGCTGCCGCGTGCCCTCTGGTGGCCGATTCTGCACGGCCTGATATTGCGGCTGCGCCCACGGCGCTCCGCCGCGTCTTATCGGGCCCTGTGGACGGAGGAGGGCTCGCCGCTGCTCGTCATCGCGCAGCGCCAGGCCGAGTCTCTGCAACGGCGGCTCGATGCCCTGTTGCCAGGACCGGTGCGGGTCGAGCTGGGAATGCGCTACGGAAATCCTTCTGTCGGCTCGGCACTCGCAAAGATCAGCGAGGCAAAGGCACGCCGGCTGCTGGTGCTGCCGCTGTATCCCCAGTACTCCGCCACCACCACGGCATCCTGCTTCGATGCGGTAACCGCCGAGCTGTCGAGGTGGCGCCGCTTGCCGGAGACCCGCTTCGTCAATCAGTACCATGACCATCCTGGCTACATCGCCGCACTGGCCGAGAGCGTCCGAGCCTACTGGGCGGAGAGGGGCGAGCCGGAGCGGCTGCTCTTCTCCTTCCATGGAATCCCGAGGGAATATTTTCTCGGGGGCGATCCCTATTCTTGTCAGTGTCACGAGACCTCGCGACTGACGGCCGAGGCACTGGGGCTTCCGGCTCGGCAGTGGCAGATCGCCTTCCAGTCCCGCGTCGGCCCCAAGGAGTGGCTGCAACCCTACACGGACGAGGTCATCGAGGGGTGGGGTCGGGAAGGTACGCGCAAGATCCACGTCATCTGTCCCGGCTTTTCGGCAGACTGCCTGGAGACCCTGGAGGAGATCGCCGTGACGAATCGGGATCGTTTCCTCGCGGCCGGCGGCAAGGATTTCGGCTACATCCCGGCACTGAACGACGGCACCGCCCACTTGGACATGCTGGCGGACTTGGTCCTGCGCCATGTTGGCGGTTGGCCCGAGGCGCAAGCAGGTGTGGACGCGGCCTCGGGATCAGAACGACTCGCCCGGCGCTCGGCACACGCCGGGACACAAGGGCCAAAAGAATAGGTGTATGGAATGGAAGAGCAGCATTTACCCACAGAGATACGCTTGCACAGACAATCGCGATATCTCGAGATCTCCTTTGCGGACGGGGCGCATTTTTGCCTGCCCTGCGAATACCTGCGGGTCTATTCCCCCTCGGCGGAGGTGCGCGGCCATACCCCCGACGAGGCCAAGCTCCAAATCGGCAAGGAAGGCGTCAATATCGATCAGCTCGAGCAGGTGGGCACCTACGCCGTCAAGGTCTTTTTCGATGACGGCCATAAATCGGGGCTTTACGACTGGCGCTACCTCTACAAGCTGGGCCGCGCCCGGCAGCCCCTCTGGCTCGACTACCTCGACCGGCTCAAGACGGCGGGCCATGAGCGCAAGGGGCCGGACCCCTTCGCGGAGCTCGAGAGGCAAGGGAAGGCCGCATCCGACTTGCCCGTCAACCGGGATGGCTAGGGGCTGAGCGACGGCTTTGATAGTCCAGATCCTATTCAGCTGAGGTTCAGGCTCCCGGGCTATGCTTACTATGAAAGTACGCGCCGAAGGCACTCCGACTTGCCCTCTCCCTTTATGGGAGAGGGAACGATCAGGGGCGAGGCGACCTTTCATTGTCCGGGGTGGCTCGAC
>CAYYHR010000009.1:0-37129 GCA_964471705.1 uncultured Chromatiaceae bacterium
CAAGAACCGCATGCCAGCGAGTACCTCATGAGCTCGAGAACAACTGTGCCATCCCGCCCTCCAAGGCGCTGAGCCTGCGGATATAACGCTTGACCATCCGCTCGTCGCTCCAGCCACCAGCCTGCAGGATGGCGGCGGTGCTGACCCCGGCGGCGGCCATGTCCTGCGCCGCACCGACGCGTGGAGAATGCCCGGAGTAGTCACGGGCATACGCAAGCAGTGCTCGCCGCTTTTCCGTCGGACTGGAGGCGTCCACGACAAGGTCTCCTTGTGACTGGGCGACGCGGGCGATGGCCAGCTTGACGATCTGGCTCACGTGCGCCGGGGTCAAGCGCTTCCCATGATCGCGTAAGGCCCGCGCCATACTGCGTTGCCCGTTGGTTAGGCGCGCCTTGCCGCTGCGTTGGATGCCGGTGAATAAAGGACCCTCGCGCAGTCCACTTCGCGCGAGCCATTCTTTCACGAGCGCAGTTGTGGGTGCCGCCAGAAAGCGATAATCGCGCTCAGCCTCGAGGTTTGTCTTTGTCGGTCGCAGGGCGACGGTGGCCACCCCATCCTCTATGAATTGCACATCCGCCACATCGATGGCTACAAGTTCGGCACGACGGGCCAGGCTATTGTGGGCCACGGCCAGGAGTGTTTTGTCCCGCAGCCCGGGTAGATCATTGGGCAGGACTTCGATCACCTGTTGGACCTGCTCCCAGCGCAGAGGTGCGGCCTGGGTTTGACCGCCACTGCGTCGAGTGCGCGCTTTTAGTGTATTGCGCACGATCTGCGCCTTGGTGGGATCGGGCACGTCGAGGAGACGATGCAGGGTGCTCAACGTGCTCAAGTAACGGCGCACCGTGGCAATCGAGCGCCCTCCCTGACCGCACTCTCCTTCCACCATTTCGGTGATGAAACGCACCAGGACCTCCGGCAACACCGGAAGGCGCAAACGCTCGCTCTCCTGGGGAAACCACTGGCTTGCACGCCCCAAGGCCCAGGTGCGAAAAACCGACCAGTCGCTGGCCCATGCGATACGGGTATTCTCCGAGGCGGCCTCCAGCGCGGTGGCGATCGCTGGATTCTGGGTCGATACCCAGTGCGCATCAGCGAACAGGGCATAAGCGACGGCCGTAGGCAGGCGCCCGAGCGCAGGGTCGAAGTTGGCTATACCTCGTATAGGCATTGTCTGAGGTTGTTGACTCATATAACTAACTGTATTACAACTGATTTTTAATACAAAAAGCGCAATTTATGACTATGCGAAGTATACGGGCGCCGCGGTCAATGTATCCGATCCCACATGAGCAGCATCAGACGGCAATACGGTACAAAAGTGCTATGTCGTCCAAGGCGCCCATGCCCCATCGATTTTCATCGAGCACAACGCTCTGGCTACATTCCACCGCATCTCTAACGCCCTCAATCCAAGTGCAGTTAGCTGGCCATCTGTCGCAAATACGCTCTGCCAATTGGGCACCTCGAAAAATTCATCCACTGGGAAACGCGAACTATATTTATCAATTGGTTAGAGCTGCGTTATCGACGAGAAAGGTAATTTTTCGAGGTGCCCAATTGTCAAGAGAAGTACTCCAGCGGAGCTACTGGATACTTGTGGAACGCAGGCATATCCCCTTCAGATGGCCAATACATGATCTCGGCTATTTCTGCCATCACACCCCTCGCCAACGCATTGAGCCGACGCAGATACGTCAGTTGAATGAATTGCTAGCCTCGTCGTCGGCTTCCGCGTAGCGCTGGGCGGCCAACTCCGCAGAGATCGCCATGAACGCAGCGTCCCCCTCGCCGTTGCCTCGATAGAGCTCGAGCAGATCGAGGGGAATGGCCCAATGCGCGGCATCCAGGTTGCGCGCGAGACGGCCCATATCAACCTTCCAACCCTCCCCATTCCAGAAATTCAGGACCAGGTCCTGGAGGCTCACCGCAGCGCTATACCCTCCGTCGCGCAGTAGTGCTTCATGGGTTTCGAAGCTTGTCTACCCAGTCGTCAACGGTACAAGCCCACCACTCCGCTCCCTCGATTCACACCTCGCCAGCCAGACGCAGAACGGCGTTCCGCGTATCTTTGCTCAGCCGAAATCCGAGTCTCTGCAATTCGTCGATCAGCGGTGTGAGCGCCGGCACAAGACCGGCGCGTTTAGCGTCCAACAAAACGCCAAGGGTGTCGGTCAGGTGCAGTCCCAAAACCTCGGCATGCCGACGCGCGAGGGCATCATCCAGGATCACGATGGCGTTGTTGCGTTCCAGGGCGAGCGCGAGTACGGCGGTTTCGCCGGGACCGAGATCCGCAACCAATCGTAGAACCTGCTTGTTGGCCGAGTCGCTCAGATCAACCCAGGGCAGAACCTCGGGATCGGGGAGATCCAGCCCAAGGTGCCTGCCCGCCTCCAGCTCGGTTGCAACCGCTGTGGGAACGACGATCCGCGACACTAGACGCGGCAATAGCTCCAAGTACCCGATCTGATGCAGGTATTGAAGTGGCGAGGTGTTGCAGATGACGTTAGGCAAGGTGTGTCTGGCGCTCCAGCTCCTCGCTTGAGAGACGAAAAGTGTCGACGCCGTAATGAGCGAGCTTGCTCAGGAACAACACCCTCGGTACGCCGGCCAGCTGTGCCGCCGCACCCGAGGATAGCCGGCCCAATTCGTACAGCTTCACGGACGCCGCTAGCCGTATCTCTTTCACCGCGGCATCCTCGGACAACCTCAACGACAAGAGTGAATCGTCCGGGATCTCCAAGACCAATTGACTCATCGTTCGGCACCCTCCTCCGCGCCAGGCTTGGTTAGCCTGGCGCACGGCAACGGAAAACAAAATTCAAGCGTCCCCGGCGGAATCCGCCAGTCGTGCCCCCCAGGAGCGCTTTGCGCAGGGCAACCGAACGAGAGAACGTCGACATCGTGTACATGCTACGCCGACGCGCCAATTTCATCGCGCCCGCCCTCCTTTGACCGTAGCCTTACCGAGCTCCCGGAACCGTAGCGCACAAACGCTGCTCACCGCCCTACCCTCTGCAGTAATGCGCGTCGTTCATTTCCACGCATCATTTTCTGCCGGTCGCTCCGGCCCCTACCTACCCCATCTGACCTGAGCTTGCCCGAAGCGGGGCAAAAGGCGATCACGCGCTTGGACAACATAAATAAACTATAGGTGCCTATATGCAGTATAACTTGCCACCTCCGCGAGCCTCGATCGCGATGTCCAGAACCGCCCTGGCAACCGCCACCCATCCCCTGTGAACCCTGCTCGAAAAGTATGGGATCCCGAACCGCTGTTCCGCAAGGCCGGGATCGACACCGTCCTGCTCAAGAACCCGAATGCCCGCCTCCCCGTACCGGCCTACAACGCGGCTTGGCTGCGGGCGAGCAGCCGGATTGCAAATCCCTGCTTCGGGGTCGAAGCCGGTGAGCACTGGCACCGTCCATGTTCGTGGCGCTGGGCTTTGCATGGCTCGCAAGCACGAGCCTGCGTACGGCGCTGGGGCGATTGGAGGGCTACATGGATCTGGTGCTGAAGGGCGGCACGGTGGGGGTCCGCGACGGACGCGGCGGGGACGTAACGGTCACTTTGTCCTACCAGGGGAGCCCCTTCACCCTGCCGCCCCTGGCCGACGCCATGCTCTCTTTACTGCTCAGGCTGTGCCGTCTCAATGCGGGCGGCGCCCTCAATCTCAAACGGGTCAACCTGTTTCACTCGGCTCCCGCCGACATCGGTCCTTACTACACTTGCTTCCGCTGTCCGGTGGAGCTCGAGGCGGAGCACGACAGCCTGACGCTCGACAAGAAGGTGGTCGACGAACCACTGCCGAGCGCCAATCCCCATCTCGCCTAGCTCAACGACCAGGAGATCGTCCGCTACCTGGCGCGACTCGGTCGTGGTCGTGTTTGCGACCGAGCACAGGCCACGATCATCGAGCAGCTCACCTCGGGGGGTATCGGCGGACAAAGTGGCTCAGGCGTCCATGTCAGCACCCGCAGTCTGCACCGGCAGCTCCAAGGCGAGGGAACATCTTTCAAGTCCCGACTGGTGCGCCGGGGTTCCCGTGCTTTAAGTGTTGGCTTTGCTCCACAAGTCCTTGATCGCTGCAACGACTTTGTCTTGTAAGAGCTTCGCCCAAGCCGGCTGCGGCATATTCCAGCCGATGAGGATACCGACGCAAATCCAGAAAAGGATCGCCCACATACTTCACTCCCAGGCGGCTTACCGCCGTTGATCAGAAAGCGGCTGCCCCCAACCGCTCGCTGCTGATGCTGAGAGGATGATGCCTTACCCACTCCGAGTTACCATCCCCTTGTCTGACTAGACCACCCGAGCCATGTGGAGATTCCCTCGACAGAAGCCGTGCCGCTTTTGGGCAGGATGGTCGATAATCTGGGCATCACCCGCGCGAATCCGAGGCGTTCACCGTAACAAGAATCAAGAGGAAGACCCATGTCCGAAGAAGGCCGTTTCACCATCCACCTGGAACAGCAAGCAAACTACCAGATGAACATCCGGTTCGACTGGGAGAAGGCGGTGGACCTTCTCGTGGACGAGCCGCCTCCCCTGGGCGAAGCATCCGGTCCAAACGCCGCTCGTCTGGTCGCTGCTGCCGCCGCCAACTGCCTCAGCGCCAGCCTGCTGTTCTGCCTGACAAAGCAGGAGCCGCCGGCCAATAGCGTGCGGACCGAGGCCACGGCAACCATGGTCCGTACCGAGAACAAGCGCTTGCGCATCGGCGGAATGGAGGTCAGGCTGGTCATCAGCGACGAGCTGGCCGGTTCGAATAAATTCCCCCGCTGCAAGGACCTGTTCGAGGATTTCTGCACCGTGAGCGCCAGCCTCCGCAATGGCATTCCCATCAAGGTCTCGGTGGAGGACGAGAAGGGGCAGGTGCTGCACACCTCCGAGTAAAGAGAATGGACCTCGACGGGATTCCGGATGCCTGGTGTGCGCGCGGTTTCAGCTGCGATATCTGGACCGATCCGCCGGGCCAGGTGTGGGTGGACTTCGTCCATGCGGTCGACGAGTTGGTGATGCCCATCGAGGGGGAGGTCCAGCTCGAGATGCAGGGCCGCACCCTGCGCCCGGCGATCGGAGACGAGGTCTTCATCCCCGCTGGCGTGGCCCATACGGTTCGCAATCCGGGCCGCAGCCACAGCCGTTGGTATTACGGCTATCGGCGGCGCTGAACATTTGGCCGGGAAGTCCGATGCAGGCGATCCTTTTCGACCTCGACGGCGTTCTCTACCAAGGCGAAACCCCAATCCAAGGGGCTGCCGAGACCCTGGATTGGGTCCGCGCGCAGGGGATCCGGCACCTCTTCCTCACCAACACCACGTCGCGTCCCCGCAGTTCCATCGCCGAGAAGCTGGCCCACATGGGTATCCGGGTCTGTGAGGACGAGATCCTGACGCCTCCGGTCGCGGCATTGGCTTGGCTGCGGGAGAGAGGTGTGACCAATCTTGCCCTGTTCGTGCCGGAGGCGACGCGGGCCGAATTTACCGGGATTCCCCTGTTGGCCGAGGATGCGGAGAGCGGTGCCGGTGCCGTCGTCCTCGGCGACCTGGGGGTGGGCTGGGACTTTGCGACCCTGAACCGGGCCTTTCGCCTGCTCATGAGCGAGCCCCATCCCCACCTGATCGCCCTAGGCATGACTCGCTACTGGCGTGCCTCCGATGGCTTGCGATTGGACTGTGCGCCTTTCATCATGGCCTTGAGCCATGCCACCGGGATCGAGCCGGTGGTGCTAGGCAAGCCCGCAAAGCCCTTCTTCGAAGCGGCGCTCCAAGCGCTGAGTGCGTCTGCGGGAGAGACCCTGATGATCGGTGACGACATCCGCGGCGACATCGGTGGTGCCCGGGAGGCGGGCGTTGGCGGCATCCTGGTGCGCACTGGAAAGTTCCGGCCCGACGATCTGAAGGGCGAGATCCGTCCGGTCGCCGTGCTCGACTCGATCGCCGACCTGCCCAAGTGGTGGCAGGCCCGCGAAACGATGGCCTGACCCGAAGTATTGCTCTCACCGGGCCTTCACCCGGCCTCACGCCTGGTAGACGGGGTAGTCGGTGAAGCCCACCTCATTACCACCATAGAAGGTGTCGCGGTCCGCCTCGTTGAGGGGCCAGCCCTCCTCCAGCCGCATCGGCAAATCCGGGTTGGCGAGATAGGAGACGCCGAAGGCGATCAGGTCGGCCAGATCCTCATCGATAGCAGTCTTGGCCCGGGCCGCATCATAGCCCCCGCACAGGATGATGGGCCCGCTGAACGCAGCCCGCAGCTTGGGGATCAGGCCCTCCGGGATTGCCGGCAGGCCAAAGGTCGCCTGGTCGTTGATGTGCAGATAGGCGATGCCCCGGCGATTCAGCTTCGCCGCCAGGTGGAGGAAGGTCGCCTCCATCTCCGGGTCTTCGGGCATCGCGTTGAAGCGACCGTTGGGGGAGATCCGCACACCGGTGCGCTCCGCACCGACTGCGTCGGCCACCGCATCGACCGTCTCCAGCAACAGGCGGCAGCGGTTCTCGACCGAGCCCCCGTAGATGTCGTCGCGGTCATTGACCCGCGAGTTCAGAAACTCATCGAACAGATAGCCGTTCGCCCCATGGATCTCGACCCCGTCCATGCCCGCTTCCAGGGCATTTCGCGCCGCCCGGACGAATGATCGCTCGACGCAGGCGATACCATCGGCATCGAGGGCTCGGGGCGGGCTAGTCGGCACATACGCGGGCCGTCCCTCCTCGTCGTAGCCGAAGCAGACGGCACCTTCCGGTTGCTCGTCGGTGGGACCCTCGGGGGCTCCCCCCTCCGGCTGCAGGCTGTGGTGTGAGATGCGCCCCGTGTGCCAGATCTGGACGAAGATCCGACCTCCTTCCTGATGTACGGCCTGGGCCACCTGGCGCCAACCCGTGATCTGCTCCCGGGTGTAGATTCCCGGTGTCCAGAGATAGCCGCGAGCCGAGTCCGATACGGGCACACCCTCGGTGACGATCAGCCCGGCAGTGGCGCGCTGGGCATAATACTCGGCCATCAGGGCCGTCGGCACATCGCCCTCCGCGGCGCGGCAGCGGGTCATGGGCGCCATGACCATCCGGTTCCTCAACGGTAGGGATCTCAGGTCGTAGGGTTGGAACAGCTTGTGGCTCATATCGCTCTTACCTGTTCGACTGTTGGGAGCTTTTTACAATCCTGCCGGCGCGGGCAATTCAGGAATCCTTGCTCGATGCCGATCCAGCGGGCTCGGCGACCAGACGCCGATAGATCTCCCGGGCCGGTCCTGCCACCTCCGGTGCCACCTGGCGCAGATAGTCCGCGCTGCCCGCGGCCGCGGCGGCGAGAGCCTCGCGCAGCGGACGCCAGCGCTCGCCGGCCTCGCCGGCGTCGAGTAGGTCACGGGTCTCGGCAGCCTTGCCTTCCTGAACGGTCTCCTGGAACAGTACCAGCATGTCGTCCCAGATGGCCTCGAGGTAGGACTCTCCGCCCTCGTTTATGAGACGCCGGATCAAGGTGGCGGCGGCGAGCCAGTCACCGAGGCGGACCAGAATGCAGGCCAGGGTGTGGACGTAGTCTAGCCTCTCGGGTGCGAGTGCCAACGCCCGTTCCGCCAGGGCTTGGGCCTCGTTCTCGTCGTGACCCTGTTGGTAGAGCAGCCAGGCGAGGCCATTGTAGCCAGCGTCCGCGTCCGGATCGATCTCGACGGCGCGTCGGAAAGCCTGCTCGGCCTCGTCGTAGCGATCGAGATGTTGGTGGAGAAGATAACCGAGAGCGAACCACAGGTGCGCATCGCTCGGTGCGATCTCGATGGCCCGGCGGTAAGCTAGCTCTGCATCCTCGTAGCGGGCGAGATATTGGGTGAGTAGTTTGCCGAGGTTATTCCACGGGTCGACATAGTCGGGATCGAGATCAATGGCACGATGGAAGGCTTGCTCGGCCTCTTTATAACGACCGAGATGCTCAGAGAGCAGAATTCCGAGGTTGTTCCACGGGTGGGCATCGCCTGAATCGATCTCGATGGCATGGCGATAGGCCTGCTCGGCTTCTATGTAGAGGCGAAGAACGTCCTGGAGCAGGATGCCAAGGTTGCTCCAGGGCGTTGCATAATTCGGATCGATATCGATGGCTCGACGGTAGGCCTGCTCGGCCTCTTTGTACCGGGCAAGATGTTCCTTTAGCAGGATACCCAGATTATTCCACGGCATTGCCGAGTCCGAATCGATATCGATAGCTCGACGGTATGCCTGCTCGGCCTCCCCGTACCGGGCAAGATTCTCTTGTAGCAGATTGCCGAGTCCGTTCCATGGGCCGGCATAAGCAGGATCGATGTCAATGGCACGGCGGTATGCCCGCTCGGCCTCGTCGTAGCGGGCGAGATGGTTTTTGAGCAGGTTGCCAAGGCCGTTCCAAGGCCAGGCAAAATTCGGATCAATGCCAATGGCGTTGCGGTAGGCCTGCTCGGCATCTTTGTAGCGTGCGAGATGCCTCTGAAACAAGTTGCCTAGGTCATTCCACGGGCTCGCGAAGTTCGGATCGATCTCGATCGCGCGCTGGTAGGCCAGCACGGCTTCTTCGTATCGGGCAAGATATTCATGAAGCTGGTAGCCACGAAAGTGCCATGCCTCTGCCGTATCGATCCGGGAGGCCGTCAGTGCTTGCAAGGCATGTTCGGCTTGCTTGGGTCCGGTTTTCCCGCGACTCAGCCAAGCCATAGCCAAAATATCCGGGTTATCCAACCGCTCTACTGCTGCGGCAGCGCCTTCCGTGTCTTTGCTATCTTCCATGTCCCCCTCTGCGATGGCCCGGTAGAGCCCGAATGGATCGATGCCGAGGCGTTTCTCTAAGCCCGCGTAGTCGTGTGCGAGCACCCGCTCTGCCTCCAGCCACCGCTGCGTGGGCAGGGTTGCGGCGTGGTTGCCGATCGCACGCTTCCTGGCAAGCGAGAGGAATGGACTGCCCAGAACGCGTAGCAGAATTCCTTCGCGGTCCAGATCCAGCTTTGCCTCGTTCAAGGCCGCCGAGATTCGCTCGCGCGCCTCTGCCAGGATCTGCAAACGCTCCGCTCGGTTGGCAAGTCCCGCGTCCTCTCCGCCCAGGTCCAGAAGCTCAGAGAGTCGGCGGCTGGTCTCGCCATCGTCTACCAGTCCGCGCAGGCCGTGGGTCTCCAGGGCCGAGCGCAGGGGTGTCTCGTCGATGCACTGGGCCAGGGCGAGGCTGTACTCGGCTTGGCGCTGTCCGCCGCGCCCGGAGTGCCCGGCCAGACCGAGCTGGTGGCGGGCGCGCGAACGCAACTCGTCGGAGGTGTAGAAGATGCGCAGGAAGCGCACCAGCCAGGTGAGCCGGCGGCGTACCCGGCGGCTGGCTCGCATCAGGTACCAGATGTTGAAGAAGCGCTCGGCGAGCTGAAACAGGGTGCGCTTGCCCCGGAAGGGGGCGGTTTTCTCCACTACGCCCTGATCCTGCAAACGTTTGAGCTGGGCCGAGATCAGGTTGACCTCCCAGCCCAGGCGGTCGGCCAGCATCCGGGCGCTTGCCGGGTCCCAGTGCAGGGCCAGTGCGTCCACCAGGCGCTGACCGAGCTCGGACAGCTCTTCGAAGCGGGCCTTGTAGAGCGGGGTGACCCGGTCCAGCAGGCCCTCCAGGTCGGTGCGCACGTCGCCGGACGGTCCCTGGGCGAGCACCCCGTAGAGCAGCACCGCAGTGCGCGGGTTGCCGCCGGTCAGGGTGTGCAGGGTGCGAATCCGTGCCGGGTCCCGTTCCACGAGCTCGGCCACGGCAGGGGTGTTGCCGAGCTCTGAGAGGCGGATCAGGGTGACTCGCAGCTCCTCTTCGGTGAATCCCTTGAGCTCGTCGATGCGGAAAAAGTCGTAGAAGGCGGCATCGTAACGATAGCTGGCCTCGATTGCGCCGGCACTGGCGGCGAAGACCAGGAGCTCCGGGTGGGATTGCAGGGCTTCGCGCAGGGCCCAGTCTTCGTCGCGCAGGCGTCCGAGGATGAGGTCGGCGTTGTCGAGCAACAGTAGCAGGCGCCGGTCCAGCCGGCGGGCACGCTCCAGCAGGGCCTGGAGCAGGGCGGCGGTATCGGCCCCGGTATGGCTCAGGGACTCGATCTGGGCATCCAGCTCGTCGGCCTGTTCCAGGCGACCTGCCCGCTCCAAGGCATCACCGAGGGCGTCGAGGCAGTTGAGCCAGAGGTCCGTGAGTCCGGCAATGTTGTACTGCTCCTCGGGGAAGGTCAGGGGCAGCCAGGTCGCGGACAGCTCCGGGTCCTCTTCTATCGCGATGGCTAGACGCCGTAGCAGACTGGTCTTGCCCATGCCGCGCTGGCCGAGGATCAATCGGTGCTGGGGGATGGCCCCGGGCCGTTCCCGGCGCAGGTCGGCGAGCATGCGCTCCAGCAAAGGCAGACGTCCGACGAAGTAGCGTTTGAGCTCGTCTCGGCTCAACAGGTCCGGGTTGTAGACCGCCACCCCGTGCAGGGCCCGGTCCGGCTCGTCCCGGGGCAAACGGCTAGGCTTCATGGCGCCACCCGCTTGAGCCAATAGCGGCGCAACAGCTCTAGGCGGAAACGCCAGCGCCCGTCCACCATTACCAGATAGCCGTCGCTCTCCAACACCTCGAGCAGATAGCGCAGGCGCTCCTCGCGCGGCTCGAGGTCCTGGATGTGCTCGGCCAGGGCTTGGGACAGAGTTTCGCGGCTCGCACCGGTGGGATCGCGAGCGCACTGGCTGAGCAGGTGCACGGCTTGGCCGTCCTCTGGGCTACCTAACTCGTCGTGGAGACGCTGGCGCCAGTAGTCGAAGTAGCCCTTGTGGGCAGGGAGCAGCAGCTCCTCGAAGATCTGCTCGACCAGATCGGTCGAGGGCCTTGCGCCGTCTTCGACCCGGTCGCGCAGACGGTCGAATAGGATCTGCAGGTAGTAGGGCACGGGCCAGCCGATAGCTGCGATGATGGCCTTGCGCACCGGCCTCGTGAGCCTGATGTTTTCGCCCGCGGCAAGGGCGGCGAGGAATCGGTCTGAGGTTTCGCTGTCGAAAGCGCCGAGGGGCGCGGGGACCAGGTCGTTGACCGTGTCCCCGATCCCGTGGCGCGCGGCGACAGTGTCCAGGCCGATGGAGCCAGCGAGGATCCAGCGGATGTCGGCATGGTGTTGCTGACGCAGATCCCGCCACCAGTAGAGGAAGCCGCGCACCCGCTCCAACCCGTCGTTACGCTTGAGTAGTCCGAGGAGGAAAACAGGCACCTCATCCACGGCGATGAGCCAGCGGCCATCCAGGTCGCCGATGGAGCGGGCTAATGCTTCGCCGAGGGCTCGCCAGTCGGCGGTCTCGCCGGAGGCGAGCTCGATGCCGAGAGGTCCGAGCTTGAGGGACTTGATGCTTGGCAGCAGGCCTTTCAGCGTGCCCTGAACGGACTTGACCAGCGTTGGCTCAGCGGCGGCCAGGGCCTTGGACAGCTCGCGCACACAGGCAAGCTCGTCCGGGCAGGCGGCGAAGCTCAGGGCGAAGGCTCGAAAGCCTTGATCACCGGCCTCGGCGCAGAGCTTGCGCATCAGCGACGTCTTGCCGATGCGTCGAGGGGCAAGCAGAAGCAGACTGTCGCTGTCGAGAAGGCGCCACATCCGGCGACGCTCGGATTCGCGGTCGAAGAAGTCCTCACCCTCTACCGGGCTTCCAATTACTGTGCGCATGTTCCGTTGCCTTCTGCAATAATTTTTTTGTACAGCGATGAGAGTGTACAACAAATATGTTTTAATAGTTGCGAACAATTGCTTCTGAAGCGACCCGATAGCGTTGATCTCAGTGCCAAATCGGCATCACCCAAACACAGCCCGGACTTCCCCTTTCGGATCCCCGCACGTGTCGCTGCAGGTGCATCCAAGGGTGACCGGTTGCTGGTTGCACCCATTGGCGAGCTGTGCCAAGCACCGCTCGATGCTTCCCGGGAATCCGGACTCTGAGATCTGAATCGGCCCGCGCACAACCGAGCACTAACCGGGCCCGATACTGCGCAAACGGTGATCTGGAGTCGATCGGCCTCTGCAGCTTCAGGCTCGGGGATGCTATGCCACAGCCGTCTTGCCCTTCCTCGCGTAGATCCTCTTCTCTGTCGCGACCATATCCAAGGGCACATCCCAGGGGTTCGCGGGCAGTACCTCCACCCGCTGGCATTCGTGGGCAAGCCCCACCAGCAAGGGTCGGCGCCAGCAGCAGCGTTGGCTGAGATAGGCGAGGGTACGGTCGTAGTAGCCGCCGCCCATGCCCAGCCGGTTACAGTCGGTGTCGAAGCCTACGAGCGGAACCAGCAGCAGGTCCAGGGCCCAGGGCAGCCGGATGCGCCGGTTGCGCAATCTGGGCTCGGGGATACCGAAGTGGTTCTTCTCCAGGGGTTCGCCTGGGCTGTATTCCAGAAACCAGAGCTTCCTGTGAGGATGAGCCCGGAGTACCGGCAGAGCGCAGCGTTTGTGACGCCTGTGGGCCAGACGCAAGAGGGGCAGGGGATCGATCTCCCCATCCGAGCTCCAGTAGATTCCGATGCGACGGGCTCGAAGGAATGCAGTCTGTCTGGCCAAGGAACGGGCCAGGGCGTGGGAGTTACGGCGCTGCTCGATGGGGCTGAGCAGCCGACGCTCGCCGCGCAGGCGACGCCTCAATACACTGGAGGGAATCACGGAAGGGGCGTCAGAAACGACATCCCCCGCACGTGCCGACGCATGCCTTCGTTCCTGAACCGAGCGGTTCAAGTGGGAGCAGTGGCTTTGGCTTCAGGCTTTCCGCTCGTGGCGGACGTGCGCAACAGCCTCACCATTTCTGCCCCCAGGGTATGAATTAGGCTCAAGAAAATACCCAGGCCGCAATCGAGCACCGCAGGGGATGTCTGTCTTAAAGGCTATACCGATTCGTCCTGTGCGTCCAGCTGATGTTGCGTGGCCAGAGTATCACCGAGGCGCTGCTGAAGATCGCCCAGACGACGGTCGAGGTCCTGATCACCCTGTGCCCGGCTGTCTTGGAGCTTGAGCAGCTCGTAGGTGATATTCAGGGCTGCAATGACGGCGATCCGGTCGGCCCCCACCACGCGTCCGGTTTTGCGGATTTCGCGCATCCGCTCGTCGAGGATACGCGCGGACTCGCGCAGTCCTACCTGTTCGTCCGGCCCGCAGGCCACACGGTACTCCTTATCCAGGATACGAACCGACACTGCAACCGGCTCCTGGCTCATATTCCCTCCTCCATTGATTTCAGGCGTGTGATCATGGATTCCACCCGCCCGCGGGCAAGCTCCGTTTTTTCGATGAGCTCGGCGCGCTCCGCGACCAGGTGATCCTGACGCACGCGTAGCGAGGTGTTCTCTTCTCTCAACTGACGGCAGGTCCGGATCAGCTCGTCCACCTGCCGTTCCAGGGTATCGAGGTCGAATTTCGGCACGGAACATGCCTCCCGAGAAACTATTCGGCGAACTATAGAAGGCACTGGCTCCGGGGTCAATCGATCTCGCGCCGTGCTATGATGCCTATCGCCTTATTCGGTCCCTACTGCGCTTTCCTTTATGCAACAATCGGCTCTGGCAGTCGACTACCAAGAGCTCGACGCTCGGCTGGCCGGCTCGGCGCTCAGCCCGAGTGCTGCCGAAGCCCACGGTATGCTGTGCGCCATGCTTTGCTCAGGCGAGTCGGGAGCGGATGAGTCCTGGATCACCGAGCTGCTCGCCGGCAGGGACGATGCGGATTCCGCGACCGGGGAGTGCCGGCGCTCTCTGATGGACTTGGCGGCACGTACCTGCGATGAGATCGCCGGTCCGCGGATGTGCTTAACCCCCTTTTTGCCGGATGAGACACGGCCCCTCGCGGAGCGGGCCCTGGGCCTCTACGATTGGACTCGAGGCTTCCTGTACGGACTGGGGCTTTCGGGTGTGGATCGGGGGCGGCTCTCGGAGCAGGGGAGGGAGGCGTTCGACGGCGTCGTTTCCATTACGCACCTGGACCTCGACGACCTGGACGATTCCGAAGACAACGAGCAGGCACTGATGGAGCTCACGGAGCTGGTCCGGGTGGCGGCCATGCTGGTGTACGAAGAGCAGGTGCATCCGCAAGGACCGCGAGTATGAAGCCGGCGGAGCACAAGCGGCGGCGACGGCGCCTGGCCGCTGTTATGGTGCCCGGCAGTATGGCTGTTTTCCCGGCGGCGGACGAATCCGTTCGCAACCGCGACGTGCACTATCCCTTCCGTCAAGACAGCGACTTCTTCTACTTGACTGGTTTTCCGGAGCCGCAGGCACTGGGGGTCCTGGTCCCCGGCCGCAAGGAGGGCGAGCTGGTCCTTTTCTGCCGTCCGCGCGATCCCGAGAAGGAGCTGTGGGAGGGCGTGCGGGCCGGCGTCGAGGGCGCACTCGAGCATTACGGTGCCGACGAGGCCCACCCCATCGACGAGCTCGACGAGATTCTGCCCAAGCTCATGGAGGATCGTGAGCGGATCTATTATCCGGCCGGGGCAGACCCAGAGCTGGATCGACGCCTGATGGAGTGGGTCGGGGTGACGCGCGGCAAGGCCCGCGCGGGTGTGCGCGCCCCGACGGAGCTCGTCGTCCTGGAGCGGTTGCTCTCGGAGCAGCGTCTGATCAAGAGCAAGGCCGAGCTTGCGGTCATGCGTCGGGCGGCGAGCATCTCCGCCGATGCCCATCGCCGGGTGATGCGGATCTGCAGGCCCGGAATGTGGGAGTATCAGCTCGAGGCGGAGCTGGTGCAGGAGTGCGCTTCCCGCGGCGGGCGGTTTCAGGCCTATCCTCCGATCGTGGGCAGCGGAGCGAACGCCTGCGTGCTCCACTATGTGGACAACCGGCACCAGCTGAAGGACGGGGATCTGGTGCTGGTCGACGCCGGTTGCGAGCTGGAAGGCTATGCCTCGGACATCACACGTACCTTTCCGGTCAACGGCCGTTTCACTTCCCCCCAGCGTGAGCTCTACGAGCTGGTGCTCGCGGCCCAGCAGGCGGCGATCCGCAAGGCGGTTCCCGGAAACCGCTGGGATGATCCGCACAAGGCCGCCGTGCGCACCCTGACCGCGGGGCTGGTCGAGCTGGGAATCCTGGAGGGCGGTAAGCAGGCTGTGCCAAAGCTGGTCAAGGAGGAGAAGTACAAGCCCTATTTCATGCACCGCACCGGTCACTGGCTGGGCATGGATGTGCACGACGTCGGCGAGTATAAGGTCGAGGGCAAATGGCGGCGACTCGAGCCGGGTATGGTCCTCACAGTGGAGCCGGGGCTCTACATCCCGGCGGATCGGACCGAGGTTCCGGAGCCTTATCGCAATATCGGTATCCGTATCGAGGACGATGTCCTGATCACCGGCGAGGGCAACGAGGTCCTGTCGGTCCGTGCACCAAAAGCGGTCGAGGACATCGAGTCCTGGATGAGGGGCGGGTGATGGATGACTATGATTTGGTGATCGTCGGCGGCGGGCTGGTCGGGGGCAGCCTGGCCTGCGCCCTGGCCGGCACCGGTCTGCGGGTGTGTGTCCTGGAGGCGGTTCCGGTCCAATCGAGCGAGCAGCCCAGCTATGACGAGCGGGTCATCGCCCTATCCTGGGGCAGTCGCCGCATCTACGAGGGAATCGGGCTCTGGTCGGCGATCGCTCCGGGTGCGGAGCCGATCCGGGAGGTTCAGGTGTCGGACCGGGGTCGGTTCGGCTTCACGCGATTGGATCATCGCGAGGAGGGTGTGGATGCGCTGGGCTATGTCGCACCGGCGCGCCTGCTCGGTCGTGCCATCCATGACGGCCTCTCCGGTGTCGAGGTGCTCTGCCCGGCGCGGCTGTCGCGCTTTCGGGTTGAGCCGGATCGCGTCGATCTGGAGGTCGACGTCGGCGGGGCCCCGCGGTCCATCGGGGCGCGCCTGCTGGTGGCCGCCGATGGTGGGGATTCCGGGATTCGCAAGGACCTCGGCATCGCGGTGCGGGAGCGCGCTTATGGTCACAACGCCCTCATCACGACGGTGGCGCCCGAGAGTCCCAGGCCCGGCGTGGCCTTCGAGCGTTTCACGGAAACCGGTCCCTTGGCTTTTCTGCCCATGGCCGAAGGGCGTTACTCAGTCGTTTGGACCGCGCGCGAGGAGGAGACTCCCGGGCTGCTCAGCCTGTCCGACGAGGATTTTCTCGCCGGGTTGCAGCAGCGTTTCGGTTATCGGATGGGAAGATTGGGGCGTATCGGGCGCCGGTTGTCCTATCCGCTCAAGCTGATGCTGGCGCGCGAGTCGGTGCGCCCGCGTCTGGTGCTCATCGGCAATGCCGCTCACACCCTGCACCCGGTGGCCGGTCAAGGCTTCAACCTGGGACTGCGAGACGTGGCGGCACTGGCCGAAGTTCTGGCGGAGGCTGGGCGCGAAGGTACCGATCCCGGAGGAGGGAAGACCCTGGGCGCTTACCGGCGCCTGCGCGGCCGGGACCAGCGCCTGGTGGCCGTCGCCACCGATGCCCTCGCCCGGTTGTTCGTCAATCCTTTGCTCCCGGTGCGCTTGGCCCGGGACCTGGGCATGCTGGGGCTGGATCTGACCCCCGGTCTGCGTCACCTGGTGGCCCGGCGTTTCATGGGTGTGGGGGGAAGCCTGCCGCGCCTCGCCCGCGGCCTGTCCCTGGAGGACGGACATGGGTAAGCAGTACCTGCAGACGGATATCCTGGTCGTCGGAGGCGGCATGGTGGGTGCCGCCTTCGCCTGTGCCTGTCTCGGACAGGGCGGCCGCGTCGCGCTCCTGGAGACGCGGGAGCCCCGGCGCTCCTGGCCGGCGGGGGAAGTGGACCTGCGCGTGTCCGCCCTCAACCGCGCCAGCCAGCGTATCCTCGAGCGGCTCGGCGTGTGGGAGCGGATCCTGCAGCTGGGGGCGAGCCCTTACCGGGAGATGCACGTCTGGGATTCGGTCGGCGGCGGCAGCATCCACTTCGACAGTGCCGACCTCGGCGAGAGGGATCTCGGGCACATCGTGGAGAACCGGGTTATTCAGCTCGCCCTCTGGGAGCACTTGGAGCGCTCGGGCGAGGTCGACTTGCTTTGCCCTGCCGCCCTGGACGATCTCGAGCTGACTCGGGATGCCGCCCTGGTCGACCTGGCGGACGGCCGACGGATTTGTGCGCGCCTCCTGGTGGGGGCGGACGGGAGGGAGTCCGGGGTGCGGCGACGGGCCGGCATCGCAACCCGGGGCTGGCTCTACGATCAGCAGGCCATCGTCGCCAATGTGCAGACGGAGGCGTGGCATCGTGAGACCGCCTGGCAGCGCTTTCTGCCCACGGGTCCCCTGGCCTTTCTGCCCCTGCTCGATGGCCGTTGCTCCATCGTCTGGTCGGCCACCGCCTCCCGGGCCGAGGAGCTCCTGGGGCTCGGTGACGCGGATTTCCGCGCACAGCTCGAAGAGGCAATCGACGGCCGCCTAGGGGCAATCGGCGACATCGGTCCACGCGCCGCTTTCGAGCTGCGGATGCAGCACGCCGAGCATTACGTCGAGCCGCGCCTGGCCTTGATCGGGGACGCCGCCCATGCCGTGCATCCGCTGGCAGGGCAAGGTGTCAACCTGGGATTTCTGGATGCGGCGGCGCTTGCCGCCGCCCTCATCGAGGCCGGACAGAAGCGCCGGGACATCGGTGAGCTCTGGGCCCTGCGGCGCTACGAGCGCGCACGCCGGGGTGACAACATGCTCATGCTCGCGGCGATGGACGGGTTCAAGCGCCTGTTCAGCAATGCGGTCACGCCGCTGGCGGTCGCGCGCAGCCTGGGTCTGTCGCTGGTCGACCGGGCTGAGCCCGTCAAACAGCTCTTCATGCGCCATGCCCTGGGGCTGGGGGACGACATGCCGCCCCTGGCACGGCGCTGATGCCGCTTTGCAACAATAGCGTGATAAGATTCGATCGCTCAGTGCTCAGCAAGCGGGGATTTTCCGCCATTTCTCTACCCCTTCCGAATTTTGGGCTTGGTCCTGACAACCTTGGTTGGTTAATCTTAGGAGCCGTGGGCCCGGGAAGGCCCTGCAGCGTCCCGCCGAGGTGATTGTCCGTGGCCGAGATCCCCGACATTACAGATACCGAGCGCTGGATACTGGGGACCACGCTCGCGGAGCGCTACGGTCAGGAACCGGAGATTCAGCTCGGTGATGCCGAGATTCGGCTGAGTCCGTCCGACCGGGAGGTTGCCCCTTGTCCCGTGATCCACTGGCGCGACGAGGAGGGTTGCAACTTCGTCGTCTTCAAAACGGGAGATCGCACTTACCGGTGCCAGTTCTTTTATCGCGGCTATCAGCAGTACGGAACTGGGGTGAAGGAGTACGACGACCTGTCCGAGTGCCTGGTCTCTTTGCTACAGGTCCAGGCCGACTATGTCGCAAAAGAACGTGGAGAGATCGAATCCAAGAGACGCCCGAGATGAAGCGGCACGACCGCTCCCGGGTGTGCTCCGAGCCATCGATCGTTGCCTGGGAGGAGGGGCTGTGATCGAGAAGACCCACACTTGAAACAACTCGAAAAGAGGGGAGCCATGACCGCGAAAAACGCCTTTTATGCACAGTCCGGCGGAGTAACCTCCGTGATCAACGCCTCTGCCTGCGGCGTGATCGAGACCGCACGCCAGCATCCCGATAAGATCGCCAACGTCTACGCCGGGCGCAACGGCATCATCGGTGCGCTGACCGAGGACCTGATCGACACGAATCAAGAGTCGGCCGAGAACATCGCCGCCCTTCGCCATACGCCCTCCGGCGCCTTCGGCTCATGCCGCTACAAGCTCAAGAGCCTGGAGGCCAACAGGCGCGAGTACGAGCGCCTGATCGAGGTCTTCAAGGCCCATGACATCGGCTACTTCTTCTATAACGGGGGCGGGGACTCCGCCGACACCTGCTACAAGGTCTCCCAGCTCTCCGAGGCCATGGGCTATCCGGTCCAGGCCATCCATGTTCCAAAGACGGTGGACAACGACCTGCCCATTACCGACAACTGCCCGGGCTTCGGCTCCGTGGCCAAGTACATCGCTACCTCCACCCTGGAGGCATCCTTCGACGTACGCTCCATGTCGGAGACCTCCACCAAGATCTTCGTCATCGAGGTCATGGGCCGCCATGCGGGCTGGATCGCCGCCGCCGGCGCCCTAGTCGGCGATCAGGGCATCCCGGTGCTGACTCTGTTCCCCGAGGTCGAGTTCGACCAGGACAAGTTCCTGGCCGCCGTCAAGACGAAGGTCGACGAGTACGGCTACTGCACCATCTGCGTCTCCGAGGGTTGCCATTGGCCGGATGGGCGCTTCCTGGCCGAGCAGGGTACGAAGGACGCCTTCGGTCACGCCCAGCTCGGCGGTGCCGCGCCGGTGGTGGCGAACATGATCAAGGACGCGACGGGCTTGAAGTTTCACTGGGCCGTGGCCGATTACCTGCAGCGGGCCGCCCGCCACCTGGCCTCCAAGTCCGATGTCGAGCAGGCCTATGCCCTGGGAAAGGCGGGGGTGGAGTACGCCTTGCAAGGTCACAATTCGATTATGCCGACCGTGGTGCGCAAGTCCTCGGACCCCTACGTCTGGGAGATCGGCGAGGCGCAGCTGGCCGATGTCGCCAACGTGGAGAAGTTCATGCCCAAGGACTTCATTACCGAGGACGGTTTCGGCATCACCGACAAGTGCCGGGAGTATCTGTATCCGCTCATCCTCGGCGAGGACTACCCGCCCTACCAGAAGGGTCTGCCCAAGTATGTGACCCTGATGAACGCGCCGGTTCCCAAGAAGCTCCCCCCGTTCGAGCTGTGAGGTGACAAGGGGAGGAAGGGGTGTGCGGCAACCCCTTTCTCCCGCCCGGCAACCGGGGTCGGTCGATGACGTTTGACCGGGCGCGCGAGGTTCTTCTGGAGCAGCCGTAGTTCGGCAGCGGCTACAACCAAAACGCCGTACGCCTGCTCCTGTAGCGGTTCAACGTGAGCACGGACAGGAGGCAGGGGATGCCTTGATCCGCGAGCTCGACCTGGAAACTGGGTTCCGGTTACGCGCCGGGAGGGACTTCACCGGGGTGGGCCGTAAATAGCTAGCGACTGCTGATCCTTGTGCTGACGGCCAATATATTCGCGCGTGGTGCGTGGATTCTGGGCGGTATCTCGGATGGCCGTATTCTTGCGTATCTAACTCAGGCGGCACCAGTATGGGATGCATTGTGTCTCGTTTCGAACGGAGTGCCGTCGCTGTCTTCACTTTTCCCGTTAAACCCAAGCCTTCCAGGCTTCCCCAAAGGTAGCGATACCGGGAGTGGCGATGAGCAACTACCATCTGTATCTGTCGACAATACCCGAGGCGCTGATTGCCTCGCAGTTGGAGCCGGCGGACTTCGGCCATTACTACGCTGTGGGTCGGTATGGCCGCGTTTTCGGCGAGGCCATGTTCTTCGAGGTGGACCCTTCCTTCCGTTCGGAGGACTTCCCCTTCGCGCTCGCCGACGAGCGCTGCGTGACCCAGCCCGGCGGCGTGCCCAAGTCGTCGACCTATCTCGGGATATACGATGTCCTGGCCCGCATCCCGATCTCTGCCCTGGGTAATCTGTATCTCGTGACGGACGACGGCAGGACCCTGGAGACCAAGCGGGCCGACTATGCGCCGGATACCCACACCCCCCTCTTCCTGTACCAGGAGTTCAGTCCCATCACCCCACTGGTGGCGAGCCGTCTGGAGCCGTTGGCTTTCTGCCATTCCATCACCGACCGCTCACAACCGGTAAACGTGCCGCGCCTGGTCTTTTCAGACCTCGAGCTTGGTGGCCTTGCTCATGACCCGATGCACGGCAACGCCGATGATCTACCTTATCCGGCGATCCGCCACCTGCGCGACGTCCTAGCGGGCTTCGAGACCAACACCAAGGACAGCAAGTTGGTGCTGAAGTGGGTCAAGCGCGGGGTCATCTATCGAACGGTGAAGCAAGGCTTTTTCGTCGGTGACCATGAAGACTTCGCCTTCTATCGCTTCCCGACCCGGCAGGAGCTCGAAAGAGACCACTACGATTGGTGGCGTTCGGCCCAGGTGAACCACATGGAGTAGCGCATTCAACAGCACTGTTCGAGCAAAATTCAATAACGTCAATCGTTCCAAGCTCAATCCGTTGCCGAGGAACTCTCGGCGCCCAGCCAAAGGAGCTGAACTCCATGAACGAACCGGTTTTTTGGTTAGCCCCGATCGCGTCCGTCTTGGCCTTGCTTTTCGCCTGGATCTTCTTCTCCAGCATGAAGCGTCGAGATGAAGGCACCGAGACCATGCGCAAGATCGGCGCCGCTGTCCGCAACGGCGCCATGGCCTATCTGCGCCAGCAGTATCGCGTCATGGTCATCGTTTTCCTCGTGATCGCGGCCTTGTTTGCCTACTTGGCCTACGGCCTTCACGTGCAGAACGAGTGGTTGCCGGTCACCTTCCTCTTCGGCGGCCTGTTCTCGGCATTGGCCGGCTATTTCGGCATGCAAACGGCCACCCTGGCATCCACCCGCACGGCGGCGGCTGCCCGTTCTTCCCTGGGAAATGCACTGAACGTCTCCTTCCGGAGCGGAGCGGTGATGGGGTTGGTGGTCGTGGGTCTGGGACTCGGCAATCTGGTGGTCTGGTTCCTGCTCGCCGATCACTTTCTGCCGGGGGGGGCGGACAGCGGCATCCACCTCGTGATCGTTTCCAATACCGTTCTGACCTTCAGCATGGGCGCGTCCCTACAGGCGCTCTTTGCCCGTGTCGGCGGCGGCATCTACACCAAGGCGGCGGATGTTGGGGCCGACCTCGTGGGCAAGGTGGAGGCCGGTATCCCGGAGGACGACCCCCGCAACCCGGCCACGATCGCGGATAATGTAGGCGACAATGTGGGCGATGTGGCGGGAATGGGCGCCGACCTGTTCGAGTCCTATTGCGGGGCCATCGTGGCAGCGGGTGCCCTGGGCGCGGCGGCCTATGTGTCTGACCCGGTGATGCAGATGAAAGCGGTGGTCGCCCCGATGGCGATCGCCGGTATCGGAATCATCCTGTCCATCTTGGGGGTGTTTTTGGTTAGGACCCGCGAGGGTGCCGACCAAAAGGAATTGCTGGGATCCCTCGCGAGAGGCATCAACACCAGCGCGGCCTTGATCGTCGTAGCGTCCGCTGTGGTCCTGTGGGTGCTTGGCATCGAGAATGTCTGGGGCATTTGGGGCGCCGTTGTCGTCGGATTGGTCACCGGCCTGGTGATCGGTCGCGCGACGGAGTACTACACCTCCGATACCTATCCTCCTACCCGCGGGATCGCTGCGGCCGCCGAGGGTGGCGCCGCTACGTGCGTGATTGCCGGAATCGGCGTCGGGATGATGTCCACCATCATTCCGGTCCTCGCGGTCAGCGTGGGTACCATGCTGTCCTTTCTGTTCGCGTCCGGGTTCGAACCGGCCAACATGAGCCAGGGCCTCTACGGAATCGCAATCGCCGCAGTCGGCATGCTGTCCACGCTGGGTGTCACCTTGGCTAGCGACGCCTACGGCCCGATCGCCGACAACGCCGGCGGCAACGCGGAGATGAGCGGCCTGCCTCCCGAGGTTCGCGAGCGCACGGACGCCCTGGATTCCCTGGGTAACACCACGGCGGCGACCGGAAAGGGCTTTGCCATCGGCTCGGCGGCGCTTACGGCTCTGGCCCTCATCGCTTCCTATATCGAGCTGATCCGGGAGGCGATGATCTCTGCCGGTCAGGAGGTGCTCACCCTCGGCGGCGGTCAGACGGTGCCCACGGCCAGCGCCACTCTGCTGCACTTCATGAACCACTACAATGTAACCCTCTTGAATCCAGTAGTGCTGATCAGTCTCTTCCTCGGGGCCATGGTCGCCTTTACCTTCAGCGGGCTCACGGTGCAGGCCGTCGGGCGGGCGGCGCAACAGATGGTCGAGGAGGTGCGCCGCCAGTTTCGGGAAGACGAGGGAATCCTAAAGGGGACATCCGAGCCGGACTACGAGCGCTGTGTGGCCATCTCTACTGTGGGTGCCCAGCGGGAGATGATCGTTCCCGCGATTTTGGCGGTGGCGGTGCCTGTGGTCGTCGGCCTGGTGTTCGGCGTCGCCGGTGTGATCGGCCTGCTGGTCGGCGGTCTGACCACCGGTTTTGTGATGGCGGTATTCCTATCCAATTCGGGCGGTGCCTGGGATAACGCCAAGAAATATATCGAGGCGGGCCATCATGGCGGCAAGAGCTCTGTCGCGCACCGTGCGGCTGTGACGGGCGATACGATCGGCGACCCCTTCAAGGACACCTCGGGTCCGAGCCTCAATATCCTCATCAAGCTGATGAGTATCGTCTCAATCGTCATGGCCGGTGTCACTGTGTCCTTCAGCTTGATGTAAGTCGGTGAAGATTCGACTTGCGTCTCGAGAAATCCCAGGGAGGGGATTTTTCAAGGTCCTCTGGAGAAGCGCTGTTTCAGCCCTGTAACGCGCTGGACGGGCAGGACGGTAGGGGAGCCCACCGCCCTTGCACCTGGAGGTCGATGTGACCAAAGCCCCCGAGTGTCACCGCCGGGGGCATTTTTTTCTGGCCGAGCGGAAGATCGCTGGACAGCGGGTATATAATCCCAATCGTTTCATGGTAATTGCCGGGTCGGGTCCGGCGATAGCCCCGTGCGCGGATGGATAGCCTTCGGAGTCAGGCGGGTGGTATCGGGGATCGCGTTTAGAGATCTTCCCGAATCAGCGGGGAGCGAGTGCGAATATGAGCCCTGAAGCTGGTTGGCCAATAGCCCATATCCGATAATATCTTGCAGAGGAGATATTCGCGATGTCCGTTGGCTTGATCTTTGCCGTGCTATGCGGGCTCGCCGCCATAGCGTACGGTTTTGTGTCGATACGTTGGGTGATCTCCCAGCCGGAAGGCAATGAGCGCATGAAGGAGATTGCAGCGGCTATCCAGGAGGGCGCCTCGGCGTTCCTCAATCGCCAGTATCTGACGATCACGGGGGTCGGCCTCTTTCTGATGGCCGTCCTTTGGCATACTCTGGGCATATCGACCGCTGTCGGGTTCCTGATCGGTGCGGTGCTGTCCGGGGCCGCCGGCTATATCGGCATGAACGTTTCCGTGCGCTCGAATCTGCGTACGGCCCAGGCCGCGTATCAGGGCATGGACGCGGCCTTGCATGTCGCTTTCCGTGGAGGTGCCATCACGGGACTGCTGGTGGTTGGGCTGGCGCTGCTGGGCGTGTCAGGGTACTACCTGTATTTGGTGCCGTCGGTCCCGGCGGAGTCGGCGGATATGAGCGCTTACGCGGAGGCACAGAGGCATGCCTTGCACGCCCTCGTCGGACTCGCCTTCGGTGGCTCGTTGATTTCGATTTTCGCCCGGCTCGGTGGTGGCATCTTTACCAAGGGCGCTGACGTGGGGGCGGATCTCGTCGGCAAGGTCGAGGCCGGCATTCCAGAGGACGACCCACGCAATCCCGCAGTCATCGCGGACAATGTCGGTGACAATGTCGGTGATTGTGCCGGCATGGCAGCGGATCTATTCGAGACCTATGCCGTCACCGTCGTAGCCACCATGCTGCTCGGTGGATTGCTGTTCAAGGAGAATACGTCCGATGCCATCGTCTATCCCCTGGTGCTGGGGGGCGTTTCCATCCTTGCGTCTATCGCCGGCACCTATTTCGTCAAGATCAAAGAGGGTGAGACCAGGATCATGCCGGCCCTCTACAAGGGCCTGATCGCTGCCGGCGCCGTTGCATTCGTTCTATTCATTCCGGTAACCATGATCTTCATGCCCGAGACCTTTGTCATCGACGGTCAGACGCATGTCCGTTGGGCCGTGTTCAGCTGCGCTGCCATCGGTCTCGTCCTGACCGGCTTGATGGTCTTGATCGCGGAGTACTACACAGGCACCGAGTTCAGTCCCGTCCAATCCATTGCCAAGGCGTCCACCACGGGCCACGGCACGAATGTCATTGCCGGTTTGGGCATCTCCATGAAAGCCACCGCCGCACCGGTGCTCGTCATCTGCCTGGCCATCTTTGCCACTTACCAGATGGCCGGATTGTACGGCATCGCGATCGCCGCCACGTCCATGCTGTCGATGACGGGTATCATCGTCGCATTGGATGCCTATGGTCCCATCACCGACAATGCCGGTGGTATCGCCGAGATGGCGGAGCTCGATGAGAGCATCCGCAACATCACCGACCCGCTGGATGCGGTCGGTAATACGACAAAGGCAGTTACCAAGGGCTACGCGATCGGATCTGCAGGCTTGGCTGCACTCGTCCTCTTTGCGGATTTCACCCATGCCCTGGCCGGCCAGGGGAAGGTGCTGTCTTTCGAGCTCGATAATCCAGCTGTCCTCATCGGACTCTTTATCGGCGGTTTAGTGCCTTACCTGTTCGGCGCCATGGCTATGGAGGCCGTTGGCCGTGCTGCCGGTGACATCGTCGAAGAGGTCCGGCGCCAATTTCGCGAAATGCCGGGCATCATGGAGCGCACCCAGAAGCCGAACTATTCCAGGGCGGTGGACATGCTTACAAAAGCGGCCATCAAGGAGATGCTTGTTCCGTCCTTGCTGCCCGTGCTGGCGCCCGTCGTCGTCGGCTATGGAATGCATCACCTCATGGGTGGCGATGCCGGTGCACTTGCCTTGGGTGGAATGCTGATTGGTACCATCGTCACCGGTCTCTTCGTGGCTATCTCCATGACCACCGGCGGCGCTGCCTGGGACAACGCCAAGAAATACATCGAGGACGGAAATTATGGCGGCAAGGGGTCCGATGCCCACAAGGCCGCAGTCACCGGAGACACGGTGGGCGATCCCTATAAGGATACCGCAGGCCCTGCCGTCAATCCCCTGATCAAGATCATCAACATCGTAGCCTTGCTCATCGTCCCGTCTTTGTGATCGGGGACCGTTGGAGCCGTAACCTCGTTTCCAACGCTCTATAAAGAGCAGAGGCTGAACCTTCTCGGAGAATCATCTATGAATTTGGATAGAGTCGGACCCGGAAAGAATTTCCCAAATGAATTCAATGTGATCGTTGAGATCCCGGCCCATTCCGATCCGGTCAAGTACGAGTTGGACAAAGAGACAGGCGCCATGTTCGTAGACCGCTTCATGAATACGGCAATGCACTACCCCTGCAACTACGGCTATGTTCCCCATACCTTGTCCAAGGACGGCGACCCGGTCGACGTCATGGTCGTAACCAACTATCCATTGATTTCGGGGTCGGTGATCCTGTGTCGTCCGGTCGGGGTGCTCAAGATGACCGACGAGTCCGGCGATGATGCCAAAGTCCTGGCCGTGCCGAACGACAAGATCTCGCGCTTGTACCGCAATATCCAGGATTTCCGTGATATGCCCCAAGTGATTTTGGAGCAGATCGCCCATTTCTTCGAGCACTACAAGGACCTCGACGAGGGCAAGTGGGTACGCGTCGATGGCTGGGGTGGTGTCGACGAGGCGAAGGAGGAGATCCTCGCGAGCGTCCGGATGTACAAGGATGCACCTGAAAAACCTGCGTTCTGAATACCTCTGCGGGGGACGGACACGAGAACTGTCACCAAGCTCCAACAGCGGCTGTCTTACCGAGAAGGCAAAGGCCGCTTCTGATTCGCCCGCGTATACGGGGCATTTCACATGAAGGTCTGTATCCTTTCCGACAGTCACGACCATAGGATCCTGCTGGAGGCGGCCGTTGTCCGGGCCAAGGCGGCCGGCGCCGAGACCGTTCTGCATTGCGGGGATGTGGTCGCCCCCAGCACCCTTCGTTGCCTGGAAAGGCATGGGTTGCCTGTGCATGTGATCCACGGAAACAACGTAGGGGATCTCTATACGCTCGGCAGGTTGTCCGCAGATGCAGACAGCGTCGTCCGGTACCATGGTATGGATGCCGGCTTGGAGCTAGGGGGACGGCGGATTTTTCTGGTGCACTATCCGCACTATGCCCGTGCCATGGCGGCAACCGGCGAGTGGGATCTCGTCTGCTGCGGGCACAGCCACGAGCCGGCGATCGAGCGTCTTCCGAACATTCTCGGTGGTCAGACCCTGGTGCTGAATCCGGGCACGGTCGGCGGTGTCGGCGGAGTCCCGGCGACCTTGATGATCGGGGATCTCACCAGCCTGGAATTCGAGATCCTGGAGCTCGAGAAGGGCATCGAGCGGCAGGCATTGTCATTGGCTGCGACCTGATGCCCCGACCATTGTCGTTCCGCGAGAATGACCGCGATATTGAATCCTCGATTCGCAGATCGATTCCCGATGAGTGACCTGACGCACTTCGACGACTCCGGACGGGCACAGATGGTCGACGTCGGGGGCAAGACGGCAACCCGTCGTGTGGCCGTGGCGGAAGGGCTGATCCGCATGAAGCCGGAAACCTTGGCCCTGATACGTGGCGGCGGGCACAAGAAGGGCGATGTCCTCGCGGTTGCCCGGGTGGCCGGCATCATGGGGGCCAAGAGAACCTCGGAGCTGGTGCCCCTGTGCCACCTCCTGACTCTGACGAAGGTTGCCATCGACCTCGAGCCCTTGGCCGAGACACCGGCCATCTATTGCCGTGCGGTCGTCGAGACCAGGGACCGAACCGGCGTGGAGATGGAGGCACTCTGCGCCGTCCAGGTGACCCTCCTGACCATTTACGATATGTGCAAGGCCGTGGACCGGGGTATGTGTATCGAGTCGGTCCGCCTGCTCGAGAAGGTGGGGGGGAAGTCCGGTCACTGGCGACGCGTGGACTCGGCTGGTGCTTGAGGTCCGCGAGGGGCGTGCCCCGTGTCTCGGGTAACTACTGATGCCCGACCTGGTGCTTCACGTACGCCGGATCCCTCCCTGGATCCCTTTTACCAACGTGCCCGCTTCATCGGAGCCGCCTCCGGCCTGGATCAGGTGCCGCCGGATACCGGTCGGGAAGTCGCCTTTGCGGGAAGGTCCAACGCGGGCAAGTCCAGCGCCATCAATACGATCTGCCACCAAAGACAGCTCGCGCGGACTAGCAAGACGCCGGGGCGGACCCAGCAGCTGGTGTTTTTCGGATTGGACGATAAGCGACGTCTCGTGGACTTGCCCGGTTACGGTTACGCCAAGGTCTCGGAGGAGGTAAAGCACCAGTGGCAGCGGCTGATGGCCTCCTATCTGGAGCGCCGGGGCTCTTTGGCCGGAATTGTCCTGGTGATGGACATTCGCCATTCCTTGACGGCATTCGATCTGCAGATGCTCGAATGGGGCCGGCAAGTGGATCTGGAGATGCTCCTGCTGCTGACGAAGAGCGACAAGCTCAAGCGTGGGGCGGCACGGCTGGAGCTGGACCGGGTTCGAAAAGCCGTGTCCCCCGAGGGAAGGCGTGTCCGGGTCGAGCTGTTCTCGGCACAGGAGCGATGGGGCGTCAAGGAAGTCCAGAGGTTGCTGGACCAGTGGCTCGGTGTGGAGTAAGCGATTGCCAGAGAAGAACATACCGGACGGCAGTTCGAGATCTTCGAGCGTCGCTGATTCGGGGGATGCACTCAATAAAGGGATGCTTGGACAGGCATGTCCGCCGCGATGGGTGCAGGCGTGTCCGGACGCTCTTGTAGGCACCCATGTAGCCGTTGCGCGATTGCGGCGCAATCCTTCATGCTTGCCTCGAAGACCTGCAATGTGTCCCCAGTCTCGCGCCCTGCACACAGCTCGACTAGCGCCGGGCTGAAGACGACGATACGCACATCATTCAGCGATAGTCGCCGTCCCGTTCTATTGAAGCGGCGAACCTTCGCCTCGGCAGTGGTCTCGGTCTCTTGCAGAGCGGCTTCGATGGACGTTTTTGGGCGACGGTCATCGGCGGCCTTGCGGCAGACCATCAGCAAATCCAGGTCGATCGGTGATTTTGCCGCGAGCTTCGGCATCGCCGTGGACATCTCGGCCTTGACGGACTGTGCCTGCGCCAGCGCCAGCTTGAAGCCGGCGGTCAGGACGGCTGCGGCTACCCAGATCCAGCCGTCCTTGCGGGTGTGGTGGTATGAAAAAACCAGCAAACCCTCGTCCTTCAACACCTGATGGCACACAGCGAAGACCGCGGTCAGCTTGTTCGAAAAGCGGACGGAGTCCGTGTCCTGCACCTCGCGCTGATTGCGAGTCGTTTCCTCTGTCGTAGTGGTCTGCCCTGCAAGGGTCGCATGGTGCCAGAGATAAATGAAGTTGCAATTCGCGAGCTAGGGCTGTATTCGTACAGGGATTCTGTACGAAATCAAATCAGATCATCTCGTTGAGGTGCTGGCCGTGATCCATAAACGGCGGCATATCGATCCAGAAGATATTCTTCCAAGAAGTGCCGAAGTTTCATTTTTAAAATAGACTGCAATAAAAAGTACGATGCCAGGCCAAATGAGGGCCTGTATGTATTCAAGTGTGAGCCTGGCTAATTCCATGGTTCTGATCCTTCAAGTGGCTAACAACGTCGGTGGCCTGCTGGTCGGCATGATAGGAGGAGCGCACCATGGGTCCGCTGGCGACGCTGGCAAAGCCCATGGCCTCACCCGCGATGCGCAGGTCTTTTAGCTCCTCCGGTGTCCAATAGCGCAGCACCGGGAGATGCTCCCGGCTGGGCTGCAGATACTGTCCCAGGGTCAACATGTCGCAGCCCCGGGCGCGCAGGTCCGACATGACCGCCAACACCTCTTCCCGCTCCTCGCCCAGGCCCAGCATGAGGCCCGACTTGGTCGGCACTCCGGGATAGCGTTCCTTGAAATTGCGAAGCAGCTGCAAGGAGCCCAGATAGTCGGCACCGGGTCGTGCTCGGCGGTAGAGCCTCGGGACGGTCTCCAGATTATGGTTGAAGACGTCCGGTACCGCCTCGCCGGAGAAGGCGTCCAGAGCCGTCGCCTCGCGGCCGCGGAAGTCCGGTACCAGCACCTCGAGCTTGACTTGCGGCGTTCCGGAGCGCACTGCCCGCAGACAGGCCGCGAAGTGACCGGCGCCGCCGTCACGCAGGTCGTCCCGGTCCACCGAGGTGATGACCACGTACGCGAGACCCATGACGGCGATGGAGCGGGCCAGATGCTCGGGCTCCGCAGGATCCGGAGGCCGGGGCTTACCGTGGGCAACGTCGCAGAAGGGGCAGCGCCTGGTGCAGATATCACCCAGGATCATGAAGGTGGCTGTTCCCTTCTCGAAGCATTCTCCCAGGTTGGGGCACTGGGCCTCCTCGCAAACGGTGGAGAGCTTGGTCTCGCGCAACAGCCGCTTGATGCGCGCCACCCCGGGACCGACCGGCGCCTTGGCGCGGATCCAGGACGGCTTGCGCAGGGGCGTCGCGGCGGTCTCGACCTTGACCGGAATGCGCGAGACCTTGTCCCTGCCCCGCTGGTGGGTCTCGGGAGTGGCGCGGGACGGGGCCGAGAGGGGAAACGGCTCTTTCATGGGTGATCCTGATCTTCCGGGAACGGCAACAGATGCCAGTCTATCGATCATGGGGCGAGTCGAGCCACCCCCGACGATCGATGAAAGGTCGCCTCGCCCCTGATCGTGCCCTCTACCCGACCCTCTCCCATAAAGGGAGAGGGGGCGAGCGTGCTTCGCGAATTTCATCGTAAATCCGGTGGGGGCTCGGCACCAAAGCCGATCCGGCCAGCGTCACATCTTCCGGCTACAATGCGCAATTCGCTGCCGGCAGGGCATAGGAGACAGGCAATGACCTACTGTTTGGGACTGGTCTTGGAGCAGGGGCTGGTGCTCGCGTCGGACTCGCGTACCAATGCGGGTGTCGATTACGTCACCACCTTCAGCAAGCTGCACGTATTCACTCCCGCCCCGGACCGAATCTTCGTCCTCCTGTCCGCGGGCAACCTCGCCACGACCCAGGAAGTACTGAATCGCATCCGGCGCGACCTGGACAACCCGGGCGACTGGACGCATCTGCTCAACGCACGCTACCTGTTCGAGGCGGCGGCCTACGTCGGCAAGGTAAGCCTTCAGGTTCAGCGCGACCACGGCCCGGCGCTTCAGCAAAGCGGCATGAGCGCCGAGACCACCCTCCTGCTGGGTGGGCAGATCGCCGGCGAGCCCCACGGGCTCTATCTCATCTATCCCCAAGGAAACTATTTCGCCGCCTCACCGGAGACGCCCTATCTGCAGATCGGTGAGAACAAGTACGGCAAGCCGGCGCTGGACCGCATCGTGAATCCCCAGTTGAGCCTGGAGGACGGCGCCCGCCTCTGCATGGTCTCGCTGGACGCGACCTCCCGCTCCAACGTCACCGTGGGACCGCCCTTCGAGGTCGCCATCTATCCCAAGGACAGCTTGGCACTCAGCCGCCGTCTGAAGCTGGATGAGGAATCCCCCCTGCTCGAGGAGACTTCGAAGAGCTGGAACCAGGGCATCCGCAACGCCTTCGAGAATCTGCCAAGGTTCGAGTGGGAGCTGCCGCCGGTGAGTCCGGGACAGCTCGCGAGCTAGGTCGCATTTTTCACCATAGAGACACAGAGGGCACAGCGAAAGAGATATGAATCTGAATTCTTAACTCTTTGTGATATTGAAGCATGTGATCTTCTGTACAGGATACCAGCCTCCAGAAGACGTAACACTCTCTGAAATTTCTGTGCTCTCTGTGCCTCCGTGGTGAATTTGTGAAATATCCAGGCTAGGTCGGAGCCATTCCGGCGCTCCGTGCACCCGTGGGCGAGCCCGCACGGACCAGGACGACCAGCGCCTTGGGCCCGTGCACCCCGTAGGCCAGGGTCTGCTCGATGTCGGCGGATTTCGAAGGACCGGAGACCAGCAGGGCGTTGGTGGGCATCCCAGCGCTCCAGCACTGGTCGATCAGCAGCTCATGGAAGGTCGAGTAGATCTGGTCCGCCTCCAGAAGCACGAAGTGGATGGGCGGGGCCAGGGACAGGAGCCGCGGCTCGTCAGGAGTCGGCCAGAGGACCAGGGAACCGGTGTCGGCAATGGCGCCGCGGCAGCTCGTAAAGCCGGCGTCCACCGCCTCGAACAAGGCGTCGCGGCAGATCTCGACCGGGTCCTGGTAGGGGATCAGCAGGGGCGCATCCCGGTCCGGCCAGCGGCCCTCCAGCTCCGACCCATGGGGTCCGCCGGGGCCGTAGAGCAGATTGCCGCCGCCCTTCTCCCGCAGCAGCCCGAGCAGCTGCTCCGACCAGTCGGCGCCGACAAGGTGGACCTCGCCGCGCACGGATTCCATACGGGCACGGAAGCGCTCGAGACGCTCCGCCCTGGTCCAGTCGAAGCGGCGGACCGGGTTGTCGGGCGACTCTGGATGTGCCTCGGCTTTGATGGCTCGAAGGCGGGAAAAGATGCGGGATCTGGCATCGCTCATCGCGGATCCCCACCCGCCTCGGCGACTGTCCTCCCGACAGGTCTACCGTGGAAATACGCGCCGGAGGCGCTCCTACTCCCCCCTCTCCCTTTACGGGAGAGGGTCGGGGTGAGGAAACGATCAGGGCCGATCATCGGAGAAGCCCTCCTCGCGCGCCAACCGGTGCAGGCTCTCGGATGCGAGCTGCGGTGTCGCCCGGCTCCTGGTCCAGGGCCCGGCGAATCGGGAAGCCAGCCGGCGCGTCCTGCCGAGCATGCCGCTCATCAGCCGATAGCGCCTCGGGCTGGCGTGGACCCAGGCCCACAGCCGCCAGATAAGTGCCTGCAGGGGCTTGCGCCGGCTTCCCCGACCGGGGACCCGGGACTCGGGGCCCTCTCCGGCGCCCTCGGCCCGCAACCGGTTGAGCAGCTGGGGGATGGGGATCCTCACCGGGCAGACCTCGCCGCAGGCACCGCAGAGGCTCGAGGCGTCCGCCAGCTCGCCGACCCTGTCCAGGCCCTGGAGCTGAGGCTCCAGAATGCTGCCGATGGGCCCCGGATAGACGGTACCGTAGGCATGACCGCCGAGACGCGTGTAGACGGGGCAGTGATTCATGCAGGCCCCGCAGCGGATGCAGCGCAGGGTGGCCTGCAGCTCCGGATCGGCCAGGATGCGCGACCTGCCGTTGTCCAGCAGGATCAGGTGGACCTCCCCGGGTCCGTCCAGCTCGCCCTCGCGGCGCGGCGAGTCGATCATGTTCACGTAGGTGGTGATCGCCTGGCCGGTGGCCGAGCGGGTGAGCAGGGTCAGCAGCGGTGGCAGCTGGTCCAGGCGCGCGATGACCTTTTCGATGCCCGTGACCGCGATGTGCACGTCCGGTGCCGTGCTGCACATGCGTCCGTTGCCCTCGTTCTCCACCAGGGCCAGGGTCCCGGTCTCCGCCACAGCGAAGTTGACCCCCGTGAGCCCGGCAACCGCGCCGCGGAACTTCTCGCGCAGGAGCTCGCGTGCGGACGCCGTGAGCTCCTCGGCATCCTCGCTGTAGGGGAGCTCCGGGAATCTCTCCTTGAAGAGCTCGGCGATGTTCTTCCGGTCCTTGTGGATGGCCGGGGCGATGATATGGAAGGGGCGCTCCCCAGCCAGCTGGACAATGAGCTCTCCAAGGTCCGTCTCCACCACCTCGATGCCCCGGGCTTCCAGGAAGGTGTTGAGCCCCAGCTCCTCCGAGACCATGGACTTGCCCTTGATGAGCATCCGGGCGTCATGGCGGTGCAGGATGCCCAGAACGCTGCGGTTGGCCTCCTCGCAGGTCTCAGCCCAATGGACCCGAATGCCGTTGGCCGTGCAGTTACGCTCCAGCTCCTCGAGCAGCTCGGGAAGGCATGCGAGCGCATGGGCTCGAATCGCCTCCCCCTGGCCGCGCAGCCGCGTCAGCTCCTCCTCATCGGGGAATGCGGAGAGCCTCTTGACCACCAGCCCGTCCAGCGCGCGCCGGATATTGGCGCGGACGCGCTCGTTGCCCAGGGCGTCCGCGATCCGGGCGCGCAGCTCAGTCGTCATGGGTCCGATCCCACAGGAGCTCGGCGATGTGCTTCACCTCGGGTCCGCTGCCCCGGTGCCGAAAGGTGCCCTCCAGGTTCATGAGACAGCCGCAGTCCTGGCCGACGAGCAACGGAGCCCCGGTCGCGGCGATGGCGACGGCCTTGTCGGCGGCCATGGCGGCGGAGATCTCCGGCTGCTTGACCGCGAATGTGCCGCCGAAGCCGCAGCACTCGTAGGCGTGGTCGGGCTCGATAACCTGGACATTCCCGAGACGGTCCAGCAGATCCAGGGCCAGATCCGCGACCCCCAGCTCGCGGCGCGCCGAACAGGAGTTGTGCAGGGTGACCCGCAGTGGCGATCCCAGGTCGGCGGGCTGGAGATCCAGGACGCGAATCAGAAACTCCGTGAGCTCGTAGACCCGCCCGGCCAGGTCCAGCGCCCGGGACTCGTCCGCATCTCCCGCGAAGAGTCTCGGATAGTGTACCCGCAGCATACCCGCGCAGGACGCGGAGGGGACGACCACAGGGATGTCACCGGGAAAGGCATCGAGCTGGGCACGGGCCACGGTACGCGCCTCGTCCCGGTAGCCCGAGTTGTAGGCCGGCTGGCCGCAACAGGTCTGCTCCTGGGGATAGATGACGCGGATGCCCTCGCGCTCGAGCAGACGCATGGCACAAAGCCCGGCACGTGGGAAGAGCAGATCGATCAGACAGGTGCCGAAGAAATAGACCGCATCGGGCTTGCTCATGACTGGGTTACGGGCATGAGGGCGCAAAACCTTTGCACATGAGTCAAATTCTTGCAGTGCAGCATTCTTCTATCCGCTCGGGATCGGGATCGGGATCGAATTTCTTGCGGGTTTCCCGATCCCGAAAGCAATCTTCATGACTCGGTGGTATGAGGTACAGCCTCGCTCGATGTTTGATCGAGGGCGCTCGCAGATTACACTACCCGCGCGAGCGCACAGCAGCAAGTGACTCGCAGGTATGAGAGCAATCCAGGCAGCAATTAGACAATTGCCGGACAAAGCTCGCCTCGGGGACTATCGTGGGATAGTGATTGCATCTTGATAGATCAGGACAAAGAGTCATGCAAAATCAGTCCAATCAATACGCGGCGTCGGGTGAGATTTCAGCAGGAATCCTGGAAAAGCTGGGCAAGACCAGGCCGTGGGTGCTGCTCATCGGGATTTTACTCCTTATCGGCGCAGCATTCACGGCGGTTGCAGCGATCAGCATCGCTGTGGTCGGTACCTGGGGAGGTGGACAGGGCGGATTCCCCACCGCCATGGGGATCGGAGTAGGGGTCGCTTATCTGATCGGCGCGATCCTGTATTTGTTTCTCGGCATCTATCTGCTCAAGTACTCCGGTGCCATCAAACGCTCCGGATCGAGTGGGAGCAGCGCCGATGTGGCAGAAGCCATCGGCTACCAGCACGCCTTCTGGCGGCTCGCAGGCATACTGGCGCTCCTTATGATCGCATTCACGGTAGTCATGCTCGCTGTCGGGATCGTCGGAGGAATCTCCGGAGTCATGATGACGCAATGATGGCCTGAGGCGTGAAAGCAGACGCCTTTGCGTCTGCGAGCCCAGGGAGCAGGCGTCAAATTCCCAGAGATGGCACACCCGCCCCGCCCGATCGCCGTCTTCGTTTCCTTCTCCGGATCCGGAGGCGTCGAGCGCATGATCGTGAATCTGATCCGCGGCTTCGTGGATCTCGGTCAGAAGGTGGACCTGCTCCTGGTGCGTGCCGAAGGTCCCCACCTGGAGCGCCTTCCCCAGGAGGTGAATCTGGTCGATCTGGGAACCGACCACACCTTTCTGGCGTTGCCCGCCCTGTCCCGTTACCTGCGCCGGAGCCGCCCGTCCGCCTTGCTGGCAGCAAAGGATCGGGCCGGGCGCACCGCTGTGCTGGCCCGATGGCTGGCCGGGACCGATACTCGGATCGTCATGCGCCTGGGCACGAACCTGTCCGCCGCCATGGCGGACAGGCCTCGCCTCTCCGGCTGGCTGCGATTCGCGCCGATCCGCCGCATCTATCCCCGCGTGGACCGGATCGTGGCGGTCTCCTCGGGGGTGGCGGACGACACCGCACGCATCGCCCGAATACCGCGCGAGCACATATGGGTGATCCGCAATCCGGTGGTCACCCCGGAGCTGCGGAAGATGGCCGCCGAGCCCTGCAGCCACCCTTGGCTCCAAGCCGGACAACCACCCGTCGTCCTGGGGGCCGGCCGCCTCCAGCGCCAGAAAGACTTCCCCACCCTGATCCGCGCTTTCGCCCTCGTACGCCGGGAGCGCCCTTGCCGATTGATCATCCTGGGCCAAGGGGGCGATCTGGGAAAGCTGCGGGCGTTGATCGCCGAGCTGGGACTGACCGGCGAGGTGGATCTGCCCGGCTTTCAGACCAACCCTTACGTCTTTCTCGCCCGGGCAGATTTGTTCGTGCTGTCCTCTCTCTGGGAGGGCTCCCCCAATGTGCTGACCGAAGCCATGGCTCTCGGCACCCCTGTGGTAGCCACCGACTGCCCCAGCGGGCCTCGCGAGCTATTGAGTGAAGGAAGATACGGACCCCTGGTCCCCGTCGGGGACGCTCCGGCACTGGCCGCACGCATGGTCGAGACCCTGGGCCACCATCTACCACCGGAGGTGCTCGAGTCTGCCGTTGCGGAATACGACCAAGCGCGGAGCGCCGAGCGGTATCTCGAGGCACTGGCGGTCGGATCGGGACGAGCGCAAAGGCACGGACCCGGTTGACCCGATCCGCCTTCGACGATTCGGGCAGATACAGGGTCCTCGAGGATATCTGCCGTCCGCCGACCACAGCCGTATCGGATAACTCCCTTCCCTGTTTTGCTACGAGCTCGGCTTGCAGGTCTTCCAGCCGAAGGGCAGATAGAGGGGGCACCAGCCGAGGATGGCTGTGAGCAGGGGAATGGCGCCGATGGCGCCCCACCAGTTCTGGGCATAGAGGCCCCAGCCGATCAGGACCAAGCCGAGGATGAGGCGGATAACGCGGTCTGCACCGCAAACATTCTTGGACATGACTTTATCTCCAGTGTGTCTCGATCTGCCCTCGTCACGGCATCCGCTCGGACCCCGTGCCTTACGATGAAATTCGCGAAGCACATTCGCCCCCTCTCCCTTTATGGGAGAGGGTTGGGGTGAGGGTACGATCAGGGGCGAGGCGACCTTTCATTCTGCGGGCTGGCTCGCCTTGCCCCATGTTCGTTAGGCCAGAGGATGGGCAAGAAGTTTGTCTGCAACTGTCATCGTGACCGAGTTGCCCCGCTCGCGGGACGACCCAGGATCTGCAGTGAGCTCAGCTCAGGTCCACCTGATCTCCGTTCCCCACGAACAGCTCGTGCTGCGAGCC
>CAYYHR010000010.1:0-32983 GCA_964471705.1 uncultured Chromatiaceae bacterium
GCATTCGAGCGACTGCGGTACTGGCCCCGTTCTCCATGTTGCGCTCGGCTCGGGCTCGCCCCGAAGCTCCGAGGTATCCGCCGCCTGCTCAGGGGCTCTTGTCAGGGGTATTCCCGGAGGCGGGCTCCGTCTCGTCCCCTTCCTCGGCAGTCCCGTTTTCCTCTTTGCTGCCCAGTGTGATGCGGTTCTTGCCGTCCTCGATGGTCAGCTTGTAGCGGGCGAGCACGCTCATCCCCAAGAGGCCACTGTTGCCGAGCTTGGCGTCTTCGAGAAACGCCGTCTCGACATCGCCGATCTGTCGCTCCCCCAACCACAGGGAAGGCAGGGTCCCGATGTGTGCGCTCACCTTGCCGTTGGCGGTCTGCATCTCCCGCTCCTGGAGCGATCCTTTGTCGACACCGAGCCTTTCGACGAGTGACAGAGGAAGCACCAGGTAATCGGCCCCAGTATCCACTTGGAGCTCGCTCTCGATCCTGGAACCGTTCTTTCCCCCCAGCGTCGCCCGCACCAGGTGCTGGGTACCGCGGCGCTGCGTTGGAACGACGATGTCCGAGTCCTCTGCGGGTGCAGGCGGTGCGGGAGGGGGCGGCACGAAGGGCACCTTTTCGCCGAGCACGATCACGCGGTCCACCCCTCCCGCAGGGCCCTGGACGATTACGTAATCGAAACCCTCGAGAAGGCGGCGCAGGCGGGCATAGAGGTCATCTTCCTCGACCCCGGCGAACGAGCCTTCGGTCTGCTCGAGCCCGATGACAGCAAACCCGCGCGTCTCCGCCAAGCGCGCCAGCTCCTGAGTGACCTCCACCTGTTGCGCGGCGAGAGCAGGGGTAGGAGCCCAGAGGCCGAGCAGAGCCGTATAGCCCCCCGCCATGGCGATTCGTACGAGGCTGCGGATCATATTGGCGCCCGGGCGAAGCCACATCTGAATTCTCTGCAAGAGCCTAGCAGGCTGATGCCCTCTCCGCCAGCCGAGACCCGGCTGGTCCAACGCCGGGCAATGGGTGCCCCGAAGAGCTCCCAGTGCCGCCGCACTGAAGCGAAGCCAAACATTTCCTGCCTGGCTCAGTCGCGGATGAGAGCACCGGTGCGCCCATCGCGGATGGTCGAGGGCCGAGCAGAGTTTCCGCACTCACCGACCAGGATCAGATCCAGCTGGGCACCCAAGGCGCGACGCACCTGCAAAGACGAGCGCACCGGGTGGCGACCACTGAGGTTCGCGCTTGTGGACACCAGGGCGCTGCCGGCTGCGTCGCAGAGGGCCGCCGCGAGGGGATGGGCCGTGACCCGCACGGCGAGGGTGGGGTGACGTCCCGTCAGCCAGCTCGGTGCTCCGGCGCGGGCCGGCAGCAGCCAGGTCACGGGCCCGGGCCAGGTCGCCAGGATGACCCGCATGCGCTCCTCATCGAGGGGCTCCACGAACGGCACGAGCTGCGCCGCACTGGCAGCGATCAGGATGAGCCCCTTGCGCTGGGGACGCCTCTTGATGGCAAGCAGGCGCTGCACCGCATCCCGGCTCCAGGGATCGCATCCGAGGCCATAGACGGCCTCCGTCGGATAGGCAAGGATGCCGCAGGCCTCTATGCAGCGGGCGGCCAGGCGCAGCTTATGGCGACTACTCACCCGGGAAGCGTTCTCCGCAGATCCGCGTCCTTTACCTGCACGGCATGGGCGCTCTCTTCCCGCTCCCGGCGCAAGCATCTTTCCAGATCCGGGTTGCTCAGGGAAAGAATCTGGGCTGCCAGATAGGCGGCATTCTTGGCCCCTGCTGCGCCGATGGCAACCGTAGCCACCGGGATGCCGCCCGGCATCTGCACCGTGGACAAGAGGGAGTCCATCCCCCTCAGGGGTCCGGCATCCAAGGGAATCCCGATCACGGGCTTCAGAGTAAGAGCCGCAACCGTCCCCGCCAAGTGAGCCGCCAGGCCGGCCGCTGCGATGAAAACGGCACAGCCGCGCTCGTCGGCGTCCTTGACGAAGGCATGGGTCGCCTCCGGTGTGCGGTGCGCGGAGGTGATCTTCACCTCATGGGGTATCTCCAGCCTGGTCAGCACGTCGAGCGTGACCTGGACGGTTGGAAGGTCGGAAGCCGAGCCGATCAGGATCGCGACGAAGGGGGTAGGCACTATGAAGCCTCCTCGGATTCTTTCCGTCCCGGAGCCTTAAGACACTGCCCGCCCGGCCTCGGTGCCCTCCTCGAGCGGAGCGCTGTAGTTACAGTCCTTCTGGGGACAGACCTGTTGTGCTCCACGGCTCTTGGTCACCTTGATCGTCAGGACAGGCCAGCCGCACTGGGGGCAGGGCTCGGCGAGCGGCTCGTTCCACAGGGCGTAGTCGCAGGCAGGGTAGGTGGAGCAGGAATAGAAGATCTTGCCCCGCCGTGATTTCTTCTTCATCAGGGTGCCCCGGCTGCACTTGGGGCAGATGACGCCCGTATCCTGGGGACGCTCCAGTGGCTCGATATAGCGGCACTTGGGGTAGGCGCTGCAACCGATGAACTTCCCGTACTTGCCGCGCTTGATCTGCAGCTCGGAGCCGCATTCCGGACAGCTGCGGCCCTCGACCGCCTCGGGGGGAGGCTGATCCTGCCCTTTGCCGTCGGCAAGGTCCCGCGTGTAGTCGCAATCCGGATACTTGGTACAGCCGATAAAGCGACCGTGCCTGCCCAGGCGAATAGACAAGGGCGAGCCGCATTGGGGGCAGGCCTCTTCGATGGCCTCCTGGGTGACATCACTGCGCTTGACGTTCTCCTGGGTATGATCCACCAACTCCTTGAAAGGACCCCAGAAATGCTCCAGCAAGGGGACCCAGTCCTCCTCCCCGCGGGAGACCGCGTCGAGCTCGTCTTCCAACTTGGCCGTAAAATCGTAATCCACATAGGCCGTGAAATACTCGGTCAGGAACTTGTTGACGACGCGACCCACGTCGGTCGGGTGGAAGCGCTTCTTCTCCAGGACGGCATATTCCCGCTCCTGCAGGGTGGAGATGATGCTGGCATAGGTGGAAGGACGACCGATGCCGTATTCCTCCAGCGCCTTGACCAGGGACGCCTCTGTGTAGCGCGGCGGTGGCTCGGTGAAGTGTTGCTCGGGGCGGATGACCGCGAGGTCCACCAGCTCGCCTTCTTCGAGGTGGGGCAGCATGCGCTCCTCGTCGTCGTCGGCCCCCTTGGCGTCGTCGCGCCCTTCTAAATAGACTCGCATGAAGCCGGGACTGGCCACCGTGGAGCCCGTAGCCCGAAACAGGTTGCCCTCCCCCGCGCTCAGGTCCACGGCAACCATGTCGATGAGCGCATGGGCCATCTGGCAGGCGAGGGTGCGCTTCCAGATCAGCTCGTACAACCGGGCCTGGTCGGAGCTGAGATGCGCCTTGATCTCCTGGGGCAAGCGCCGGATGGATGTGGGTCGGATGGCCTCATGGGCCTCCTGGGCATTCTTGGCCTTGGTCTTGTAGATGCGCGCCTGTGACGGCAGATCGTCCGTACCATAACGCTCGGCCACGTATCCGCGGATCTCGTCCAATGCCTCCTTGGCCAGGTTGACCGAATCGGTGCGCATGTAGGTGATGAGCCCGATCGGCCCACCGCCGATGTCCACGCCCTCGTAGAGCTGCTGGGCGATGCGCATCGTGCGCTGTGCGGTGAAGCCGAGCTTGCGTGCCGCTTCCTGCTGCAGGGTGGAAGTGATGAAAGGAGGTGCCGGATTGCGCTTCTTCTGCTTGCGCTCCACGCGCTCCACCCGGAGCTTCCCCTGCGCCGCCTGCTCCAGGGTATGCTGCACCTCGAGGGCGCGGACCTCGTCCCGGATGCTGAACTGCTCCAGCTTCTCGCCGGCAAAGCGTGTGAGCTTGGCCGCGAAGCCCTTGCGCTCCTTCACTACATCCGCGGTGAGGGTCCAGTACTCGCGGACCTCGAAGGCCTCGATCTCCAGCTCCCTTTCGACGATGAGCCGCAATGCCGGGCTCTGGACGCGCCCGGCGGACAGACCACGGCGAATCTTCTTCCACAAGAGGGGGGAGAGATTGAATCCCACCAGATAATCCAATGCCCGGCGGGCCTGCTGGGCGTTTACCAGATCGACCGAGAGCTCGCGCGGATTGGCCACCGCCTCCTGCACTGCGCCTTTCGTGATCTCGTTGAAGACAACCCGGTGCACGGGCCGCTTGCCGAGCTGACGGCGGTTCTTGAGCAGCTCATAGAGGTGCCAGGAGATGGCCTCTCCCTCGCGATCCGGGTCGGTGGCCAGATACAGTGCCTCGGCCTGCTTCAGTTTCTTGGCGATGGTTTGGACATGCCGCTCGTTGCGGTCGATGACCTGGTAGTGCATCGCGAATCCCTGGCTCGTATCGACAGCCCCCTCCTTGGGAACCAGGTCGCGCACATGACCATAGGAAGCCACGACCTCGAAGTCGGGCCCCAGGTACTTCTCGATGGTTTTCGCCTTGGCAGGTGATTCGACGACGACCAAATTCATGGAATTGCTTGCGTCCGGGATACGGAGGGCGCATAGCAGAAACGAGAAGCCGCCCCGCTGTCAAGCGGGAGTCATTGCAGCAGCCCCGGCTCGTCGTTATAGACCAGGTCTTCCATCTGGGTGAAGGCCGCTTCCCTGCCCGGGCGGTTCATGAGGACCAGGAGCACCACCCATTTGAGCTCGTCCACCGAGACACCGCTGTGGTCGATGGCAAGCACACGGTCGATCACCAGCTCGCGACTCACCGGGTCCAGGATACCCCTCTGCTCGAGAAACAAGAGGAGTCCGCGTGTCTCCAGGTCGAGCTGTGCGCATTCGACCTCGGTATAAATACGTATCGAGCCCCCCGTGTGCGGGTGGTACTGAGGGATGTCTACGCCGGCCGCAAGCTCATCCAGCCACTGCAGCGCCTTCTGGATCTCCGCGTTGGTAAATCCCGCCTGCGTCAGCTCTTCTTCCAGCTCACCTTGATCCGACGGTGGCTGGGTCTCTCCGTCCAGATAGTTCTCGTACAGATAGATGAGAACGTCGACCATGTTTTCGTACATCTGCCAACCTCAGCTGGGTTGCAAAGACCCACGGCGAGCCGTAAGCCGAGGAGTCCTATCCTCGTCATCCCATCGGGGCCCTTTGGCTCCGGCAATACCGTCCTCCCGGACAGGATAATACATATCCCTCCAATTCCAGCAACAGTAGCATAGAAGCAACATTCTGGGCGGGCAGTCCGGTGCGACGTACCAGGTCATCCGTCGCTACCGGATCATGGTCCAGATTCTCGAGCAGCCGCAGGTGGTCCTCGTCCAGGCTCACGGCATCCTTCATGCAGCTACGGGCCGGAGCATCCGGCGCCTTTACCAGAGCGCCCAACACGGGTGCCAGCTCCTCGAGGATATCCGTAGCCGACTCCACCAGTTTTGCCCCGGTCCTGATCAGCTCGTGACAGCCCCTTGCCAAGGGGTTGTGAATGGATCCGGGGACGGCGAAGACCTCCCTGCATTGCTCGATGGCATAACGGGCAGTGATCAAGGATCCACTTTGGAGGGCCGCCTCCGTCACCAGGGTCCCGAGGCTCAGACCGCTGATGATGCGATTACGACGTGGAAAGTTGCGTCCGATCGGAGCGCTGCCCGGTGAATACTCGGTGACCAACGCCCCGTTTCGCGCAATGCGCCGTGCCAATTCCCTGTGAGCCGCCGGGTAGACACGATCCGGACCGGTTCCGAGGACTGCGATCGTGCGCCCGCTCTCCATGGCACCTTGGTGGGCAGCACCGTCGATGCCGAGGGCCAAGCCACTTGCGATCGTAAGCCCACAAGCACCGAGATCGCGAGCCAGCTCACGGGTCGTCTCCCTGCCGGACGCGGTAGGATTGCGGCTGCCGACGATTGCGAGGATTGGATCCTGGAGTACCTGGGGATCACCGCGAACGAAGAGTAGGATCGGAGGGGCCGGAATCTGCGTGAGCTGGGACGGGTAACTCGGGTCATCCCTGGTGAGAATATGGACACCCTCTGCTTCGGCCCAGGCCAGATCCGCCTCGGCGGCACTCTCCTGGGGGCTCAGGATGGCATCGACGAGAGGCGCCTTTATGCCAAGGGATTGGAGGTCCGACCGGCCAGAGGCCAGGACCCGAAGCGGGTCTCCGAGCTGCTCCACCAAGCGAGTCGCCGTGATCGGCCCCAGCCCGGGGACGCGAGCGAGGATCAACCAGGCGCGCAAGCGGTCCCTGGAGATGGAGGACAAGACCCCGAATCCGGCGGGATCCGACCCTTCCACCTCAGGTCGGCGGCGGTCGGACCGCATCGAACACAGACATGGGATGCTCGGCTTCCAGGATCAGCCCGAAGCTCAGGCGGTCGAAGGCACGAAAGACCATCAGGATTCCCGCCCGCTCGTAAGGCAGCATGACCGTGCCGGCCTCGTTGCGCAACCTGGCATGGGTCGGAAAGCCGGGGCTCGGTTGACCATCGGGCACCCAGCCATCGGTACGATAAGGGGTATACCATGTTTCCTGAGACCAGAAGCGCTGTTGCTTCCAATCCTGGTGGAACTCATCGATCTTGCTGTTGTCTCCAGTCTTCTCGCCCCCGCTGAAGACGGCGAAGACGTCGCCCGGACGCACCCCGCTGTCGCTCCCGACGTCGAGGACCACGATGTTGTACTGGCCGATTTGGGAGACGCCGCCGAGTACGGAGATGATCTGTCCCTGCACCCCCCGGGGAGCCACCCGCGGATAGAAGTTGGTCTCGGGCATTGACGCCCTCGTCGAGAGCAGCCGGTCGCCGGTCGCCGCCTCGAGCTCCATCCGGTCGACCTTGACCTTCGCCGGATCCCCCGGATGCTCGAGGACAGCTTCTCCGACGAAGAGCGCCTGGTAACCGAGATTGGCACCGGAATCCGGATCGATGTACGCGTTGCCGGGTCGTACGATGGAGTAGCTTTCGCCGACCGGCCCCTGGATGCTGCGAACATACGCACGATCACCCAGGCCGCCGATGACGCGATTGTCGGGAAAGGCCACGATGTAGGGAGCGGCGTCGATCTGGTCCTTGCTCAGCACGTAGGGCCGGGTGAGGAAGGGCCGAATCGACCCGATCGGGATCGTCGGGACGGGCTGCTCGATCGGCGTCACCCGCACCTTCGGCGAAAGCTTGACCGTGCGTATGCCCTGTTGGCGCCGGAGCCGAGGCTCACCATCGCGGTAATCCAGGGTCAGGACATCACCCGGATAGATGTGATTCGGATTGCCGAGATCCCGGTTGGCGTCCCAGAGCTGAGTCCAGCGCCAGGGATCCTTCAGGAACCGCCCGGCGATGTCCCACAGGGTATCGCCTGCCCGCACGGTGTAGGTATCGGGGTGCGATGGATTGAGCTCGACCTGAGCAGCCGACGCAGTGGGCGACAATGCAACGATGGCCGACAAGACAAAAGCAGCGACAAGGGACTGATGCATGGGCACTCCGGCGCAGTGAGATCAGAGAAGGACCGTCCGCGTTTATTCGGGCGTCGGAGAAAAGCGGCAAGCTCGGGACTGAGATCGGCAATACTACTCAACGGGCAGGTGACGGCTGAAATCGAGGAGGAAGCTAGAGAGGCGCCTCCTCGACGCCGCGGATCGCGCAAGCCCGAGTGACGATTTTTTGCGACACCCCATTCCAACTTATAATATGTTGACGATATTAGCGACCATTCGCCCGTGGTTCTAGCCCAAACGCTGCAAAAAGTCCGATGAGCATCCTCGATATCCTGACCTTTCCCGACCCCCGACTTCGAAGCAAGGCCAAACCGGTGCCGGCGGTGACCGAGGGGATCCGGCGCACACTCGACGATATGCTCGAGACCATGTATCAGGCACCCGGTATCGGCCTGGCAGCGGTCCAGGTCGGCATTCTCCTGCGGATCATCGTGATCGATATCTCGGAGGGAAAGGATTCCCCGCTCTACCTGATCAACCCGGAGATCTTGGAGCGCCAGGGAACGGAAGAAATGGAGGAGGGCTGTTTGTCTGTCCCCGGCTTCTACGAGTCGGTCAGCCGCGCCGAAAGAATCCGGATACGCGCACTGGACCGTGACGGCACTCCCTTCGAGATGGAGACCGACGGTCTTCTTGCGGTCTGCATCCAGCATGAGATCGACCACCTCGACGGCAAGCTCTTCGTGGATTACATCTCCTCGCTCAAGCGTCAGCGAATCCGAAAGAAGCTGGAAAAAGACCAGCGCCAGCACCGCCTGCCGGCCACCGAGCCCAGGCGCGGCGCGATCTGACTCGGCGCCGTCCGCCCCTCAGCGCCTTCTTGCCGCCGATGATCCCGGATAGACGCGGCCAGAGGGCTTGTCCGCTCGCGCTCATTCGCGGGCATTCGTGACTTTAGGCATCGATGAAACCACTCGAGATCCTGTTCGCGGGGACCCCGGACTTCTCGGTTCCGACCCTCAAGGCCCTGATGGATGCAGGTCACTCCATCAAGGCCGTCTATACCCAACCCGACCGCCCCGCCGGACGCGGTCGCAGGCTCGCCGCCAGCCCCGTCAAGGAGGCAGCGCTGGCGAACGGACTGCCGGTCCTGCAACCCAAGACCCTGCGCGATGACCAGGCGATCGAGGTCCTGCGCCGACACGAGGCGGACCTGATGGTGGTGGTCGCCTACGGCCTGTTGCTCCCGCAACAAGTGTTGGACGCGCCGCGCCTGGGCTGCGTCAATCTGCACGCGTCCTTGCTGCCGCGCTGGCGCGGTGCGGCCCCGATTCAGCGCTGCATCCTCGCCGGCGACGCGAAGACCGGGGTGACCATCATGCGCATGGAGGCGGGCCTAGACACGGGCCCCATGTACCTGAAGCGGAAGATCCCCCTCGACACCCGAGAGACCGGCGGCAGCCTGCACGACAAGCTCGCCATACTGGGGGCCACCGCCCTGATCGAGGCACTTCCCGGCATCGCGGGAGGAACCCAGATGCCCGAGCGCCAGGACGACAGCCTCGCCTGCTATGCCAAGAAGCTCGATAAGGAGGAGGCATCGATCGACTGGACCCGCTCCGCGGTCGAGATCGACCGCAGGATACGCGCCTTCGATCCCTGGCCGGTGGCCCAGACCAGGCTCGGGGGGACCCTCGTGCGCCTCTGGGGCAGCGATCTGCCCGGCGGGGAGACGGGATCCGAGCCACCCGGGCGCGTCCTCACCACCGGCAAAGCGGGAATCGACGTCGTAACGGGAAAGGGACTCTTGCGCATAACGCGCCTGCAGCTGCCGGGGAAGCGCCTCATGACCGCCGCCGAGTTTCTCAATGCCCGTCGCCTCGAAGGGGAGCTGCTTGGCTGAGCCCCACCGCATCGAGCGCCCGGGGGAGGCTGCAGTCGGCGCCGCCGCACGGGTCGCGGCCGCCCTCATCGTTCATTCCGTCCGCGACAAGGGACGGTCCCTCACCGACGCCTTGGGGGAAATCGAGGCACGGGTCATGGAGCGCGACCGCCCTCTGGTGCAGGAGCTCTGCTACGGCATCCTGCGCACTCTGCCGCGCCAAGAAGCTCTGGCCAACGCCCTGCTCCACAAGCCGCTCAAGCGCGAGGATCGGGACCTTCATGCCTTGATCCTGGTCGGCCTGTACCAGCTCACTGACACCAGAATCCCGCCCCATGCCGCGGTAGCTGCGACCGTGGCGGCGACGCGATCCATGGGCAAGGGATGGGCTTCCTCTCTGGTCAACGCCTTGCTGCGCCGCTTTCAGCGCGAGCACGAATCCCTGCTCGCCCGGGTCGATGCTGCCCCGGAAGTGCGCTGGTTGTTCCCGCGCTGGTTGTTGCTGCGGCTTCAGGCGGCATGGCCGCAGCAGTGGCGCGAAATCTTCGCGGCAAGCAATTCCCGCCCGCCCATGTGCCTGCGCGTCAACCGTACCCGGGTCACTCGTGATGAATATGCGCAGCTTCTCGCCGCCGCCGGACTGACCGCCCGCCCCGTCGTGGACACCGGCAACGGCCTCACCTTGGACCGGCCGGTGCCGGCCGCAAGCCTGCCGGGCTTCGAGGACGGACTGGTCTCGATTCAAGACGCGGGTGCCCAACTCGCGGCCGATCTGCTCGACGCCCAGCCGGGGGAGCGGGTGCTGGATGCCTGCGCGGCCCCCGGCGGCAAGAGCACCCATATCCTGGAGCGGGCGGGCGGCAACCTCGAGCTGACCGCCCTGGACAAGGATGCGGATCGCCTCAAGCCGCTGCGGGACAACCTGCGCCGGCTCGGTCTTTCGGCGCGGGTCGTCCAGGGTGATGCCGCGGTCCCGCAGGGCAACTGGGCCCAGGGGAGCTACCACCGCATCCTGCTCGATGCCCCCTGCTCGGCTACCGGGGTCATCCGCCGCCACCCGGACATCAAGTGGCTGCGCAGGGACAGTGACATCGCCGCACTCTGCAGTCTGCAGGCACGCATGCTGGATGCGCTCTGGCCCCTGCTGGCACCCGGCGGTACCCTGTTGTACGTCACCTGCTCGCTGCTTCCCGAAGAGAACGAAGAACAAATCCGAGCCTTTCTCCGGCGGCGGGACGGCGTGCGCGTCCGCCCGCCCGAAGGGACCTGGGGGATACCTAGATCGGTGGGGCGTCAGATACTGCCCCGGCAGAACGGACCCGACGGCTTCTACTATTCGGTATTGGAAAAATCCGCCCCATGAGACTCTCTGCACGCCATCTCGCATCCCTGGTGCTGCTCCTGCTCTGGGTCCTCACCCCCCCACCCGTGGCGGCCGAGTTCAACATCGAGGACGTTCGGACCAGGGACGAGAGCGATATGCTGGTCATGGATGCCGAGATCCGTTACGGCTTCAGCGAGGATGCCCTGGATGCCTTGGACAACGGCGTGCCCCTGACGGTAGAGGTCCATGTCCAGCTGCGGGGGGTCGACGATTGGATCTGGGACGAGAGCCTGGTCGACCAGCGCCTGCGCTACGTCATTCGCTACAAGCCCCTATCGGAGCGCTACATGGTCTCCCGGCTCCCATCCGACGGCGGCATCAGCTATGTGACCCGCGATGCGGCGATCGCCGCCCTCGGGAAGATCGATGGCCTGCAGCTGGTGTCCAAAGAGCGCATGAATGAAGCGGGCGGACCGTTCGAGATCCAGGTGAAGGCGTCCCTGGACATCGACGAGCTCCCCCTCCCGCTCAAGCCCGAAGCCTACCTGTTTCCCTCCTGGAAGCTTTCCAGCGGCTGGACGAAGTGGCCCCTGGATCACTGATTGGGGCGATCACTGAATGGGCCGATCTCTGAAATGGCGCGATTTCTGACAGGAAGCGCTCTGCGCCGCCTGCGCCATCCGGGCATGATCCCGGTCGCGACCCTCTTGCTGGTCCTGTTCGTTGCCCTGCACCTGATGAGCGACGCGGTCCAGAACTCCGAGGCGCTGAGCCGCGCCTTCTTGCCCCTCCTTTCCCTGGTGCTGTTGGGACTGGCGGTGCTGGCGGTGCTGGTCGTGGTCAATGTGGTCAAGCTGGTACGCCGTTACCGGAGCCAGGCCGCCGGCTCCCGCCTGACCGGGCGCATTCTGGTCCTGTTCCTGCTCATCTCCCTGTTACCTGTGGGCGTTGTCTACTACTACTCGCTCGGCTTCCTGCTGCGCGGGATCGACAGCTGGTTCGACGTAGAGATCGATCGTGCCATGGAGGATGCGATCGCGCTCAACCAGGCATCCCTGGACCTGGACCAGCGGGTGCTGCTCAGGTATGCCGAGCAACTGCTCGCCGGCATCGAAGACAGCTCGACGACTGCGTTGGCGCTTACCCTGGGCAAGCTCAGACGCCAATCCGGGGCCCTGGAGATGTTGATGCTGGGCCCCGGCGGTCGGGTCTCCGGCTATGCCAATGAAGATCCGACCCAACTGGTCCCCGAGCACCCGAGCAGAGAGCTGCTGCAGCTGGTGCGCACGGGCACCAACTATGTCGGCCTGGAGACGGGCCCGGGCGGCGATCCGGTGATCCGGGTCCTGGTCTCCGATCCCAGGGATCCCCGCCGGCGTCTGCAGGCAATCTTTCCCACCTCCGAGCGTATCAGCGAGCTTTCCCAGCGCCTGGAGGACGCTTACAACCGATACACCGAGCTGGCATATCTGCGCAAGTCCCTGAAGCTCAGCTTTTCAATCACCTTGTCGCTGGTTCTCGTCTTCGGTTTGATGGCGGCCCTGATCGCCGCCTTTCACACGGCCCGACGCCTGGTGGCGCCGGTTACGGATATCGCCCGGGCCACTCGCGCCGTGGCAGATGGGGATTACGAGCAGCAGCTCAGGCTGCCGAGCCACGATGACGAGCTCGCCTTCCTGGTGTCCTCCTTCAATGCCATGACCCGCCGCATCGCCAGTGCCCGGGACGCGGCGGACCGCAGCCAGCGAGCGGTAGAGGCTCAGCGGACCTATCTGGAGACGGTGCTCGGAAGGCTGTCCTCGGGGGTCATCGCCATCGAGCCCAATCAGGGGTTGCGCACCGCCAATCCGGCCGCATTGCAGATCCTGCAGCTGGCGCCCGACGAAGTGCAGAAGCAGAGCCTGTCGGCGCTCGCCCAGCAGCATCCCCGAATCTCACGGTTGGTGGAGAAGGTGCAGGAGCACCTCGAGGACGCCGAGGATTGGCGGGCGGAAATCACCCTGTTCAGCGGAGAGGGCCGGCAAGTGCTCTTGTGCCGCGGCAGTCCCCTGCTGCGCCCCGGCAGCGGTGAGCGAGGGCACGTAGTCGTCTTCGACGACATCACGACCTTGATCATGGCCCAGCGCGACGCCGCCTGGGGCGAGGTTGCCCGCCGCCTCGCCCACGAGATCAAGAATCCCCTGACCCCGATCCGGCTCTCGGCCGAGCGCCTGCGCCACAAGCTGCTGCCGAAGCTCGCCGACCAGGACTCTCGAATCCTCGAGCGCGCCACCAGCACCATCGTGGCCCAGGTGGAGGCCATGAAGTCGATGGTCGACGACTTCTCCAGCTATGCCCGAACGCCCAAGATGGAGCCGGAGCCCCTGCGGCTGGACGCCCTGGTCTCGGAAGTCATGGAGCTGTACCGAAGTGCCGGCTCCAGTAGCGGGCCCGAGCTGAGGCTGGAGGCACCCGAGACCCGGATCATGGGCGATCCCCTACGTCTGCGCCAAGTCATCCACAACCTGGTGAAGAACGCCCTGGAGGCCGTGGAGGGGCGGCCCGAGCCCCACGTCCTGGTCGCCACGAGCCAGATCGATGACGCAGATGAGCCCCATGTGGACCTGCGGGTGGAGGACAACGGGGGCGGCATCGACGCGGGGCTTCTCGGCACCCTTTTCGATCCCTACGTCACGACCAAGGCAAAGGGGACGGGGCTGGGCCTGGCCATCGTCAAGAAGATAATCGAGGAGCACGGCGGTATTATCTGGGCGGAGAATACGGACAGTGGGGCGCGAGTCGTAGCGAGGCTTCCCGTCTGGCAGGCGAAGCCGCGGGACGCATGGCAGCGCGATCCATTCCACCGGGAGCCTCCGAGGTCCTCGGCACTCGATAAAGAACAAGGAAACCAAGCATGAGCTCACCTCACATCCTCGTGGTAGACGACGAGCCGGACATCCGTTCGCTCGTTCAGGAGATCCTGGAAGACGAGGGGTATGCGGTCGCCGGCGCCGAGAACGGTGAGACGGCCCGTCACGCCCTGCGCGACCGGCGTCCGGACCTCATTCTGCTCGACATCTGGATGCCGGACCTCGACGGCATCAGCCTGCTCAAGGAATGGGCGGAAGACGAGGGACTGCCCTGCCCGGTGATCATGATGTCCGGCCACGGAACCGTGGAGACCGCCGTCGAGGCCACCCGGCTGGGCGCCTACGATTTCCTCGAGAAACCGCTGTCCATGGCCAAGCTCCTGCTGACGGTGGAGCGCGCCCTGGAGGCCGACAAGCTGCACAAGGAGTATGTGGGCCTGAAGCGGCGCACGGCCATCATTCACGAGCCGGTCGGCCGAAGCGCTGCCCTGCAGCGGCTGCGCGAGCAGGTCAAGCGCATCGCTCAGCACGACACCTGGGTGCTGATCACGGGCGAGGCGGGCAGCGGTCGCGAGACATTCTCCCGCTACCTGCACGCGCAGAGTCCGCGCAAGGACCGCCCCTTCGTGGATCTGGGGGTCTCCGCCATTGCCCCGGACAATGCGGCGCGGGAGCTTTTCGGCAGCGAGGAGAAGGGACACATCCACTACGGCAGCCTCGAGCAGGCCGCAGGAGGCACCCTGCTTCTCGACGAAGTCGCGGACATGGACCTGGAAATCCAGGGTCAGCTCCTCGGTGCCCTGGATACCGGCTCGTTCCTGCGGGTCGGAGGCTCCGAGCCGGTGCGGATCGACGTGCGCATCGTCGCCGCGACCCAGCGCAATCTGGAAGAGGAGGTGCGAGCCGCACGCTTTCGCGAGGACCTGTTCTACCACCTCAACGTGGTGCCACTGCACATCCCACCGCTACGCGAGCACAATGAGGACGTCCCCGAGCTGCTCGGCCACTATGTCGACTACTTCGCCACCCACGAGAAGCTGCCCTATCGCCGCTTCAGCGTGGGGGCTCAGAACTTCCTGCGCAACTACAGCTGGCCCGGAAACGTGCGCGAGCTGAAGAACCTGGTCCAGCGCGTGCTGATCCTCGGCGCCGGGAGCGAGATCACCCAGGACGAGGTCGAAACCGCCCTCGGGAACACACCGGCCATTCCCACCCTGGCGTTGGAGGGAATGGTGTCCTTCGATCAACCGCTGAGGCAGGCACGCGAGCAATTCGAGAAGGCCTATCTGGAGTATCAGCTGGGTAAGCACGGCGGCAATGTCAGCAAGATGGCGAAGGAAGCCGGCATGGAGCGGACCCATCTTTACCGCAAGCTGCGCTCGCTCGGGATCGAGATCAAGGAGCGGCGTTAGCTGTTAACGCTTAGCTGTTAGCTGATAGCTGGAAAGACAACGGCTCATCGCTGAAGGCCGATCGCTCGATCCATGAAAATCATCATATTGGGCGCAGGCCAAGTCGGGGCGTCGGTGGCGGCCAACCTCGTCAGCGAGGCCAACGACATCACCGTGGTCGATCTGCGGCCCGAGCTGCTGCGAGAGCTGCAGGACCGCTTCGACCTGCGCACCATCCAGGGACACGGAGCACATCCGGACGTGCTCCTGCGGGCGCGCGCAGAGGACGCGGACATGATCATCGCCGTCACCAACAGCGACGAGACGAATATGATCGCCTGCCAAGTCGCCTCCACCCTCTTCCACACCCCGACAAAGATCGCCCGGGTACGCTCCCAGAGCTACCTCGATCATCCCCCACTGTTCTGCGCCGATGCCTTGCCCATCGACGTGCACATCAGCCCAGAGCAGCTGGTGACCGACCACATCATGCGCCTGATCGAGCACCCCGGGACGCTCCATGTCCAGGACTTTGCCAACGGCCGAGTGCGTCTGGTGGGCGTACGGGCCTACTACGGCGGCCCCCTGGTGGGCCACGAGCTGCGCACCCTGCGCGACCACATGCCAGCAGTGGAAGCCCGGGTAGCCGCCATCTATCGCCAGGACCGGGCGATCTATCCCGACGGGAGCACGGTAATCGAAGCGGACGACGAGATCTTCTTCATTGCCGCACCCAAGCATATCCGCGCCGTCATGAGCGAGCTGCGGCGCCTGGAGAAGCCGTACAAACGCCTCATCTTCGCCGGCAGCGGCAATATCGGTACCAGGCTGGCAAGGGCCTTGGAAGGCAGTTATCGGGTCAAGGTCATCGAACATAACCAGGAGCGTTGCAGGCAGGTCGCGGAGGAGCTGGAGCGGACCATCGTGCTGCAGGGTGACGCGGCTGACGAGGAACTCCTCATCGAAGAGAACGTGGAGAACACGGACGTCTTCTGCGCCGTGACCAACGATGACGAGGCGAACATCCTGTCCGCCATGCTGGCGAAGCGCCTGGGGGCACGCAAGGTGATGGCACTGATCAACCGTCCCGCCTACGTGGATCTGGTCCAGAGCGGCCCCATCGACGTAGCCATCTCACCCCAACAGGCGACCATCGGCAGCCTCCTCAAGCACATTCGGCGAGGCGACGTAGTGGAGGTCCATTCCCTGAGGCGAGGCGCTGCCGAAGCGATCGAGGCCATCGCCCACGGCGACAAGAGCTCCAGTAAGGTCGTGGGAAACGCCATCGAGGACATTGCGCTGCCCGAAGGGGCCAGCATCGGTGCCATCGTCCGCGGGGAAGAAGTCATCATCGCCCACCACGACACCCGCATCGAGTCCGAGGACCACGTGATCCTCTTCCTGCAGGACAAGCGACGGGTCGCAGAGGTGGAGCAGCTCTTCCAGGTCGGCGTGACCTTTCTTTGACCCGCCGCCAGCCTCGCACGAGAGCAGGGTCCTCTTCGGCAGATCGCCGTTGAGAGGATCGTCAAGGGGCTCAGGCCACTAGCAAGATTCCTCGGAGCGAAGCGGGCCCCTCCGGCCTCACTGACCCAGGCCGAATACGTTCGACAGGGTATTGATGTAGTTGAAGTACCCGACGATGGCGACAGCCTCCAAAATCTGCGTGTCGCTGTAGCCGACCGCCCGGACGGCATCGAGGTCCTCGGGTTGCATTCGGTAATTGTCCTTCCCCGAAGCACGCAAGCAGAAGCGCAGCAGCGCCTTTTCGCCTTCATCGCAGCGTATGCCGTCGATACCGTCCAGCACCTCGTTGACCTGTGCCTCGCTCATTCCCAGCATCTTGGCGATCCCCTTGTGCACGTCCACGCACATCTTGCAGTTGTTCTCCAGGGAAACGAGCAATGCGATCCGCTCCTTGGTCGCGTAGGGCAGCTCGGTCTGAGCCAACAGATAGGCCTTTACCATCCCGTCGGTCGCCAAGTAGATATCCTCGCGCACCGCCAGCAGCTTGAAGATCTCCCCGAGCGCCCCGGTCCGCTCCAGAATGTACCGAGCCTCGTCCTGAATGCGCGGCTTCATCTCCTCCAGCTCCGGCAGATCGATATATGCCATGCTTCCCCCTCGGTTGGTGGCTGGCTCCATCACCAGCATCGATTTCTTTCGGACCCCGGACGGGATACTCGTCAGCTCCCGCGAGACGGCGGTTGGCGGCATTCATCCTCGCCCCCCTTTCTGCTGCTCGAGCCCCGGTGACGCAGCCCCGGAAACGCGACCCGACTCCGAATGCAGGACGGATCCGGACAGCACAAAACATACCCCCTCGAGCGACCCTTGCGGGCACCCGACGGGACCGGACAGACTTCTGAGCGATTGGGCGTCAGGGTAGCAGATCACCCGGCGTAGCCGGAAGCCTGGGCATGCTCTGGACCGGGAAGGGGCCGTCAAGTGCCCCGAGAAAGGCCACTACATCGGTCACCTGGGCATCGCTCAGATCCTTGTTCAACTGGCTCTTGGCCATTACACGTACGGCCTCGCCCAGGTCCTTGACCGAGCCGTTGTGGAAGTAGGGGGCCGTGTAGCCGAGGTTGCGCAGGGTGGGCACCCTCCACAGGTGCTCGTCCTCGGTCTTTCCCGTTTCCACGGCACGCCCCTTGTCGTCCAGCAGATGATACTCGGCCACATAGGGATTGTTGTCCGGAAAGGTGGGAAACTTCATGAGCACGGGCTGACCCGGGGGCAGACTGGGGCCGTCGAAGTTGGCCCCGGAATGACAGCTGGTGCAGCCCAGTTGATCGAAGGTCTCCATGCCGCGCACCTGCTGTTCGCTGAGCACCGCCTTCTCTCCCTTCACATAGCGGTCATAAGGGCTGTTCGGTGTGATGAGCGTACGCTCGTAGGCGGCCACCGCCTTGGCGGCGTTGTCAGCCGTGATCGGGTTTTCTCCGCCAAAGGCCTGCGCGAAGTGCTCCTGATACCCAGGGATTGCACGTAGCCGATCGACGGCGCTATCCAGATTCTCCATTCCCATCTCGACCGGATTGACCACCGGTCCCTTCGCCTGCTCTTCGAGGCTGGCGGCACGACCGTCCCAGAACTGTGCGGAGTGGAACGCAGCGTTGTAGACAGTAGGGGCGTTACGTCCGCCGATCTTCCCGTGCACGCCCATGGAGGTGGAGCGGTGATCGTCGCCCCCTTCCATGACGTTGTGACAGGAGTCGCAGGAAACGGTACCGGTGGCGGAGAAGCGCGGATCGAAATACAACATCTTGCCCAACTCCACCTTGGCGGATGTTGTCGGGTTGTCGGCAGGCGAGGGTGCCGTCTCGGGCAACGCCTGCCATTGGGTGGCAACGGCTCCTGCGGACAGGGCCCCCGCAAGGGTGCCCATGAAGAATCTGGAGATACTACGGTAATTCATGACTGCTCCTTAACCATCTATTAGGACACTACATTTGGTGTCCATAGCTTGACCCCGCTACCTTATTGCACCGGCATCGGTAAGGCAAAATCCGGGCTCCCGACGCTCCCTGTGCACGAGGTGCAAACGGCAATCGTCGGGTTGGGAGGTCCGGTAGCAACAGGATGAAGGCTCTCGATGAAACCAAGCTGAATCTTTCCATTCCGGCCCTCTGCCGATTGCGTTGCTGCAGGGGAGTAGAGCTTTTACATCCCGGACCGGGTTGAGCGGCATCCTCGATTGCCGCAAAATTGTTGTCTTTCAGAGGGCCGGCTGATACTGACCCTTTGGCATTCGAGGAGCAATCCATGGCGGCAACGACCTCGATACACGGCATGTGGACGAGCCGAATGGCGTTCATACTGGCTGCGAGCGGCTCGGCGGTCGGTCTCGGCAATGTCTGGCGTTTCCCCTACACGGCCGGGGAGTATGGCGGTGGCGCCTTCGTGTTGGTCTATCTCCTGTGCGTCGGCGCCATCGGGATCCCGATCATGATGGCGGAGATCATGCTGGGACGACGGGGACGTCAGAGCCCCATCAACACCATGCGCACGCTCGCGCAGCGGGAGGGCAGACATCCGGCCTGGCAGTTGATGGGCTGGATGGGTATCCTGACGGGTTTCCTCATCCTATCCTTCTACAGTGTGATCGCTGGCTGGACCATGGCCTATGCCGTACGTTCCGCGTCCGGCGTCTTCGTGGGCATCGACAGGGCCGGCTCGGATGCCATCTTCGGCGCCCTGGTTGGAGATGCCGAGCGTCTGCTGGCCTGGCATACCATCTTCATGGCCCTCTGCGTATTCGTGGTGGCCCGGGGTGTCGCCAGCGGACTGGAGAAGTCCGTACGTTTCCTCATGCCAGCGCTCTTTCTGCTGCTGGTGCTCATGGTGGCATACGCCTTCAGCACCGGGAGCTTCGCGGAAGGAGCCCGCTACCTGTTCGCCCCGGATTTCGATGCACTGTCCGCAGAAGGCGTTCTCAGCGCCATGGGGCAGGCATTCTTCAGCCTGAGCCTGGGCATGGGCGCCATCATGATTTACGGCTCCTATTTGCGCAGCGATGCCTCGATCGGCGCGAGCAGTCTGATCATCGCCGGCATGGACACCCTGGTCGCGATCCTGGCCGGACTGGCGATCTTCCCCATTCTCTTCGCCAACGGTATGCAGCCGGAGCAGGGTCCGGGATTGGTCTTCAAGGTCCTGCCCATCGCCTTCGGCAACATGCCGGGGGGCGTGCTGTTCAGCACCCTCTTCTTCGTCCTGCTCATGCTTGCGGCCTGGACCTCGGGAATCTCCTTGCTCGAGCCCATGGTCGCCTGGCTGGTGGAAAACCGGAGCTTCAGCCGCGTCCGGGCAACCGTGCTTGCGGGTATGTCCGTATGGCTGCTGGGAATCGCCTGTCTGCTCTCCCTCAACCAATGGTCCGACGTGACCATCTTCGGCAAGGGCTTTTTGGACCTGCTCGATTTCTTGACGGCGAATATTCTGCTGCCGGTGGGCGGCCTCTTGATCGCGATCTTCGCCGGCTGGATGCTGTCCCGCGCAGCCTCCGCGGACGAGCTCGCCATGGGGAAGGGCTTCGCCTATCGCGCGTGGCGGGTGCTGATCCGGTATGTCTCGCCGGCAGCGGTCGCGTTCGTCCTCTTCCACGCTATCGGCCTCTTCTGAGGCTCAGGGCTTTTCCGTTGCCGGTCGTCACAAAGAGCGCCTTGGTCACCTTCTCCGCCCCCCAGATGTTCGATCTGGTGGCGGATATGGACTCCTATCCGCAGTTTCTGCCCTGGTGCGCGAAGGCAGAAATTCTGTCACGGGAGAAAAATCAGATTTGCGGACGCATGGAGGTCGCACGCATGGGGATCCACCAAGCCTTCAGTACCTGCAATCGATTCATCCCCGGAGAGCGGATGGAGCTGAGACTGGTCGATGGGCCTTTCCGCAAGCTGCAGGGCGTCTGGACCTTTCGGCCCCTGCGCGAGGACGCCTGCAAGGTGGAGCTGATGCTCGACTTCGAATTCTCCGGAAAGCTCATAGACAAGGCCTTCGGGGGGGTGTTCAAGCAGATTGCCAACACCCTGGTGGACTCCTTCTGCAAGCGGGCCGAGGAGGTCTATGGCAACTGAGGAGCGGATCCGGGTCGAAGTGGCCTATGCCAGAGAGGACGAGCAGGCAATTATCCCGGTGGAAGCGGTCGAGGGAGTCACGCTGCGGGAAGCCATCCAGCGCTCCGGAATTCTGAAGCGGTTTCCGGAGATCGATTTGGCGATCAACAAGGTTGGTGTGTTCGGCAAGGTGGGCGACCCGGGTCAGATCTTGCGGGCGGGGGACCGGGTGGAGATCTACCGGCCGCTGATCGCCGATCCGAAAGAGGCCCGCAAGAGGCGGGCGGCGCAAGGCAAAGCGATGCGCAAGGGCGGCGCTGAAGCCGAGAATTGAGACGTCCGCCCTCGGGTGGACGAGTCCCCGTTGGTGCCGTGAACCTACTCAGCCGGCTCCACTCCCAGCTTCGCGGCGGCTTTGGCGAAAAACCCGCGCTTATCCTCCCAATCGGGTACGGAAACGAGAAGCTCGGCGGGCTCGCGTTGGGCCGCGCGGTTGGCATCCGGGCGCAGATCTCCCTGCACCTGTACCAGGCTGTCATCCTTGAAAAACAGCGTAAGCCGCGTCTCCTTCATTGGTGCGTGACCGCGCCGAATCGTGTAGGTGTAATCCCAGCGATCCGTATGGAAGATGTCGGTGAGCATGGGTGTGCCCAAGAGGAACCTGACCTGGCTCTTGGTCATGCCGGGCTGGAGCCGGTCTACCATCTCATCCGTGATGATGTTTCCCTGCTGGACGGTCATCCTGTAGACGAACGGAAGCTTGTCGAGGGCCGAGGTCTGGAATTGGGGCTCTTCGCTTTTCGGCGTGGCGCATGCGGCGAGGGCGAGGGCTGCGCCGACGATCAGACAACGGAGAACCTTTTGCATCTCGAAATATCACCGAGGTGTCTACAGGGTTGTGAATGATATCGCACAGTCGCCGCATCTTGTCGAACGGCTTGCGATCCTGTCGCCACCGCACAGACCCGCGAGTCAAGGTGGAAATGCCCCTGCAAGCCCGGGTCGATACGACCGCCGGACCCCGGAAGCCGATCGATCAGGGCCGATCTGTCAATCAGAATTTATACATATAATCATATGTTGATTTTCGTCAACACAGGATTCCCGCGTCCGTACTAAAGTAATTAGTGGGCGGATCGACTTTGGTGTCCGCCGTTGATGCGATTGCGTGGAGGTATCATCATGACCAGGAACAAGCGGTTCTTGCTGGCCGCAACCATCGCCGGTGCAACGGCCCTGACCTCGCTCTCAGCCGAGGCATTCTTCGGACCCTTCAACTTCATGCGCGGTTGGGGTGGTAGCCCTTGGGGCTGGGGCGGCCCCTGGGGTTGGGGCGGATACCCATACTACGGATATGGTTACGGATATCCTTATTATGGCGGCTGGGGTTATCCCTACTACGGAGGCTGGGGTTATCCATACTATGGCCTGGGTTATCCCTATTGGGGCGGCACGCCCTATCTCGGCTATCCCGCTCTCGTGGCACCGGCAGCTCCGGCGGCCCCTGCGTCCAGCTCCGAAAAGTGATGTCCCCCGGCTCCCGCACCGAAAGGCGCGGGAGTCTGTCCCCACCCGAAATCTATCCATCCCCACCTGGTTCCGAGGTATTCCCGGTGGAAGGCCGTAGTTTCCGCCGGTTCAACGCCTTCTCCGCTGCTGCTATGATCTGCGCGATTCTCTAAGCCCGACCGTTTGCCGCTGTATTCTCGATCTTCGCTTCCCCGGCACGGCGCAGGGCAACACCCCAGGTGAGACCATGCAACTGTTGGTTGGCGATATCGGCGGCACCAAGACGGTCCTGGCGATGGCGCAGATGGATGCCGGCGTCATCCGTCTGAGCCATGAGCGGCGCTACCCGAGCCGCGATTTTTCCTCCTTGGAAGAGATGGTCGCCCGCTTTCTGCGAGAGGAGGATGTCGCCTGTCAGGCCGCCGCCTTCGCCGTGGCAGGACCGGTCCGCGAAGACAACAGCGAGATCACCAACCTGTCCTGGGTACTGGATGCCCGCCGACTCGAGCATGCCCTGGGCCTGCACCGAGTCCATCTGCTCAACGACCTGGAGGCGGTGGCTTGGGGAATCTCATCGTTGGGCCCCGACGACTTCGAAGTCCTTCACGTCGGTGCCCCGGATCCGGTGGGAAACGCCTGTGTGGTCGCGGCCGGAACCGGGCTGGGGGAAGCGGGTATGCACTGGGATGGAGAAATGCACCTTCCCTTCGCCACCGAGGGCGGCCACGCGGATTTCGCGCCCAGGGACGATCTGGAGATGGCATTGCTGCGAAGCCTCCAAGGACGCTTCGGCCACGTGAGCTGGGAGCGCCTGGTCTCTGGAATGGGCATCGTCGACATCTACGGCTTCCTGTTGGAATGGCATGGTGCCGAGACTCCGGCATCCTTGCGTGATGCCATGGCGAAGGGGGACGAGGCGGCCGCAATAGCCTCCGCAGCGGCGAACGGGTCCTGTCCCCTGTGCGCCGAGACCATGCAGCTCTTCCTGGACCTTTACGGACGGGAGGCGGGAAACATGGCCCTCAAGCACATGGCGCTCGGGGGCGTCTACCTGGGGGGCGGCATTGCCCCGAAGAACCTGGATCTGCTGCGCCGGGGCCCCTTCCTCGCGGCCTTCTTCGACAAAGGTCGCATGGAGGTGCTCATGCGCCGGATGCCCGTAAAGGTCATCCTCGAGCAGCGTGCCCCCCTTTACGGAGCTGCGCGTTTCATGATGGTTGCTTCGGATGCAGAAGCGGGGGGCGCCCGGACCGGTGCGTAACCGTGAAAAAGGAAACCGTTTTATGAATCGCTCGACTCGATTGACGAGAGGGTCCGAGCACGGCATCCGGGTCCCGCACCTGCTCACCTGCGACCAATAATGCAGTAAGATAGGGGTATCTTCTCAAGCGCCTTATGAGGATCGATGATGAGGCATGGACCGGTATCGGGGGGCGCGCCGGCCCACCGGGTCAGATTGGGAATGCGAGAAAGCTCGGGATCCGCTTCTGCCGAGGGAGACGAGATTTACACGGGTTGCATGAGGCCCACGTCCGGGAGTGAGTGCATTTTCCGCCAGTCGCTTCTGCCCGGAAGCCCGGGTTGCCGGCACTGGGGAAAACCGTGGGCCTCGCAAGCATCAAGCTCCCTGTTCTATTGGCTACTCCGGATCGTTTTGGCCGCCTGTACGCTCGCGCTGATAGGTGACCCGGCCTTCGCGGCCGACCCTCAGCCATATGAGGTGAAGATAGCCGAGACCGGTAACGACGAGCTGGATCGCGCCATCGCCGACTCGTCGCTATTGATCTCCCTGCGGGAGAAGGCCCCCGTCGGCGCCTTTGCCCTGGTCGGGAGAGCGCGCGACGACGAGGACCGCTTTCTGACTGTGCTGCAAGGTCTCGGCTTCTACAAGGGCCGGGTGCAGGTCCGAATCGATGGCCGTGCATTGGATGACCCCGACCTGCCGAATTATCTGGCCAGCCTGCCCGCGAAGCCGCCTGCAAAGGTCAAGATATCGATTCAGCCGGGGCCCAGGTTTCACCTGGGCCAAGTGTCCATCGAGGGCTCGGTTCCCCCGCAGGTGCGACAGACGCTCGGCCTCGCGCCCGGTGCGCCGGCTGTCGCCTCCGACGTCCTCGCCGCCCGGGAGCGTCTCCTGGATGCCCTGCACGACCGGGGCTATGCCCTGGCGACCGTGAGCCAGCCCATCGCGATTCTCGACCCGAGCGCTGACGCGCTCGATATCAGCTTCAAGGTAGATACTGGCCCGGTCGTCGAGATCGGCCCCATCCGCTTTCAGGGGCTGCAAGACCTCAACGAGTCCTTTTTGCGGGAGCGGCTGCTCGTTCACACGGGTGAGCGATACGATCCGAAGGCTATCGAAAAGGCCCGCCAGAATCTCGCCTCGCTCGGGGTCTTCTCCTCCGTAGTCGCCGTCACCGGAAAGAAGCTCGACGCGCAGGGCCAACTTCCCCTGGAGCTCGTCGTCACCGAGCGAAAGCTCCACGCAGTCAGCTTCAGCGCCGCCTATACGACGGACCTTGGCATAAGCACCAGCGCGAGCTGGAAAGACCGCAACCTGTTCGGCAATGCCGAGCAGCTCGAGCTTTCGCTCGGCTTCAGCGCGGGGGGGACGGCGCAGACGGACCCCGGTTATTGGGGCAGTGCTCGATTCATAGAGCCCGACTTCCTGCACCCGGACCAGAATTTGCAGATCGACATCCGTCCACTGAAGGAAAGCCTGCTCGCTTACGACCGCACGACCTTGATGGGGACCATCGCGATCAATCGTCCGCTCTCCGAGCGCTGGACCGGCAGCATCGGGATCTCCGGAGAGAGGGAGCGTGTCACCCAGCAGGACACGACGGAGCGCTACACGCTCGTGGGCCTCCCGATATTTGCGAAATATGACAGCACGACGGATCTGTTCAACCCCAGCCAGGGTGTGCGAGCGGCCCTGACCTTGACTCCGACCCAGGTACTCGGAAGCCAGGGCCTGAGCTACCTCTCGTTGCAGACATCCGGCTCCACCTATCTCGACCTGGGGGCCTTGCTCGGCTCACGGCCCGAGCGCACGGTGCTGGCAGTGCGCGGCCTGGTCGGCGACGTGGAGGGAGCGAGCCAATTCGAGCTGCCTGCGGACAAGCGCTTCTACGCGGGCGGTACCAGCACGGTTCGCGGCTACAAGTTCCAATCGGTCGGCCCCCTCTTTCCGGACGGTAAGCCGCAGGGCGGCACCGCCGTTGTTGCAGGCACGCTCGAGCTGCGCCAGCGCATCCTCGGCGACTACGGCGCGGTCGCCTTCGTCGACGCGGGCCAAGTCGCTGCCGACAACTGGTCGTTTTCCAGTCCCTGGGGTATCGGCGTCGGTGTGGGCGCACGCTACTACACCTCGATCGGGCCACTTCGGCTCGATGTTGCCGTGCCGGTGAACAAGCTTCCGGATAGCGGCTCGTTCCAGGTCTATATAGGCATCGGGCAGGCATTCTGATGCGCCGATTCGGCAAGGCATTGGCGTGGACCTCCGGCATCCTGACGGCGGTCATCTCGCTCCTGATCGTCGCCTTCCTGATTACCGCCAACACGCAGCCGGGACGCGATCTGATCGAGCGCATGGTCCCGAAGATCACCGGCGGCCTCGTCAAGCTCCAGGGACTCGATGGACGGTTCCCGTGGGATTTGCAGGCGGCACGCATCGAGGTAGCGGATGCGGACGGAAGCTGGCTGGTCATCGAGAGCCTGCTCCTGGATTGGGCGCCCTCGCACCTGCTGATCGGAGAAGCGCTGATCGACCGCCTCACTGCGGAGCGCGTCGAGCTCGCGCGACTGCCGACCAGCTCCGCAGAGTCCTCCGAGACCTCATCCTTCAGCCTCCCCCTTCGGATACGGCTGCGGTCACTCGATGTAGCGAGATTCGACTTGGGTGAGGCGGTGGCCGGGTCCGCCGAAGCACTCTCGATCAAGGGACAGGGACGCCTCGCCTCCCTCGAGCAGGGCGATATCGTGCTCGATGTCCGGGAGATCGAGGGGACGGGTAGCTACCATCTCGACGCCCGCTTCGATCCGGCAGCCCTGGCGGGGAAGCTGACCGCCGAAGAGCCCGCCAATGGCCTGGTTGCTCGTCTTGCCGGACTGCCGGACCTGGGGGTGATCGCCCTGGACGGGTCACTGAACGGGCCCCGCTCGGCGGTTACAACCGCTCTATCCCTGGATGCCGGACCCCTGAGTGCGCATGTCCAGGGCAAGCTGGATCTGCTCGACGCCACGGCCGATCTGAGGATCACCGCGGCCGCGCCGGCGATGGCTCCGAGCCCGGATATCGCCTGGCAGGCGGTCTCGTTGGACGCGACCCTGAGCGGAAAATTCGAGCAGCCAACGGCGGTGGGTAGCCTTCACATCGCGGCCTTGCGCGCCGGCGGCGCCGAGGTCCGGGATATCACGGCGGATGTCCAAGGAGATCGAGGACGACTGCAGCTGCAAGCCGTGCTGGAGGGTTTACGCATCCCCGGTGAACGTCCCGACATGTTGGCAGCGGCGCCCGTGAAGATACAGGCCGACGCACGACTCGACAAACCGAAGCACCCCCTGGCCTTTAGCATCGAGCATCCCCTATTCAGCATCCAGGGGGATGCCGAGACGGCCGGGGTGATGCAGGCTGCGATCTCCCTGAGCCTGCCGGACCTAGAGCCCCTCGCCGCCGCTGCGGGTGCCGAGGCTCAGGGTCACTCGAAGCTCGAGCTCCGTGTCGGAGAGAAGGGCGGCGCCACGACCCTGGATGCAAAGGGCAATGTGGCTATTACAGGTGGCGCTCCGCCGCTGCCCGGGCTGTTGGGGGATTCCGCAGAGATTCTTGCCGCGGCGACCCTGGACGGTCAGGACCTGACCCTTTCCCGCCTGCAGATCGACGGGAAGGGTATCCAGCTGTCGGCCAGCGGAGGATTGGTCTCCCAGGTAGCAGACCTCGACTGGCAATTGTCCTTGCCCGACTTGGCCCTGATCGCCCCGACAACCCTTTCGGGAAAGATGTCGGCGCAGGGTCGGGTCGAGGGGCGGGTCGACGACCTTTCGGCGACGGCCGACCTGAACGGGGAGCTGGCGACGAAGGGCTTCCCGAGCGCCCCGCTCAGCGCGCACCTGCAGGCAAAGGGTATCCTGAGCACCCCCTCCGGGGAGGTGAAGGCCCAGGGCACCCTTGCCGGGTCTCCCCTGGAGCTGAGCATCCTCGCCCAGCGCTCGTCTGACGGAACAATGCAGCTGAGCATCGAGCACGCCGATTGGAAGAGCGCCCACGGAAAGGGACAGATGACCTTGCCTCCCGGATCGATCTTTCCCGTCGGCAGCCTGGACCTGGCCATGACCCGGCTCCGGGATCTGGAGCCTTTCATCGGTCAAGCGTTGGCAGGCTCCGTGACCGCAAAGCTGCAAACCGCGAGCGAGGACGGCAAGTCCCGGGCACAGCTCGAAGTGCAGGCCCGTGCGGTCAGGCTGCCCGGCATAGGTGCTGTCGAAAGCCTCGGCTTGGCAGCCACAGTCCTCGACCCGATCACCAAGCCGGACCTGGATGCCGAGCTGGTGATCGACGGCTTGTCCGCGCAAGGGGTGTCGGGATCCGGACGCCTGAATGCCAAGGGACCACTGGACGCCATTGCGCTTCAGGTGGCAGCCGATGCACGAGACCCGGACGGCAAGCCCCTGGGCTTGACGGGAAAGACCGTGCTCGACGCCACCGGGAAGAAGGTCACACTCGAGGCGCTGCAGGCGAGCTGGAAAGGCGAAACGCTACGCCTGCGCGCACCGGCACAGATCTCCTTCGCCGAAGGCGTCGCCTTGAAGGGTATTCGTCTGGGTATCCGGGAGGCTGTTTTAGATGCCTCCGGCAGCATCTCTCCGACTCTCGATCTCACCGCGGAAGTACGCAATCTCTCCCCAGCCCTGGCAAGCGCCTTTGTCCCCGACCTGGAGGCCGAAGGCAATCTAAGCGCCAAAGCAGCGCTCTCCGGGACACTCGCACGGCCCAGCGGGAAGGTGCAGGTGAAGGCGACCGGGCTTCGAATGCGTAGCGGCCCGGCGGCCTCGCTTCCAGCGGCCAGTATAACGGCAACGGCGACCCTGGCCGGCGAAAGCGCCCGCATCGAGAGTCGGCTCACCATCGGCCAGAAGGCCAAGCTGGCCGTGACCGGCCAAGCGCCGCTCTCGCCGAGCGGACGTCTGGATCTGCGTGCCAAGGGCTCGGTCGACCTCTCCCTCGCCGATCCGGTCCTGACCGCAAGCGGCTATCTCGTGCGCGGACAGGTGCAGCTGAATTCCGGCATCTCCGGCACGCTGACCGCCCCCCGCCTCGGTGGGACCGTTCAGCTCGTCCAGGGAGAGGTCCAGGATTACAGCCTGGGTGCACACCTCAAAGATATCGAGGCCCTGCTCCAGCTCGCGGGCGATCAGGTTCGTGTCGCCCGTCTCACCGCGCGTGCCGGTCCGGGCACCATCTCCGCCTCCGGGACGATCGGAGCTCTGCAACCGGATCTGCCGGTCGATCTACGCCTCGAGGCCCGGGACGCCCGACCTCTGGCGAGCGACTTGCTGACGGTGACCCTGGATGCGGGCCTGAGGGCCAGCGGGCAGCTCGCCAAGGAGCTCCAGGTGTCCGGCAATGTTCACATCGATAAAGCGGAGATCCGCATCCCGAAGACCTTGCCGGTCAGTGTCGCGACCCTCAACGTCCGCCGTCCCGGCGAGAAGTCGCCGGCCGCATCCGATGCGGGCTCGATCATCAAGCTGGATCTCTCCATCGAGGCACCGGGCCAGATATTCGTTCGCGGTCGGGGACTGGATGCCGAGCTCCATGGCAACGTCCGTGTAGAGGGCACAGCGGCAGATCCCCGTCCGATCGGCAGCTTCGAGCTGAAACGCGGCCAATTCTCGCTGGCCAGTCAGACCCTCACCTTTTCCGAGGGAAAGGTCAGCTTCAACGGCGGAAGCCTGACCGACCCCTCTCTCGATTTCGTGGTCAGCAGGGATACTGCCGATGTCGCCGCAAAGCTGAACGTCGGCGGAACGGCTCGCAACCCGAAGATCACCTTGAGCAGCACACCTCGGCTGCCCCAGGACGAGATTCTGGCCCAGATTCTTTTTGGGCGTAGCGCCACATCTCTGAGCGCATTCGAGGTGGCGCAGATTGCCTCGGCCCTCGCCGAGCTGACCGGCGTGACTTCCGGCGGCATCAATCCCTTGGGCAGCATCCGCAAGGGCCTCGGGCTCGACGAGCTTACGGTCGGCACCGACGCAACCGGAAAGGCCACACTGGAAGCGGGGCGCTATTTGGCACCAGGCGTCTACGTGGGCGTCGAGCAAGGCGCGTCCGCTGCCAGCACCAGGGCCAAGGTGGAGGTCGATCTCACCAAGCGCCTCAAGCTGGAGGGCACCTTCGGCGAGAGCGGCAGCTCTGCGACCGGCTCCTCCGGTGAAGGGGGCAGCAGCATCGGCGTGACCTACGAATTCGAGTACTGATGCGGACCTCGAGTCCTGCGCTCCTCCATCCCCGCTATTGGCCGAGCTGGGCCCTGGTGGGGATCTTCCGCCTCCTGGGCTTCCTGCCCTTTCCCCTCCTATGGCTCTTGGGGATGGGATTCGGATACGCGGGTTATCTCCTGGCCGGCTCGCGTCGCCGGGTGGCTCTACGCAATCTCTCGATCTGTTTCCCCGATCTGGAGAAAGGGTTGCGAAGAAGACTCGCAGCCCGGCATTTCGGCTACTTGGGCGTTGCTGCCTTCACCCAGGGACTGGTGTGGGGAAGCTCGCGGCGGAGACTCGGACGCATCGTGAAGATTCGCCACCGGGAGCGCTTCGATACGCTTCACCGCGATGGATACAACCTGATCCTCATGGTGCCCCATTTCGTCGGTCTAGAGTTGGGAGGGGCGGCGTTCACCGCCCTGGTGAATCCCGGCATGTACATGTATCAGAAGATTCGCAATCCGATCATCGATCTTGCAATGCGCCGCAGCCGCACCCGCTTCGGCGCACTGTGCGTGGAGCGCAGCGATGATCTGCGGCGCATGGTGCGCCAGATGCACGGCGGAATGCCCCTCTTCTACCTGCCGGACCAGGACCCGGGAAGGCGTGGGATCTTCTCCCCCTTCTGCGGAATCCCTGCGGCGACTGTCCCCACGCTGAGCCGCCTCGCGCGCTTTGCCCGTGCCCGAGTAATCCCGACCTATGCCCGCTATCTACCCTGGGGTCGGGGCCTGGAGCTGATCTTCGACCCACACCTCGCTCCCTTTCCCACGGACGATGTAGAGGCGGACACGACCTTGATGAATCGGACCATCGAGACCCGCATCCGCACCATGCCGGAGCAGTACTTCTGGGTGCACCGGCGATTCAAGACCCGCCCTCCCGGTGAGCCGACGGTCTATGAGCCCAAGGCGCGTCGCCAACGGGCACCGGCAAGATGAGCCGGTCCATCGAGACCGCCGAGCTCCGACCTCGGATTGGCCGGGCGCGCGACTGGATCGTCGGCGGTATCCTGCTTGCGGCGGTGGTCGCCGGCGTGTCTCTGACAGTGGGCTGGGGACCCCTGTTGGCCCCTTGGCGAGAGCTGAGCCTGATCCAGCTGCTCCCCCCCATCGGGCTCACCGCCTTGAGCTATAGTCTGCGCGCGGTGCGGGTCAGCGAATACTTCCGTCCACGGCTCGACGGATGCTTCGCTTCGGTACTGAGGCTCTCTGTCCTGCACACCACCGCCAACAATCTCCTTCCCATGCGCTCCGGCGAAATGGTGTTCCCCTATCTCATGAGGAAATATTTCGGCTACGGGTTTCTCGGGGCTACCGCTTCTCTCGTCTGGATCCGGTTATTGGACCTGCACTTCCTGGGTCTCCTGGGAATCCTCATACTCGACCTGCGCGATCCCTCCTGGCTCTGGTCCTTGGCATCCCTGCTCTGGCTGGCCCTGCTTCCGATAATGGGTCTGACAAGCCGCTTGATGCCGAAGGGGCAAGGCAGGATCGCCAAGGCGATGCGCCTCATGATCGACGCAGCCCCTCCCACCGCTGCGAGGGCGCTTCGGATCTACCTATGGACGGCGCTCATCTGGATCAGCAAGTTCCTCGCCTTCGCCCTCGTGCTGGGATACTTCCTGTCGGCACAGCTTTGGCAGATCCTCTTGGGGGTCATGGGGGCAGAGCTGTCCAGCGTCCTTCCCTTCCATGGCATCGCCGGCAGCGGAAGCTACGAGCTGGCGGTGGTGGCAGCCTTGCTGCCAACTGGAATCAATGCGACCAGAGCCCTTGCCGGGGCGGTGAACCTGCACCTCTTTCTGCTGGGCGTGACCTTGCTCCTGGGTGGGCTCGCCTTCCTCCTGCCTGCGGCTCGTCGCGAGCGGCGAGGCGAGCCTTAATCAGTGTAAGCGGCTGTTTAAAAACGCTTTCGTTGCTTATAAACTGTTCCGTTACAGACACTCTCCTGCGAGCCCTATACATCTTGGAAATTCAGCGGTGGCATCCGGAGCAGAGAAATAGAATCTCGGAAGAACGGGGGGCCTCGGGTCCCCCGTTCTTCTCAAAATGTCAAAACCGGGACCTCAGCCCCTTGAGCTTGTTGCGGAAGTCCGCCGTTACCGTTGCAATGTCCTCGTCGCTGGCAATCACCCGGGGTGTGAGCACGACCACCAGTTCGGTGCGACTTGCATCTTTCGTGCGCTCCCCGAACAGCGGGCCAATCAGGGGAAGGCTGTAGAGCCCCGGGACCCCCGTATTACCCTCATTGCTCGTGTTCTGGATGAGCCCGCCGAGCACGACGGCCTGATTCGACCGCACCGCCACATTGCTGGTGATCTGGCGTTTTCTGAATGTCGGCGAATCCAGGTTGGAGCTCTCGGTCTTGATGGCAGTGCTCACCTCCTGGTCGATCTCCATCTGCACCAGTCCACCCGGTGTCACCCGCGGCTTGACCGAAAGCTGAACGCCCGTGTCTTTGTACGAGATTTGGTTGACCAGGGTGGAGGTGGTGTCCGTACCCTGCTGTTGGGACGTGGCTATGGGTACCTGTTCTCCGACCTGGATCTTGGCTGTCTGGTTGTCTTGTACCATCACCGACGGCGAGGAGAGTACGTTGGCCAAGCCCTCGCCAGCCAGGGCGTTCAGGTTCGCGAGGATGGTTTCCGGCGAGCCGACCGCGGTCCAAGTGAAGTTGTACCCAGGAATGGAGGTCTGGATACCAGCCACGTTGTCGGTATCGAGCGAGTTCGCGGCATCATAACCACGCAATCTCCCTGTGAACAGCCACTGGACCCCGTACTGGAGGTTGCCCGTCAAGGTGATCTCGACGATGGTTGCCTCCACCAACACCTGCAGGGGCACCAGGTCGAGCCGCTTGATGGCATCCAGGATCTTCTTGTAATCCCTGGGATTGGATTTGATGAGCAGCGAGTTGTTGACGGTGTCCGCGACGATGCTCACCTCGGACGACAATTCGATCTTGCTGGCGACAGCAGACCTGGTTCCTTGACGCTCAGCCCCGGTCCCAGTCTCGGTCCCCTTGGATTCCAGGGATGCCTGGCGCAGGCCCGGCGCCACCCCGCCGACCCGGCGGTTTTGGCCGCTCCCTCCCCCGCCCGAGAACAGCTTGGTCAGGATATCGGCCAGATTCTCCGCATCGCCGTTCTTTACTCGGTAGACGAAGAGCCGCTCGGCACCCTCCCCCGATGCCTCGGCAAGGTCGAGCCGCTCGATCCAGTCCTTCGCCTGCGAAAGGTATTTCTCCTGCGGCGTGACCACCAGGATACTGTTGGCGCTTTCCACGGGCACGAAGCGGAAGATCCCCTTAAACGGGTTACCACCCTCGTCCGCGAGGAGATTCTCGAGCTCGCTGACGACATCATTGGCCGAAGCATAGTCGAGGGTGAAGAAGCCAACCGAGAGGCCGGACATCCAATCGACATCGAAGACGCGGATGGTGTCCAACAGATTGCCGATCTCGGGACCCGTGCCCGCGAGCACCAACATATTGCGTAGATTATCGACGCGGATGACGCTGCCCTCCGGTGCCAACGGCTCGAGGATCTTGCTCATTTCCTCGGCACCGATGTACTGCAGGGGAACCACCTGGACGCT
>CAYYHR010000011.1:0-32841 GCA_964471705.1 uncultured Chromatiaceae bacterium
TCTTCGCGCGACTCTTCTCCTTCCCGGGTCTTGAGGCCATTGATCAGGACGAAGCGCTTGGATGGATCCTCGTCGTAGATGTGCGCCGACATGATGAACTCTGGAAGACGTTTACGCACGTCCTTGGGCAGGCGCAGCTTTTGGGGGGGAAATGCGTCCTCTGGCTTCGACGCCTTGGTCACGACAGATTCCTCATCACGGACCTCGCGTTTGAACGCCTCGATATCGGCGATTAGGTCCAGCGGGGCCTTGGTGATCCGCTCGTACGAGGCTTCCGGAGGCGCCTCGGCTGCAACCGGGCTCCCACGCTCTCGGGACTGCGGCCGGGGGGGGGGCGCGGGGACATCCGCCAAAACAGCCGGGGTTGGCTCCGACGGCTTCGATATGGGAGCCGGGGTCGGCTTGTCCGATCGACGTGGCTCAGACTCGACAGTGGCCGCTCGCGAGTCCGGCTGGGTGGCCGACGGCTCGCTGGGAGTATCGGTGGCGTGGCGCGCTGGCTCGGACACTACGAGCTCGTCAGGCTGCACAACCGCCACCTCCCGATCGGGAATCGGTGCACTGCCGCGAATGGCCGAGTAGAGGGCGATGACGACGGCAAGCGCCGCTAAAATGACTGCGAGCAGTATCCACAGGCTCGGGCGCGCCCCAGCCCTTTCACCCGGAAAGTTGGGCGTATCGAGCGTCGGGACCTGACCGAGCTCGCGCTCCCGTTGGGACTTCTTCAAGGCTTCCAGAATATAGGACATGGCTCTCAGGGGGTCTGCAAGAGCGTGGGAATCCCCGGCATCCCCACGACATTGTCGAGGCGAATGAGGGTCTTGGGGCCGACGATCCCATCGGCCCTGAGACCCTGCCGTTCCTGAAACCTGACCACTGCATCCTCCAGGGTACGGTCGAAGACACCCGAGCTCGTTTCTTCGAGTCCGAGACCCGGCACTTGCGACAGGAGCCTTCGCAGCCAACGCACGGGCTCCCCCGAGGATCCGGGGCCGATCATGGTGCCGCCTACCGGCGGTGGCTGCCAAAGCGCCAGGTAGTCGCCGTCCCAATGCTCATCCAGGGAGGTAGAATTCAGGCGGCGATTCCCTTCCCCCAGGTCCAGAATGGCACTGTCGGCGTCCAGCGCACCGATTACCGCATACCTGCTCCCCTGGTCCCCGACTTTCAGGTCGATTACTGCGGGTAAGTTCAATTGCCGCAAAGCATCCCAACCCCCTTCGCCGGACTCGCAGCGCAGTCCATAATCGCGTACGCGTTTGCAGGGATCACCGGCCCCCAGGTCTCCGAGCTCGACACCCCAGCGGCGCAACAGCAATCGCATGGCCGTCTTCCGGTCCATGGTCACGTCGGCGAGAACCGCCTGTGTTATCGGGGCATCCTGATCCGAGCTGGCCAGGGTGACATCCGGCGTCGGCTCTTCCGGCATCTCCTCCCTGCTCTCCTCGGGTTGCTCGGGCACGGTTGCGGACTCAATCCCGGTCTCGGGGCCGGACGTGGTCTCGGGCTCGGGCTCAGCCGCGGTCTCAATCTCTGTCCCGGACGTCTCCATGGCAGTGTCTGCCTGGTCCAACGGAAGCCAACGCGCCAACGAGGTCGGAAAGTAGGGGCTCAACCAAGCGAGCGAGGCCTCCCGGTAACGGTGAGGGATCATCCAGGCTGCGGAGACCGCCAGCACCAAAGCGGCGACGGCCAGAGCAATGCGTCGAATGCCTGAAGGTTTCGGTTTCCGTGTCGTATCCCTGACTTCACGAGCGGCTTTGTCGACGATGGTCTTGGTTACCAGCGGGCTGCGGGTAACACAGGCTCCCAACAGCGAGCGGTCGCAGAGGATATTGATCAGCCGTGGAATTCCGCCGGATAAGCGATGCACTCGGCGCATCGCGGCGCGGGTGAACAGGTCCCTTTGTACGCCCGCCACCGCCAAACGGTGCCTGATGTATTCCCTGGTCTCCGCGCGCATGAAGGGCCGCAGATGATACCGGGCCGTGATGCGCTGATCGAGCTGCCGCAGCCCCTCCTGCCGTAACAGATCACGCAATTCGGGCTGACCCACCAGAAAGATCTGCAGCAACTTGTGCTTGGTGGTCTCCAGGTTGGTGAGCAACCGCACCTGCTCCAGAACCTTCGGGTGCAGATCCTGGGCCTCGTCGATCATGAGAACGGCCCGTCGCCCCTCCGCATGCGCCTCCAGCAAATAGTCGTTCAAACGGTCGACGAGACACTTTATGGTGCGCTCTTTCTCCGTTACCTGGATTCGCAGCTCGTCGCACACGGAGCGCAACAGCTCGGTTGCCGTCATGGCGGGGTTGAGGATGAGCGCGACATCCACGTCTTCGGGCAGCTGTTCCAGGAAGGCCCGGCAGACAGTGGTCTTGCCCGTGCCCACCTCCCCCGTGAGCAGCACGAAGCCACCGCTCTCTCCCGCCCCGTACAGAAGATGCGCCAGTGCCTCCCGGTGCTGCTCGCTGAGGAACAGGTACTCGGGGTCGGGCGTAATGGAGAAGCTCTCCTCCCTGAGTCCGAAATAGCTCGAGTAGCTCATAGTCGAAGATCCCGGGGGTTACGAAGGGATCTCAACCGGATTGCGTACCGAGCCGAGTCAGGTGTGCCTGGTGCAGCACGAACAGGGACGCCGTAAGTAGGAGGACCGCCCCGCCCTGGTGCGCCGCCGCGAGCGCAATAGGCACGACCAGCAGCAACGTGGAAATGCCCAGGGTGACCTGTACACAGACGGCGACCAGGAGCAGGTGGATGCCGATTCGCAGGCGCCTCGGTGCTGCGATGTCCCGGGTGGTCAGCCAGAATACCAGGATGACGATGAACAGCAGGGTGGCCAGCACCCGGTGATCGAACTGGATGGTGGTCAGGTTCTCGAAGAAATTGCGCCACAGCGGGTCCAAGACGAAGAGACCGGAAGGGATCCACTGCCCGGCCATGGTGGGAAAGGTGCTGTAGGCAAAGCCCGCGCGGGTGCCGGCGACCAGCCCCCCTGACAGGGCCGTGACGAAGACCAACAGGGTAATGGCCCAGGCGAAAACCACTCGTGCCGAACGTCCCTTTTGGCGTCCCTTTGCCCCCGTCTCCTTCCTGGTGGGGAAAAGCAGATCGAGCGCGATCCACAGCATGTAGCCATAGATCAGCAAGGCGAAACCCAGGTGAGCGGTCAGTCGGTATTGGCTGACGTGGGGGTCATGGACCAATCCGCTCTTGACCATGTACCAGCCGAGAAGACCCTGCAGGCCGCCGAGCACGAACAGGAGCACCAGCTTCGGGACCAGGGATTTCGATACACGTCCGGTGACAACGAAGAAGATCAGGGGAAGGAAAAAGATGAATCCGATCAGCCTGCCCAGGAGCCGATGGGCGTACTCCAGCCAGAAGATGGACTTGAACCCGTCCAGGGACATGCCGACGTTCTTGACCTTATACTCTGGGAACTGCTGATAGAGCTCGAATACCCGGGTCCACTGCTCCTGATTGAGCGGCGGGAGGACCCCTGTAATGGGCTCCCACTCGACCATGGAGAGCCCCGAGCCCGTGAGGCGCGTCACGCCGCCGATTAACACCATCGCAAAAAGGATTGCGCAGATAGTGAGAAGCCAGACGGCAACGATCGTCTGTCGGTCGGATTGCATCATGTAGGTTTTCCTGGCTCAGTCGATACGAAGAGGGAGTGGCGGAATCCAGTCACACAGACGTGATCATAAGCCCACCCTCCGTGGCTCCTGGGTCCCGGCAATCCCTGCCGGGACGACGGACCTACCTTGACTTGATGGTATTGGGCCACAGCCCCGGGCCATGACGTCCTCCGGCTTGCGGATCGCTTCGCTGCGGGCGGGCACACCGAATCCGGTATTCTACACCGATGGGGAAACGGCCATTCGCCCGGCATTGGTGCTCTTGACGATCTTCCCCCTCGCAGTGGTCGAGGGCTCGATCAGTCTCGCCGGCTCCACTCCGGATCTGTACAGCAAGCATCCGTTCAGGCTGGATTTCAATCTATCCGATGGGCTTGATACCATCATCCGGCACAGCCAATCGATTGGTCGGCTCCCCGAAAGGCAGGGGGAGCGGGTGTCCCGGTATCTTCAGATAATTCCACCTCTGAGGGACAAGCCTCGTGGGAAGTTGCGGTCCCAGGAGACAACGAAAAGTGCGTTCGGAGCTCTAGGTGCGCCGGTTCTACTCCGTCTTCACCGGTCTCGTCCTGGGCGTCGTCCTCGCCCTCTGGCTGCCTGCCGGTGCGGCCTACATTGGCTGGCTGGGGCAGATCTTCCTCTCCCTGCTGAAGCTCCTCGTCCTGCCCCTGATCCTGGTTTCCATCTATGCGTCCCTTGCCGGGAGCAAGGAGCTGCGACTCATCGGGGGACACGCCTTCCTGTATTACGCCGTGACTTCCGCGACGGCGGCCACCCTGGGCACGACGCTCGGTCTGGCCTTCTCCCAGGATCTATCCGTGGGGCTCCTGGAAGTGGGGCCGGTCGCGGTCGGTGCCGACGGCTTCTCCCTGGATCGGCTGATCGACAACCTGATTCCGAGCAACCTCTTCGCCTCTCTCGCCGGCGGCAACATCCTGCACATCGTCCTGGTCGCGGTGGTCGCGGCCCTGGCCTCCCGCCGCATCCCGAGCGAGCACCGGCAGATCCTCCTCGCCGGAGCCAAGGCTCTGGACTCCCTGTTCATGCAGCTCCTGAAGGCGGTCCTGGCATTCGCACCCATCGGTATCCTGGCCTTGGTTTATACAGGTCTGGCGGGAATGGACTGGGCGACGGTCTTCGAGCTCCGTCCCTTCGTCTGGGCGGTGGCCCTGGCCGCTTTTCTACACGCCCTGGTCTTTCTGCCAACCCTCTACCGCTTCCGGACCGGAAGTCGATTGTTACCTTTCCTCCAGGCCTGCCGCGCGCCCCTGTTGACCGCCCTTTCCACCGCCTCCAGCTCGGCCACCTACCCGGTCTCCAAGCAGTCCCTCGAGGAGGCCGGAGTCAGCGAGCGGGTCACCAGCCTGACCCTGCCCCTGGGCGCGACCCTCAACATGGACGGCTCGGCCCTCTACCAGGCGGTCCTGCTGATCTTCATGTCCCAGCTCGCCGGTGCCGATTCGAGCGTACCGCAGGCCCTGTTCATCGTCCTGCTGACCATGGCCTCTTCCGCCGGCACGGCGGGGATTCCGGGCGGCGGGATCGCCATGATGGCCTTCATGCTGGACCTGCTCGGGCTGCCCCAGACCTACTTGGCCCTGTATCTGGTCGTCGACCGCTTCTTCGATTATCCGGTGACCGCCGTCAACGTCTGGGGTGACCTGGTGGTGGCGGCGGCCGTCGACCGGGATCTCTATCGCGGATGAGCGACCGCTGCCGCGGGACGGGAGGGACCGGACATCCCGCTTCGGGAGGCCACGGCTTTCGAGTCGAATGCGAAGAGATGAAGGCGCTACACTCCTACCAAGGCGACATGCGCACCCTCGGCTCCATGGCGATGCGAACAACTCCGACCCTTCTCCTCCTGGCCACTCTCCTGATGACGGCACTCTTCTCCCTGGATCCGGCCTGGGCCGCCGCTGCATGCCGGCAGGGCTTGGACCTGCACATCTGGACCGCACCGCTCCGGCCTCGACCAGGTGAGCCGCTGGGGATCCTCGCCGTTGCCACGGACCGGGATCTCGGCGAGTTGGAGGTCACGGATCCCGGGGGACGCAGGTCGAGGCTGACCACCGTCAAGGGGGGCGGTCCGCCCTGGAGCCTGCGCGCTGTCGTGCGCCGTCCGACTGCCGGAACCTACCGCATCGAGGCCATGCGAGCGGGTCGCGTGGCGGCCTGCTCCGAGGTGCGCGTCGGCGGCGGCGTTGGTGATCGGGGCACGGGGAGTTGGGATCTTGCAACCGAAGCACTCTACGCGGCCTGGATCGAGCACCTGTTCGACGCCCCGCCCGAGCGCTCACTGAGCTTTCCATCGCTCGCGCCCGTGCTGCGCGATCCCGCGCACAACTTCCTCTACGACTACCTGGGCAAGGGTGAGGACAGACGCTTGCCCGCAGAGCCGGATTGCGCAGACCTCCCCTACTTCCTGCGCACCTACTTCGCCTGGAAGCTCGGCCTGCCCGTCTCCTACCGCGCCTGCAGCCGCGGCAGCCGGAACAGCCCTCCGCGCTGCCAAGCCGCGAGGATCGAGGGCGCCTTCACGCGCAGCCGCGCATCTCCCGAGCGCTTTCGGCAGGTGAGCCACGACCTCGTGAACACCGTGCATTCGGGCAATGGGCGCACCGGCCTCGGCGACAGCGCAACCGACTTCTATCCGGTGCCGCTCGAGCGCTGGACCCTGTGGCCGGGGACCATCTTCGCCGACCCCTACGGTCATGTTCTGGTCCTGGTCAAATGGGTTCCGCAGCGGGCGGGAATCGGCGGACTCCTCCTCGCGGTGGACGCTCAGCCGGACAACTCGGTAACACGCAAGCGATTCTGGGAGGGAACCTTCCTGTATGCCCGGACGGCCAGCGCTGGGGCGGGGTTCAAGACGTTCCGCCCCCTCGCCGGCACCGGCAACCGTCTGCGCCCCCTGTCCAACGCGGAGCTGGACGGTCGCTCGGGCCTGCCGCCCTATTCCAGCGAGCAGTCGAGCCTCGGCCCCGAAGACTTCTATGCTCAGATGGATCGGCTCATCAGCCCCCGAGGGCTGGATCCCGAGGCTGCCTACTCCGCCACCCTCGACGCCCTCATGGAGCAGCTGCAAACGCGCGTCGACTCGGTCGAGCGGGGTGAGAGCTACATGCGCGCTCACCGCACCACCATCTCCATGCCCGTCGGGGCGAGCATCTTCGAGACCACCGGTCCCTGGGAGGATTACTCGACCCCGTCCCGCGACATGCGCCTCCTGATCGCCATGAAGGTGCTGGAGTCCCTGCCCAGGCGCATCCGTCAGCATCCCGAGCTCTACGTCCTTCGCGGTGCCAACCCTTCGGCGGCCGCATCCCGGATCCAGAGCCTTCACGACAGGAGCATCCGGGAAAGGTCCATCAGCTACACTCGCAGCGACGGCAGCAGCTGGCAGCTGAGCCTGGCCGACCTCTACGAGCGCAGGCCGGCAATGGAAGTAGCCTACAACCCGAACGATTGCATCGAGCGCCGCTGGGGCGCCTCCCCGAGTACACCGGACTACGCGACCTGCCGCAGACAGGCCCCCGCCGACCAGCGGGCACGCATGGAGGAATACCGTCCCTGGTTCCGCGAGACGCGCAGGCCCCCGCGCTGACCCTCGCGGAGCCGGGGATAAGGAAAGAGGACCTCGGGATTCACCAAAGGAGCATTTCCATGTCGACCGACACCCGCTTCGCGGCCTGGCTCAATGGCGCCAGCGCCCTCCTGCTCTGTTTCCTGCTGGCCGCCTGTGCCGCCCCGGAGCGATCCACGATGGGGAAGGGGACTTGGGCGGGACGAACGATCGGTGCGCCTCCCGCCCGCAGACCGGGCCTCAGGCAGGCTATCATCGCCCGGGCGACCAGGGAATGGGAATATTTCCGTCGGCAAACGGTAGTCATGAAGGGCCAAAAGGAGAGCATCCCGAACGTCGGCGCCTGGGAAGACGACGATGCCAAGTACAGTGCCCGGGTCAACAGCTACTGGCGCGCCGTTGGCCAGCCTGGGATCGACGGCATGGACTGTCAGGAGCCTTGGTCCGCTGCCTTCATGAGTTGGGTCATGAGCAACGCGGGTGTGCCGGAGAGCCAGTTCCCCCGGACGATCGCCCACTGGGTCTACATGGCGAGCATGATCGAAGATGCTCATTACCCGGGCCGCTACTTCGTCCCGCGCCGGATCAGCGACTATAGCCCCGAGCCCGGCGATCTCATCTGCGCCTCCAGGAATCGATCCCGGCCATTGCCCAGTACTTCCGATGTCAGCGCTGCGGCGCTGCAGGGAGAGCCCACGCACTGCGACCTGGTGGTCCGCAAGAGCGGCCGGACCCTGGAAGCGATCGGGGGGAACGTGCGTAACTCGGTATCCAAGGTCACCCTGGAGCTGGACCGCAACGGGCGCTTGCAGGCGGTGCCCCGGCGACCCTGGTTCATGATCCTTCAGAATCGCCTCTGAGCTCCCTGCATCACCGCGCACAGGACGGGGAGCTTTCTTCTTTTGCCTCGATACTGTGATCCAGGTCCCAACACTTGAAAATGTAGCGAAGCAAAAATCACAACGCTCGCTTCGCGTCTCTGGAAATCCCGAGGGTGGGATTTCCAGATGTCCCCAGGAGGGTCGCGCGCCCCGGCTTCTGCTTGCCTCTTACGTCTGAGCAGGTAGGATTATCCCGGTTGATCGAAGCAAGTGACCCATCGCTCGAAGAGACGTACTCATGACCTCGATTAAGGATGACTCAGTCACAACCGATCGAGCCCATACCGGTCGAGATCCGGCAGCTCCCAGCACCCTGGCTCGACTTCTGGAATCGGCGGACATCCGCTTCAACGGTGACCGGCCCTGGGACATTCAGGTCCATGACCCGGAGATGTACGAGCAGGTGCTGCGCAGGGGCTCCCTCGGCTTCGGCGAGTCCTACATGGACGGCGCCTGGGAGAGCGAGCAGCTGGACGAAACCTTTCACCGTTTGCTGAGCGCCCACCTGGACACCAGGATCAAGGGTATTGCCAAGGCCCAGTTCCTGCTCTTGTTCCTGGGCCTGTTCCTGCGCAGCCTTCTTCTCAACCGCCAATCGCGAAGGCGCGCCTTCCAGGTGGGCGAGCACCACTACGACATCGGCAACGACGTCTACACGGCCATGCTCGACCCGACCATGAGCTACAGCTGCGGCTATTGGAAGGACGCCGCGAATCTAGAGGAGGCACAGCTGGCCAAGCTCCGCCTCATCTGCGAAAAGCTGCAGCTGAAGCCCGGCGAGCGGCTGCTGGACATCGGCTGCGGCTGGGGCGGGCTTGCGAGGCTCGCGGCACAGGACTACGGCGTCGAGGTGACCGGAATCACGGTTTCGAAGGAGCAACAGCTTCTCGCCCAGGAGCGCTGCGCCGGTCTACCGGTACGTATCGAGCTGATGGACTACCGGGACATCGGCGGCCAGTTCAACAAGGTGGTGTCCGTTGGCATGTTCGAGCACGTCGGCCCGAAGAATTACGGGGCCTATTTCTCTACCGTGGATCGGGTGATGGCGGCAGACGGACTCTTTCTGCTCCACACGATCGGCAACTATAGCCAGATGCACACGACCGATGCCTGGATCGACAAATACATCTTTCCAAACGGCTACATCCCCACGGCCCGGCAGGTGACCAAGGCCATCGAGCAGGACTTCCTCCTCGAGGACTGGCACAACTTCGGCCAGGACTACGACCCCACGCTGATGGCGTGGTGGAAGAACTTCGATGCCGCCTGGCCCGCGCTCGCCGACCGCTACGGCAAGCGCTTCTACCGCATGTTCAAGTATTACCTGCACGCCTGTGCCGGCTACTTCCGTTCCCGCCAGGGACTGCTGTGGCAGCTGGTGCTGAGCAAGCGCGGACGCCGCCAAGTCTACCGCTCCATCCGGTGACGGCCGCAGACCTCCTCCCTATTTTGCGCGGGATCCTCGGGCTCGTCTTCCTGATCGGCTCGGCATGGCTGCTGAGCGAGAACAGATGCGCCGTGCGGCCCAGGCTCCTGCTCGCCGGATTGGGCCTCCAGATCCTGCTTGCCCTGGTGCTGCTGAAGCTGCCGCCGGTGAGAGGACTCTTTCTGACCCTCAACGACCTGGTAACGGCCTTGCAGGAGGCGACACGTGCCGGCACGAGCCTCGTCTTCGGCTACATCGGCGGCGGCGATCCACCCTTCGAGACGCGCTATCCTCACAACAGCTTTGTCCTCGCCTTCCAGGCATTGCCCCTGCTGTTGGTCATGGGGGCACTATCGGCCCTGCTCTTCTATTGGCGGGTCCTTCCCGTGCTCGTCAAGGGGCTCGCCTGGCTGCTGCGCAGGACCATGGGCATCGGTGGTGCACTGGGGCTGGGAGCGGCGGCGAATGTCTTCGTCGGTATGGTGGAGGCGCCCTTGCTGATCCGACCCTACCTGGCGACCATGTCACGCGCCGAGCTCTTCGGGATCATGACCTGCGGCATGGCGACCATTGCCGGGACCGTGATGGTGCTGTACGCGAGCATCCTCGGCCCCGTGATTCCGGATGCCCTGGGGCAGATTCTGACGGCTTCCCTGATCAGCGCCCCGGCGGCCCTGCTGGTTGCCGGTATTCTGGTGCCCTTCTCCGCAGAAGAGCCGGAGGCGGATCGAGCGATCCTGACCCATCGCTACGAGGGTGCTATGGACGCCATCACCCAGGGTACCCTGGGCGCCATCCCGCTCTTCCTGAACATCCTCGCCCTGCTGGTGTCTCTGGTGGCCCTGGTGACCATCGCCAACCAGATCCTGGCCCTGTTGCCGGAGGTCCTGGGGGCACCCCTGAGCCTGCAGCGCATCCTTGGCGGGGCCATGGCCCCCATCATGTGGCTGATCGGCATCCCGTGGGAAGAAGCCCAAACTGCGGGGGCGCTCATGGGGGTCAAGACCGTGCTCAACGAGCTCCTGGCCTACCTGCAGCTGGCCGCCCTGCCGGAGGGCAGCCTGAGCGAGCGCAGCCGGATCATCGTCACCTACGCACTGTGCGGCTTCGCGAATTTCGGAAGCCTGGGTATCATGATAGGCGGTCTGGGCGCCATGGTTCCCGAGCGGCGTGGCGAGATCGTCGCCCTGGGTATGAAGTCCATCCTCGCCGGAACCCTGGCGACCCTGATGACGGGTGCCGTCGTCGGGACCCTGCTGTAACCCCGAATAATGCCTCGACGCTTTGGAGCCGGAACGGGAATGAGCATGCGGAAGTACCACGTCTACGGAATCGGCAACGCCCTGGTCGACATGGAGTACGAGGTCGACATCGGCGACCTCGAGAAGCTTCGGATCGATAAAGGGGTCATGACCCTGGTCGACGAGGACCATCAGACCGAGATCATGGAGCACCTCCGGGAGCATCACCACCAGAAGGGATCCGGCGGCTCCGCGGCCAACTCCGTCATCGCGCTCAGCCAGCTCGGCGGGAAAGGCTTCTATTCCTGCAAGGTCGCCAATGACGCTCTCGGTCATTTCTACATGGATGACCTGATCGCCGGCGGCGTGGATACGAATCACCACACGGACAAGGAGGACGGCAATACCGGACGCTGCTTGGTCCTGGTGACCCCGGACACGGATCGGACCATGGTGACCCACCTGGGCATCAGTGGCAGTCTTTCGGAGAAGGAGCTCGTGCCGGATTCCCTGCGTGATTCACATTTCTTCTACACGGAAGGCTATCTGGTTACCAGCGACCCGGCACGCCGCCTCTCCATCACCGCGAAGGGACTGGCGGAGGAGGCGGGCGTCAAGACCGCCATCTCCCTCTCGGACCCGAACATGGTCACCCACTTCAAGGGCGGCCTGCTGGAAATGATCGGCGGGGGTGTGGACCTGCTCTTCGCCAATGAGGCGGAGGCCAAGGGCATGGCGGATACTCGAGACCTGAGCACCGCCATTGCCTTTCTCAAAACGATCGCCAAGGAATTCGCCGTCACCCTCGGCCCCAAAGGTGCCCTGGTCTGCGACGGCGAGGAGCTGATCGAGATCGACCCGGTGCAGGTCGAGGCGGTGGATACGGTAGGTGCCGGCGACATGTTCGCGGGCGCCTTTCTGTACGGCCTCACCAACGGTTGGGATCATCGCCGCGCGGGTGAGCTCGCCGTGGCCGCCTCCGCCGAGCTGGTCACCAGCCTGGGGCCTCGAATCAGCGCTGCGGAGGCGCAGGCAGTCCTGCACAGGTTCCAGTGATTTCGTCGATTCCTCCTTCCGGGGTGTCCAATGCCTGTTTACGAGCTCTATTGTCCCGACTGCCATACCATCTACAGCTTCTTCTCCCGCCGGGTGGACACCACTACTCGACCAGCCTGCCCCGGCTGTGGCCGTCCCGACCTGGATCGGCAGGTCTCCCTGTTCGCCATATCCAAGGGCAGAGGGGACAAGGAGGAGGAGGACACAGGCATGCCCCCCGGAATGGACGAAGAGAAGATGATGCGCGCCTTCGCGTCCATGGCTGGCGATTTCGAGGGGCTCGACGAAAACGACACCAAGCAAGCGGCTGGGATGATGCGGCGCCTCCTCGAAGGCACCGGCATGAAGCTCGGCGACGGCATGGCGGAGGCGATCCGACGCATGGAGGCCGGCGAGGATCCGGACCAGGTGGAGACCGAGATGGGCGACATCCTCGAGCAAGAGGACCCCTTCGCTGGAGCCCCCACTGCAAGGTCACCCCTGCCGAAGCTGAAGGATCTGCGGCGAGAGCTGCTGCCGCCGACACGGGACGAGCACTGGTATCCTCTGCGTAAGGCTCCGTCCGCTGAATGAACCGCGACCGGGTACCGACAGGGCTGACGGTTTCCATCGGAGCCCATATTGGCTATAGTGGCTCAAGCTGCCGGTCGCTGACTTCTCCGGCATGTCAAATCGAAGATCTACACTGAGCATTCCCCCCTCTTCCCACTTGCAACCGGTTGATCGACCGTTGTGGGCGCCACTGCACCCGCGATACGGCCTCGCCGCCACCCCTTTCCCAGAGGCGACCCGATGAGTCTGTACGGAATCCTGGATTTTTCACCTTGGCAGGCAGTCCTGGCCGGATTGATCCTGACGCATATCACTATTGTCACGGTCACGGTTTTTTTGCACCGGGCACAAGCCCATCGAGCACTGGATCTGCATCCGGCGGTTAGTCATTTTTTCCGCTTCTGGCTGTGGCTGACCACCGGCATGGTCACCCGTGAGTGGGTTGCGGTGCACCGCTGCCATCATGCCAAGTGCGAGACCCCCGAGGACCCCCACAGCCCCCAGATCCTGGGTATCGACAAGGTCCTGACGCAAGGAGCAGAGCTCTACGGCAAGGCCACCGATGATCCGCAGATCCTCGTCCGCTACAGCCACGGCACCCCCGACGACTGGATCGAGCGTCACCTTTACGGACGCTACACCTGGCAGGGGGTCGGGCTGATGCTGACCCTGGATCTCCTGCTGTTCGGCGTGTACGGCATCACCCTGTGGGCGGTGCAGATGATCTGGATCCCCTTCTTCGCCGCCGGCGTGATCAACGGCGTCGGCCATTATTGGGGCTACCGCAACTTCGAGAGCCCCGACGCTTCGACCAATATTTTGCCTTGGGGCATCCTCATCGGCGGCGAGGAGCTGCACAACAACCACCATGCCTTCCCGAGCTCCGCCAAGCTGTCCTCCAAGTGGTGGGAGCTGGATCTGGGCTGGCTCTACATCCGGCTGTTGAGCATTCTCGGCTTGGCCAGGGTAAAGAAGGTAGCGCCCAAACCAAAGGTCGTCGAGGGCAAATGCAGCGTGGACATGGAGACGGTACGCGCGGTCATCACGGGCCACATGCATATCGCAGCCCGTTATGCACGCGAGGTGCTCGCACCCGTGACCCAGGCCGAGCTTTGCCGCAGCAGGCGCCATTGCCACCGTCTCTTCAAGCGCACACAGCGCCTCCTGGTATTGGAGGGTCCGCGTCTGGATGAGCGCGCGAAGCAGCGCCTTGAGCAGGTGCTGGCAGAGAGCCAAACCCTGACGACCGTCTACCAGTTCCGCGAGCGCCTGCGGGACCTCTGGGAGCGTACCGCTCCGAGCCAAGAGGCCCTTCTAAAGTCCTTGCAGGACTGGTGTCAGCAGGCGGAGGCCACTGGAATCCACGCCCTGGAGACCTTCTCCCGCCGTCTTCGCGGCTACACGCTCGCACCCATCTCCTGATTCCGAGGGCTCGCGGACGAGGGCCGGCGGGGCCGAAGACAGATCCGGCTTTCACGGGGGGCACCTGGTGCAACAAGGCGTCGTGGTGCCCCTTTTCCGCCTCTGTGCCCTCCGAAAGGCCCGACAGAGGATTATCTGAGCTACGCGAGCGGGCAGGGGTCGCCCCCATGCCATGGTGCTCCTCATGAAGCCCGCCAGTGCTCCTCGATGACCGAGACATCCAATCGTTTCGCGCGCAGAAGACTCGCGAAACGACGGGCATGATCTGCACCACAGACGAAGAGCACGGGCCAGAGCTGCGCTTCCAGCAACCGCTCCAGCCAAAACCGCTCGCGAGCCCTATGGGATTGGGCGACTCTTTCGACGATCTCTCGCTCCGTCCAGTCCTTGCGAAGGGCCTCCGTGCGGATGTGGCGCTCCTGGAAGATCCTCAGGTTGAATCGAGTCTGCCGGTCCAGGTCGCAATAGCAATGGGCGATACCCAGCCCCTTCGCCAGTCGTTCGACCGTGGTTTCGGAAATCCCCTGCTCCGCGAGGGCCTGCGTGCTGTACTCCTCTGCGAGGAGCCTTACGCCGTGCCTCCTCGCGAGCCGGGTGAGGAAAGACGCGAATTCCTCATGCTGAGACTCGCTCAAGAAAGGATCCCGCCTTTGATACCGATGGTCGGTTCCGAGAATCAGAATGCTGCGACGCATTGCCTTTGCCTCGGATCCGCCCGAGGCGGCAAGGAGATTCGCATCTGAGATTGCGTGACTCGGTGCAGCACCCGCGCGGGCCGGGATCCGACGCATAGCAGCCCCTCACTACTGGCCGGTCCGAGACAGACTCTCGCTAACCCTCCCCATAGATATAGAGGATATAGGAATTTATCAGGTAGACGGTGAATAGAAAGATGCTGACCCAGCCCACGGTCTTGAGCACCCTGGTCCGTGGCCGATAGAGCAACCCCACGATGGCTACACCCGTCATCATGATGGCGGAGAAGGCGGAGATCGCATGGGTGCTCGACACCGCATCGAACAGAGGCTCCCGCAGGTAAAAAATATCGTCGACGGCCAGGATTGCGATGTTGAAGAGATTGCTGCCGAACAGGTTGCCGATCGCCATGTCGACGGCGCCCAGCTGCAGGGCGGCTACCGTCACCACCATTTCCGGCAGCGAGGTCACGAAGGCGACGAAGAGGGTCCCCACGAAGCTCTGGTGCCAACCCATCTCGACGGCCATGGTCTTGGCGACGAAGGGCAAGGCGGCGCCGGCGACCAGGACGACTGCCGCGGCCGCCAGATACCGGATAACCGCTGTGCGCAAGGTGAGATCCGGATAGGCGTCGGCCTCGGCCTCGATGAATTTCTCCACCTGCTCGGTCTCGTACAGAAACACCGAGCGCATCGAGACCATGTATAGAATCAGGATCACCGGGGTATAGAGGCCAACGTACCCGAGGGAAAGGCTCCCCCCCTTCGCGGCCAGCAACAGATTGAGTCCGGCGATCCCGATGAGCATGATCCCGAATCCCCCGGACAGGATATGTCCCTGGCTCGCCCGCCGATAGACGGACTCCTCCCGGCTGAGGAAATCGAGCGCCACGATGAGCAGCAGGTTGAAGACGCAGCTTCCGAGCACATCCCCGACCGCGATATTGGGCGTACCTGCGACGGTCACCGAGCTGACTCCGGTCACCAGCTCGGGAAGGGAGGTGACGCTGGCCATCATCAGGACCCCGACCCAGGAGCCTCCCAGACCGGTCTTGTCGGCAATGGCGTCTCCGTAACGCGACAGCTTGACCCCGGCGAAGCCGATCGCAAGCACGCACAGGAGAAACTCGATCCAGACCATCAATCAGGGCTCCGGGTTAACGATCATGGGGCGAGTCGAGCCACCCCGGGGACAATGAAACATCGCCTCGCCCCTGATCGTTCCCTCACCCCGACCCTCTCCCATAAAGGGAGAGGGCGAGTCGGAGCGCCTTCGGCGCGTACTTTTATAGTAATGATGGAGGGCAGCATCGGACGAGGACGATTCAGCCTGAGCGGTGATACTGGACAGAAGCTCTACTACAGCGCCGCCGCGACTGCTTCGACCACCACATCCTGGTCGGCCCTGGACAGCCAGGGCGACATGGGGAGACTCAGCACCCGATCTGCAGCTCTGTCGGCATTTGGTACCTGCGCGCCGGAATCTTCCAGCGCGGGCTGGCGCGTCAGGGGAACAGGATAGTGCACCGCCGTGGGAACGCCGGCCGCCTTCAGCCTGTCGGCAAGCCCGTCGCGATCCGCCACCTGGATGGTGTACTGGGCGTAGACGCTCTTGTTATGCAGCTCGACATAGGGCGTTTGGACCCGATCCGCGAGGAGGCTGGTATAGCGCAGACCGATGGCCTCGCGCGCCTCGATCTCCTGTGGAAAGGCATCCAGCTTTGCGAGCAGAACGGCGGCCTGCAGGGTATCGAGCCGCCCGTTGATGCCGAGCCGGGGGTGATGGTAGCGGCGGTCCTCCCCATGGGCGGCGATCTGGCGGATCCGGTGGGCGAGGGCATCATCATCGGTGAAGCAGGCCCCTCCGTCCCCGTAACAGCCCAGGGGCTTGGACGGATAGAAGCTCGTGCATCCGATGGTGGACAGGGCACAGGAGCGCCGACCCCGGTAGGTCGCGCCAAAGCTCTGGGCGGCATCTTCGATCACCGGCAGACCGTGTTGCTCTGCGACGACGTTGATCGCATCCATTTCGGCGCACTGGCCGTAGAGGCTCACGGGCAAAATGGCCCGCGTCCGCGGGGTGATCGCCGCTTCGATCAGACTCGGGTCGATGTTGTAGGTGCGCGGATCGATATCGATGAAGACGGGCTTGGCGCCGATCAGGGCGATCATCTCGCCGGTCGCGATGAAGGTGAAGGGCGTGGTGATCACCTCGTCCCCCGGCCCGATCTCCAGGGCCATCAAAGACACGAGGAGGGCATCCGTGCCGCTGGAAAGCCCGATACAGTGCTTGACGCCCACATAGTCCGCGAGCCGTGTCTCGAGCTCACCCACCTCGGGCCCCAGGATGTAGCGCCCGTGATCCAGTACCCGCTGGATGCGGGCGTCGACCTGCTCCTTCAGCTGGCGATATTGGGCTTGGAGGTCGATGAACTGCATGGCGCTCCGTGGCTTCGTGCCCTGGTCTTGGAACCGGTTCCGGTGAGCGAAGGTCCTTCCCTGTACACCCGCCGAAGGTTTGTCGGCGTAGGGAGATCGGAAATCGCAACGACTCGATATCTTATCTCGGACGGCGCGGATGCGGAACTGCCGGAAACGAAGGCGCGCTCAGGCCGCAACCCCCTGCACCGGACGATTGCGCAGCAGCCCCCTGGCCCATGCTTCCATCGCGCTGTTAGCGACTGGCATGGGCGCCTCCAGGAAGGTGATGAGGAAGCCCTCGGTGGTCTCCGCAACGCCGATGGAACGAGGCCTGGCGGCCAATGCGTGGGGATCGGGCAGGACGATACCGAAGCAAAAAACGACATTCTTCGCCGACCGCATGTCCTTGTCGATGCGGCCCTCGGGCAAAGAGCGGGTGTGGGCGTAATGATCGAACTCGGCAATGAAGCGAGCGCATCTGCTCTCCTCGATGCACTGCTTGAAATAGTCGGCGATCTCATCGACGGAGTCGAAGCGCACCTCGTCGCGATCGAGCTCGAGGCAATACACGGGAAATGTCTCTTGCAGCAGCGTCTCTTTCAAAACTTCCCCCCATTCACTGCGACCCGTATCGGGCACACGACCAAGTTGCAGCCTCGAGCCTCGAAATCCATCGAGGATATGGCGAGGACCGAGGCCTGCACTCAGCTCCGGGCAGGGCACTTGAATGCCCGGGTTGCGGCGACATGGAGCTGCGCCGAAAGGACTTGGACCCTGAGCGGCGACTGGTGGACCATTTCGAATTGGCAATCGCTCGCACCCCGCAGAGTGCACGCCCCGCGACCGAGCTGCTTATCAGGCTAACGAGGGGACTGGAAAACCGGCATTGAAATCGGTCAATGCAGACGTATCCGGTGCAGCAAAACCCGTGCTGCGGAGGCTTATGGGGAAATCGATAAATCCCCTCCCTGGGATTTCTCGAGGTGGTATCAATCCTCTGCGATCCGCCGTAGATTGGGAATATCGAGCAGGAAGAAGTTGGGGCTCACCTCGACCAGCAGGCTCTGGCGCTTGTACTCGGCAATGGTCCGGCTGGCGGTCTCGGTGGTAATACCGAGCATGGCCCCCATGTCCTCACGGCTGAACAGCTCACATTCGCTGCTCTCCTGGTCGCGCACCAGCCGCAGCAGCAAGCGTGCGACACGTTGGCGGGCGGAGCCGGTGGAAAGCTCCCTCAGCCAGGCATCGGCTTCGGACAGTGCCCGCTGCCAACGGGCCATGAGCTCGCGGTGCAACCTCGGGCTCTCCGCACCGAGGGTGCGCACGACTCGCGCCGGAAAGCGGCAAACCTCGGTCTTATGAACGGCGATCGCATCATGATGGTACCGCTCATCGAGCATGGCCTCGAGCCCGATCACGTCCGTGGTGCGGGCGAGGCGCACGATGCGTTGTCCGCCGTCGGGCAGATACTGAACGAGCTTGAAGGTCCCGCTGCGAACCGTGAACATGTAATCTCCAACGTCCCCGGCGTGATACAGGGCGGTGCCCGGTCTCATCACGAACTGGTCGATCGGGTCGTGGATACGCTCGAAGTCCTTCTCCTCCAAGCCGGCGAAGAGCACGGTCGTGCGCAGCGAGCAGTTGAGGCAATCCGCCTCTCCCGACCAGGCTTCGCGCAATGTAACGTTCTTCACCATCGGAAATCTGGTTGTCGAGTGTCTGATTATTTTGGTGAATTTATTGGTTTTGTTCTCGCAACGAGAGTCTAACTCAAATTGTAGCCGCAGGACCTGATTCCAAGTCGAGATCCCACCCATGCCATTGGTCAGCCTGCAGTCGATTACCCTTTCCTACGGTGCCCCCCCCCTCCTCGACGGCGTGAGCCTCGCCATCGACAAGGGCGAGCGCGTCTGTCTGCTCGGGCGCAACGGGACCGGCAAGTCCACCCTGCTCAAGCTCATATCAGGAGAGATCCAGCCGGACAGCGGCGAGCTGCGCCGCGCAGAGGGGGCGAGGATATCCCGCCTCGTCCAGGACATCCCAGCGGAAAGATCGGGCAGCGTCTTCGACCAGGTCGCTGGCGGCCTCGGTGAGCTCGCAGCCCTGGTGCGCGAGTACCACGACCTCGGGCGGCGCCTCGGGGAGGGAGCCGACGAGCGGCTGCTGGCCCGGTTGGCCACCGTCCAGCACCAGCTGGAAGCGGCGCGCGGCTGGGAGATCGAGCAACGCACGGAGCGCGTCATCTCGCGCCTGAAGCTGGATCCGGATGCGGACTTCGCCGCCCTCTCCGGAGGCTTGCAGCGCCGGGTGCTGCTGGCCCGCGCCCTGGTGTCCGAGCCGGACCTGCTCCTGCTCGACGAGCCCACCAACCACCTGGACATCGCGGCCATCGAGTGGCTCGAGGGATTTCTGCCTGAATTCCCGGGCGCCCTGCTGTTCGTCACCCACGATCGTGTTTTTCTACAGAGAACCGCCACCCGTATCCTGGAGCTGGACCGTGGCCAGCTGACGGACTGGCCGGGCGACTACCAAAACTACCTGCGCCGGCGCGAAGAGCGGCTACACGCGGAGGCCCAGGCAAACGCCCGCTTCGACCGCAAGCTCTCCGAGGAGGAGATCTGGATCCGTCAGGGCATCAAGGCCAGGCGTACCCGCAACGAGGGTCGGGTGCGCGCCCTGGAGGCAATGCGCGAAGAGCGAAAACAGCGGCGTGGGCAGATCGGCGCGGCGCGCCTCAGCCTGAGCGATGCGGAGCGCAGCGGCAAGCTCGTAGTCGAGGCCGAGGGCGTTTCCTATGCCTGGGAGGAGAAGCCGGTGGTGCAGGATCTGAGCACCCTGATCCTGCGCGGCGACAAGATCGGCATCATCGGCCCCAACGGTGCCGGCAAGAGCACCCTCCTCGGGCTGCTGCTCGGCGAGCTTCGGCCCGACAGCGGGCACATCCGTCTCGGCACCAACCTGCAGATCGCCTACTTCGACCAGCTCCGTGCCAGCCTGGAAGACGACAAGAGCGTGCAGGACAACGTGGCGGGCGGCAGCGACAAGGTAACCGTGCAGGGTCAGGGCAGACACGTTCTCTCCTACCTCCAGGACTTCCTGTTCACGCCGGAGCGGGCTCGCCAGCCGGTAAGCGCCCTGTCCGGCGGCGAGCGCAACCGGCTGCTCCTGGCCAAGCTCTTCACCCGGCCCGCCAACCTCCTGGTCATGGACGAGCCCACCAATGACCTGGACGCCGAGACCCTGGATCTGCTGGAGGAGCTGCTGGTGGGTTTTCAGGGGACCCTGCTGCTGGTGAGCCACGACCGCGCCCTACTCGACGCCGTGGTGACCAGCACCCTGGTTTTCGAAGGCGAAGGCCGGGTACGCGAATATGTGGGCGGCTACAACGACTGGCTGCGCCAGCGCCCAGCTCCGGATACGCCGGAGAAACCTGCGAAGACGAAGGATCCGGCACGCTCCAAACGACAGCCTGGACCGAAAGGCTCACCGGGCAAGCTGAGCTACAAGGACCAACGTGAGCTGCAGACCCTTCCGGAACGGATCGAGCTCCTGGAGGCGGAGCAGGCGGAGCTGCATACGCGCATGGCCGACCCCGCCTTCTACCGCGAGAACGGAGGTGCCGTTGCCGAGGCGAAGGAACGGCTCTCTACGGTGGAGTCCGAGCTGGAGCATGCCTACGAGCGGTGGGAAGTCTTGGAAGGACGCAATGAAGCTCAAACCTAGAAAGAGCAGTTGAAGTTTCCCACCCATCGCTGCATGTTCATTCAGACTCGTTCGGGGATATCGAAAGAGGAAGGTCTGCTGGAAAACAACAACACCTGAGAAATATCGAAACCTGCGCCACGAAATGAGTCCAGAGGCCCTTTCCTGTGTACAGGGAAACTCCTTGAAATCGGCGGGATGCGCATCGCTTTCCTGCCCCTCCTCTCATAGGCCGTCAGTTCCAATCGACGCCGAACACACGATTGCGATAGCGCCATGGCGGCGTCGGACGGAGCTGGTCCTCCATATAGACTTTCAGCAATTCGCCGCCGAAGGTCGAGGTCCCTCTCACGAGGCCTGTCTCGTATTGCAACAATGATGAAGGTCGGCCAATCAGGCGCCACCAATACCAGTATACAAAGCGTAGGATTTTGCGGTCAGCCCCAGATAGCAGCCGGGGTGCCAACCGGTCAGGCATGCAGCGTGGAAAATGGCACCTGCCCTCCGCGCGGAGCCATCGCACGCCCCAGCAACCTTTGCCGCCTAACCCGAGAGCCATCCGTTGCACCAAACATCGCATATCGACCCGCCGAGTGTTGAAACGACATTACGTCCCGTCACCGCGAAGGCCTTCCGCCGGTGGATCTTGCGGCCTGCCGAAGGGATCTTTCTGTTTCACCAACGTGCAATCCAGCGGCTGCAGTCTCCCACTCGCCTCGAAACGGCACGACCTGCAGCGGGTCTGTGCTACCACTTGATGGCACGGCGCATCTTCCTGGAACACCTGGAGCCCGAGAATCCGGAGGCCCTATCGGTTATCGAGGGGCTGCGCTTACCGGACTGGATCATCCTCCTTCCCATGCCTGCGGCACCGGTTCTGCGGTCCACACCGGAGCGTACGCTTCTGCGGGACTACTGGGGCCGGCGTTTCGAGGGTGAGATCGCCCGTGCCTGGCAGATGGCCCGAGACGACAACCAGGATCTGGCGGATTTCGGCCCCGTGGCCCTCGAGACCTCGATCGGTCGCGGGGCTGTTGACGAGGCGCGGGAGATCCTGATCCAAGGAGGCATATCCGGTGCTGCCGAGGGCCCGTCGGAGCTGTGCCGGGCGTTCGTCGCTCGGGTGGTACGTCTTCGCTACTTCGCCCCCGGGGCTCGGGGTTGCTACTTTCCCGCCGTCGGGGACTGGGCCGCGGTGGATCGCTGGCTGGAGGCGAGTGGCCTGGATCTACCGGCACCCCTGTCCGGCAGCCGGTTACCCCTGGCCTTGGAGCGTGGCCGCCCGACGATCACCTGCGGTGCACCGCCCGTGCTCCTCCCCTTCCCTCCGACTCTGCCTTTCGGTCGCTCCGATCCCGACCAACACGCGGCAACCGCTTTCGGGCCTGCACCGGCAATGAGCGATTTTCAGGTTCCGGCCTCGACGACCCCACCGAAAGAAACGCCGACCGTGTCCGAAGAAGCGGGTGACGGGATACCGTCGGAAATCCAGGCACTGTGCCTGCAAGCCTTGCGTCGGGGTGCATTCGTTCGTCGCTCGGTGGGCCCACTCTCCCGCATCCGGGAGAGCCTGGATGTCGTTACCTTTCCCCTGATCAGAGGTTTGCTGCAATCGTGGGTGTCGGTTTCCGATGCGGTGGGCGCCATTTTGCGATTGTCGATATCCAAGTGGGGCTTGTGGACTCGACTGACACAATTGCAGTACGCGTCGGCGGCAGCCCAGCGAGCCGAGTGGAACAGCCGGTTTGCCACCGCCCTGGGACACCTCTCGAATGCCAGAAGGTGCTATCGGAGGCTTGTCACCGAACGCCTTCCCAATGACCCGGTGGACAGGACCCTCGATCAACGCCAGCGGGCGGCAGCCGAGTCCTTTGCCGACTTCCTGGCGGTCAACTGGCGCCTGTCCCACGCCGCCACCGGGGATCTGAGCGAGCTCATCCGGCGCCTGGTCGCACAGCACGGACCTGCAGCGAGAAAGGCCCAGGCCCTGCTCGGTCACTTGGAGACGGTGCTCCTGGAGGGACGTGCCACCTACTACCGGATCAGTGTTCGGACCTGGCTCGCCAAGGGCAAATCTGGGAGAAGATGGCGCCAAGTCCTACCCTTCCAGGGAACGCTGAAGAGTCTCGCGGCCCTCGAGGCCGCCCGCCACCTGCTGGACGAGCTTCCCTGGCTCATCGAGGACCAGGACCGTTTCGCCGCACCTCTCGCCTCGCTCGCCGAGCATATCGGCGAGCGCCTGGAAGAGACCCTTCGACCTCGGATTCAGGAGGCCCTGGAGGCGGCGGATTTCGCCTCCGATTCCCCCCGAGGACGATTGGCAGCGACACGCCTGAAGGATTCTCTGGCAGGCATCATCCGGCGACGAGGGCACCTGAAGCTCGCCGATGTTCGCGACCTGATCAACCGGGATGTGCTGAGCCTGCCCGACCTGCGCCTTGCAGAGCTGTGGCGCGGGGATCGGCTCGGACGCTTCGATCGCACCGCCGCGCAGGCCCTTCCCGGCGTCTATCAGCGTGGGGAGCTCTACGTGAAGGGCCTCCAACGCCTCAGCGCACCCCTGTTCGGAACCCGGATCGGTCGTCGGGCCCTACGCCTCGCGTTGCTCCCTGCCCTCGCCGCCTGGGTGCTCCTTCAGATCACGGACCTGGTTTGGGGCCTCTTCACCCCCGCAGGCGGACATCCGGTCCTGACCAACCCCACGGCGATCCTGCTCCTGGGCGGCACCCTGAGTGCCGCCGCCAACACGCACTCCGGTCGGCGCGCGGTCCGCCTTCTGTGGCGAGCGCCGGTCGCGTTGATCCGTTTACTGTTCGTTACCGCCCCCGAGCGATTCCTCCATTGGCAACCGGTAGCCTGGCTCCTCGGGCTTGGTCTGGTGCGGGATTTTCTCGATCGGCTCTTGCTTCCCCTCGGGTTGGGCATGCTGTTGCTGCTGCCGGTAACCGCACTCTGGCTCTTGGCCATGCCCGAAGGACCCGGCACCGCGGCCTGGATCGCAACATCGGCGATCGCCTTCGCGCTCGGCACCCTGTTGCGGGAAACTCCGGAGGGCCGACGCCGGTTGGACGATTGGACGACCGGCTGGCATCGCCTCCGCCATAGTCTGCATCATGAACGTTTTCTCAACTTGATCACTCCAATCATGGAGCTCTTCAGGGGAATCTTACGGACGTTCGCCGAGATCCTGCATCGTATCCGCACCCGCCTGAGTCCACGCCTCGGCGAGCCCCCACAGGTCATCTTCATCAAAGCCCTGGCCGCCCCCCTGTGGGCGGCCTGTGAGGCGCTGATCCAATTCTGCGCGGTGGTCTTGATCGAGCCGCAGGTCAACCCCGTGAAGCACTTCCCGGCCGTCACCCTGGGCCACAAGCTGATGCTTCCCTTTCTGCCCTCATTGAGCGCAAGACTCCATGCAGAGCTCGCCTCCGTTCTGCCGGAGGTAATCGTGCTTCCGCTCGAAGCCGCCACGATTCTGCTGCTGCCCGGGGTCTTCGGATTCCTGTTCTGGGAGCTCAAGGAGAACTGGGGACTCTACGGAAATAACCGGGTCGAGCCGGTCCCCCAAGCCCGTCTCGACAGCCACGGCGAAACCCTGAACGGGATGCTGCGCCGCGGTTTCCACAGCGGCACCATTCCCAAGGCCTTCGATCGACTGCGAGAGGTCCTTGACGACCAGATCCGGCGCGAGACCCCCGAGCCTCGGCAGCTGCGTCGGGCTCTGGCCCCACTGGCCCAGATCGATACGATGATCCGCCGCTTCGGGGAGCAGGAGCTCGCGGGTCCGTTGCGGGATGCCTGTCCCAACGGGTTGGTGACCATGGCTGAGCCACGCATCGCAAGCCAGGGGATCGAGCTGCGTGCCGGACTCCAGTCGGCGGATGGGGTCGAGTCGGTAGAATTGTCCCTGAAACTGGCAATACGTGGTGCGGCCCTTGTTTGCACCCCCTCCCTGACCGGACCCGCTCGACAACTCAGCGCGGAATGCCGGGGGAATGTCGCAAAGGTCGCCGACTGGATTGCCCGCCGTTGCGGCGCGACGGCGGAGCCGATTGCGATCTCGGAAAATCCGACGCCAGAAATCCAGTCGCCGCCCAGGGGTGTCCCGATTCGGTCCGAGGCCACGTAAACCTGCACGCCCTCGGCAGCGGCTGGTTTCTGAAGCAGCCGTCACAATTACGTCACAGCCCTGTGCGACGAAAGTGGATCGGGAGCCCGAACGCTCCGGCTCCCGGCGCACGAGGTGACTCATCATCTGCGGAAGTGGGGTAGTCTCTCGTTGGAGAGCTTTGCCGATATCCGCGGGCGCGGACGCTACTCGAAGAACCGAACATGCGCATTGTCGAAATCGTCACCGACGCACGGAATCGGGAGACCCTGGTGGCCATAGCCGAATACCACCAAGTCACGGATTTCTGGTGGGACAGCGAGCCGGGGAACGGCCGTCGCAGCTTCCGCATGCTGGTCGAGGACGATTCCCGGCAAGGTGTGGTGGACGCGCTGCAGAATCTGCTCGATGCCGATGAAGGGTCCCGGATCGTCATCCTGCGGGTCGATGCGACGCTGCCACGCCCACAGGATGAGGAGGACCCGGAAAACGCGCAACAGCGGGCGGTGATCGCCACCCGGGAGGAGCTCTATGGAGAGATCGAGAAAGGGGCACGTCTGGACAGCACCTTCCTGCTGCTGACGTTCCTCTCCACCCTCGTGGCAGCCATCGGACTGGCGGAGGACAACGTTGCCGTGGTGGTCGGGGCCATGGTGATCGCGCCCCTGCTCGGACCCAACATCGCTCTGGCTTTTGGCACCTCGTTGGGGGACCGGTCACTCATGTGGTCGGCCTTCAAGACCGACTTGGCGGGCTTGTCTCTCGCCTTCGGCGTGTCCCTGATCATCGGTTTTCTCTGGCCCGTAGACCTGACGAGTCACGAGATCATCGCGCGCACCGAAGTGGGCTTGGACGGCGTCGCCCTGGCGTTGGCCTCGGGTGCTGCCGCGGTGCTATCGCTGACCGCGGGGCTCTCCTCGGCCCTGGTCGGCGTGATGGTAGCCGTGGCTCTCCTTCCGCCCACGGCAACTGCGGGAATGCTGCTCGGCAGCAACCAAGTCGGGTCGGCGGCTGGGGCCGCTCTACTGCTGGCGGTCAACGTGGTTTGCGTCCTGCTCGCCGCGAAGGTCGTCTTCCTGGTCAAGGGCGTCAAGCCGCGGACCTGGATCGAGCGAAACCGCGCAAGGCAATCGATGATTGCCTATATCACGCTCTGGGTCGTCCTGCTATCGGTCCTGGTCGGTATGATCCTGTTGCGGGCGCCGGTGATCGTCTGACCCTGAGACCCGCGCACATGGGTAGCTGGATCGCCTGTTCCATCGCGTATCCGTCACCAGCCTCATGCGCACCGGCATCGAGCCGCTGCATCCTGATCTGATTGAGCCACGAAGCATGCTTGGGCCTGAAGTGAAGGACGATGCGGTGGCTGAGGTCGCGCAGAAACTTCTCGCGCGTGGCCATCGATTCGAGGATGTCGCACTTGCCTTTGACCCCGAGGTCGCTGTCAAAGCCGATGGTCTCGGCGACCAAGCGCACGAGCGTTTCCGAACAATGGGGGTTGAGGTTATCCATCACCAGATGCCAAGGGGTTTCGGGCGGGCGCGTGGCAAACAGCGTCGCGAGATAGGTCCGGCAAACATCGGCGCATTTGGCCGCAAACTCGCCATCGCGAGGCGTGTTGATCCAGCCGCGGATGCGGTGGGGCTCGAGGTCCACCTCGCGCAGGAAACGCCCGACCGAATCGGACGAGATGCGCTCAACGATGCCCTCTTCTCGGGCCGCTGTGGTCAGCCCCTCATGGGTCCAATGGGTGAAGGGCCGCCCACTCTGGCCCGGCGGTTCACAGGCCAAGGCAATGATCTGGCAAATCTGCTCGGGCTGGAAGGTCGGCGGGGTACCCGGGCGCGGTTCATCGCACAGGCGCTGCGTGAATGGCTTTTCGTTGCTGGCGCACCAACGCGCCCGCCAGCGCTGCACCGTTGTGCGTCCGATTTGCAGCACTTGTGCCGTCTCGCGCACGCCCACACCCACGCTCGCCAGCAGAATGATGCACGCTCGCATCACCAGGCTTTGTGGCGCACTGGGTTGCAGCACGATGGCTTCAAGTCACTCGCGGTGTTCCGTGCAGACATTCACAGGGGCAGCAGTGCAGCGGGTCATGGCAGTTTAAGACAGAAAAAGTTATATATATCAGTATCATGCCAAATCTACATGAGAAAATGTATCAGGATTTTTACAGCGGTGCACTAGTGTATATTTCTGCGGTTTTGGCCAAAAACTCATACTCAGGTCGCATCGATATCGCCGGGGTCTGCCATCCTCTCGCGAAGCTGCTCCTGCATCTGCAGGGCCGTGTTGATCCCGAGATTCTTGAGCTTCTGGTTCAGGGCGGCGACTTCTACCAGGGTTCCGACATTGCGGCCCGGACGCACGGGGATGGTCACATGGGGGATGGCAACACCCAGGATCTCCATGCTGGTTTCATTGAGTCCGATACGATCCGCCTCCGCGACCTCGTTCCAGTCCATCAGGGTGATGGCCAGGCCGATCCGTTTGTCCGGCCGCACGGCGGCAACACCGAACAAGAGTCGGATATCGATGATGCCGATCCCGCGCGCCTCCATGTGATAGGGCAGCATCTCGGTCGCTCGACCCATGAGCTGGGTATCGTTCAGGCACTTGATCGCCACCATGTCGTCGGCGATCAGGTGGAATCCGCGCCGGATCAGCTCCAGCGCGCACTCGCTCTTGCCCACGGAGGAGTCCCCGAGCATGAGCACGCCGATGTCGTGGACGTCCATGAGCTCCCCGTGCAGGCTCACCTGGGGGGCGAACTCCCCGTCGAGGTGCTCCCAGAGGCGCTTGTAGAGCTTGGTGGTGCTGTGGCGGCAGGTCAGGACGGGGATGGCAGCCTCCTGCGCTCGCTCGATGAGCAGCCGCGGAGGCACGCGTCCGTTTGTGACGATGGCGCAGGGGACGTCGCCGGAGAGGATTCTGGCAACATGGTCACCGAGCTCGGGTAACGACTCGTGCAGGGCGATGTAGGTGACCTCTCCCTTGCCGAAGACCTGTATGCGCTCTCCTCTGAATTCGTCGAAGTACCCGGTCAGCTCCAGACAGGGGCGGTTGAGCTCCGCAGTGAGGACGTGTCTGTCCAAGCCGGGGCTGCCGGTCGCGAGATCGAGACCGAGAAGTGGATCCTCCAGCAGATTCTCGACGGTGGTCGCCATGAGCCTGTTTCCGAGCGCACAAGCCCTTTGGTGTGTAGGATTGTGCGACTGGCCACCGCATAAGGGGTGGCAGGTGGATGCGGAATCCGATCGCCTCGGATGAAATCTTCCGCAAGATTATTCCCGATGTTTGCGGATGGCAAGGTCGGGGCGGTGCTCTCGGGTCCTCGAAAAAGGTGTCTGTCGATCTTTTTCGCGGCAACATGATCATGACAGGGACGGAGTGCTCGGGGTTTGCTGCCGTTTCGATACGGCTAGTGGCGGTTGGTACAGGTACGCTCGAACAAGCTCGACAACAACTGCCCCATGCCCTATTGGCGCCTGTCTTCCTTTTACTTCTTCTATTTCGCCTCCATCGGGGCGCTGCTTCCCTTTTTGGGCCTGTATCTCCAGGATCGCGGCTTTTCGCCGCTCGCCATCGGAGAGCTGATGGCGATCCTCATGGCTACCAAGATCATCGCCCCGAATCTCTGGGGGTGGATCGCGGACCGCCGAGGTGCGCGTATGCCCATCGTGCGCCTGGCCTCGCTGCTGTCATCGCTCGTCTTCGCCGGCATCTTTGCCGTGACGGGTTTCTGGGGTATGGCCTCGGTCATGTCGCTGTTCAGCTTCTTCTGGAACGCGTCCCTGCCCCAGATGGAGGCGGTTACCTTCAATCACCTCGGTCCCAGGATTCGCCGCTATGCCACTGTCCGGCTGTGGGGCTCGGTCGGTTTCATCATTGCCGTGCTCGCCCTCGGGGCCGCTGTGGAACGGGCCGGTACGGGAATCGTTCCCTGGGTAGCCCTGGTGCTCTACGTTGGTATCTGGCTCAGCACCCTGGCCGTGCCCGACATCGGTCATGTGCAAGCGGAGCAGTCGTCGGGATCCGTGACCAACCTCTTGCGGAGGCCGGAGGTTGCCGCTCTGCTCGCCGCTTGTTTTCTCATGCAGGCGAGCCATGGCGCCTACTATGCCTTCTATTCGATTTTTCTGACGGATGCGGGCTACTCCAGTGCCGAGGTGGGGGGCCTCTGGGCCTGGGGGGTGATCCTCGAAGTCGTCCTGTTCCTGCGCATGCACCGGCTGTTGGAGCGTTTCGGTGCCCGTAGCTTGCTGCTCATCAGTCTGGCCCTGGCGGTACTGCGCTGGCTGTTGACGGGCGGCTTTCCGAGCAGCCCGGGTGCGCAGATCTTCGCCCAGTCCCTGCACGCGGCCACCTTTGGTAGCTTTCATGCTTCCGCGATCCACCTGATTCACCATTATTTCAGAGGCCGCACCCAGGGCCGCGGGCAGGCCCTGTACAGCAGTGTGAGCTTCGGGGCGGGCGGTGCCGCCGGCAGCCTGCTCGGAGGGGTGCTCTGGACTCGCCTGGGCCCGGGGGCCACCTTCGGCTTGTCCGCCCTGGCGGCGGGGCTGGGCTGGCTCGTCGTCTGGACCTGGGTGGACAGGGAGCGGCGCTACTGATCGAGGCGGCCTTGTTGCTGCTGTCTACCGATGTTCCGTGGTAGCTTGTGCGCCGTCCGGCACACTCACGCAATATCGCACGATTACCCAACACCGACTGGTCAGAGGCAAGCATCTCGATGGCAGTTCTTTCAGATTGGTCCCCCGAGCAGGCGGCTGCGCTCTACCGGGTCCGCGACTGGAGCGCCGGCTACTTCGATTTGTCCGCGGAGGGGCTGGTCACCGTTACTCTGGATTTTCCCGAGGGCCGGGTCTCGGTGCCCCTCATGGACATGGTTCGGGGCTTGGGTGAGCGCGGGCTGCAGATGCCGGTCCTGCTGCGGGTGGAGAATCTGCTCGATGCTCAGATCGCGCGTCTGAACGAGAGCTTTCGCACGGCCATGGAGTCCCTGGGCTACCGTGGGGCCTACCGGGGGGTGTTCCCGATCAAGGTCAACCAACAGCGGCAGGTGATCGAGGAGATCGCCGCCTTCGGCGCCCGCTATGGTCACGGCCTGGAGGCCGGAAGCAAGGCGGAGCTGATCGTGGCCCTCGCCATGCTGCGGCCCGGACAGGGGATGGTCGTGTGCAACGGCTACAAGGACGAGGAGTTCGCCGACCTCGGTCTGTTGGCGCGCAAGATCGGCTACAACTGCGTCTTCGTCATCGAGAGCCCTGCGGAGCTGCCCATCATCCTGAGCCGGAGTGACGCCCTGGGGGTGCGTCCCAGCATCGGGGTGCGGGTCAAGCTGTCCTCCCGGGTCGGCGGGCTTTGGAACGAGACCAGCGGTGACCGCAGCATCTTCGGCCTGACCACCAACCAGTTGGTGGAGCTGGTGGATAAGCTCAGGGAGCGGGGCATGCTCGACTGCCTCGAGCTGCTGCACTACCACCTGGGCTCGCAGATTCCCAATATCCGCGACATCCGCCGTGGCGTGCTCGAGGCCTGCCGCTACTACGTGGACCTGGTCAACGAAGGCGCCGCCATGGGCTATCTGGACCTGGGGGGCGGTCTGGCGGTGGACTACGAGGGGGCCAGCGCCAATACGCCACACAGCAGGAACTATTCCCTGGACGAGTACACGGTCGATGTGGTCGAGGCCATCATGGGGGTGCTGGACCCGGCCGGGATCGCTCATCCGGTGCTGGTGACCGAGTCGGGACGGGCGGTCGTGGCCTATGCCTCGGTGCTGCTGTTCAATGCCCTGGATGTGACCAGTTTCGAGCCCTCCGGAGAGCCGATGTCTATCGGGGAGGACGAGCACGAGCTGCTGCACGGTCTCGCGGAGGTGCAGACCGCTGTCTGCAGCCGGGGAGTGCAGGAGTGCTACAACGATGCCATCTATTATTTGGACGAGATCCGCGACCTCTTTCGTCGCGGACAGATCGGAATGCGCTCCGAGGCCCTGGCCGAGGACATCTTCCTGCGCATCATGCACCGCATCGCTCGACAACTGGAGGCGGGTGCGCCCATGCCGCCGGAGCTGTCACAGCTGCCGGAGAAGATCGCCGATATCTACTACGGGAACTTCAGTGTTTTCCAATCCTTGCCGGATGCTTGGGCTATCGACCAGCTGTTTCCCATCATGCCCATTCATCGCCATCGGGAGGCCCCGACCCGACGGGCCATCATCGCGGATATCACCTGTGACAGTGACGGCAAGATCGACCGCTTCATCGGCCCGCAGCAGGCGAGCCGCACCCTGCCGGTCCATGTGCTGGAAGAGGGCGAGGAGTACTACCTCGGTGTTTTTCTGGTCGGGGCTTACCAGGAGACGCTCGGGGACCTGCACAACCTGATGGGGGACACCAACGTTGTCAGCGTCCGCATCAACGCCGACGGCAGCTTCGATTTCGTCAAGGAGATGAACGGCGACAGCATCGCCGACGTTCTAACCTATGTGGAGTACGATCCCGGTCGCTTGCAGGTGCGCTTCCGGGATACGGCCGAGCAGGCGGTGAGGTCCGGACGCATCACTCCCGCGGAGCGGGCGCAGATCCTGGACCAGTTCGCGGCGAGCCTGCGCGGCTATACCTACTTCGAGAAATGACCGGTTGGCGCTGGACGGGATGCGGATGAGCTCGCCTTGCGGGTAGCGCCTTCAGGGTCGGACAGCACGCTACGGGGATGGAGGGGCTGATTTGGCGTGCTCGGATGCGGCAACAAACTGCATCACTGGCCCATGAATCGCTGGTAGTCACTGATCGGCTTGCGCTGGCGTTCTTGCCTCCGGGGCGTACTCTCGGCTGCCGGCGGTGTGGCTTTTGTCTTCGGGGCCGAAGTCACGGCGGGGGGGCGAGGTGTTGCGGTCTTCACGGGCGCCTTGGCTTTGGCCGGGGCGGCGCTTGCTGCAACAGGCGCTTCCTTGGGCTTGACTGGCGCCTTTGCCTTTCTCTCGGGGGGCTGCTTAGGGGCTTTTGCGGTGGTGGAGGAAGCTTTGGCTTTGCTCGGAGCCTTGGCGGTCTTTTTTGGCGGCTCGGGACGACTGGCGGGCTTCTTGGCCGTCTTGGCTGGAGTACTACTCGGTTTTTCCGCGTGAGCCGCCGATTTCTGAGGCGTACCGGTCGCCTCGTGGACGGGCTTTGCCTCCGTAGCTTCCGACGATGCCTCCGGTTGATGACCAGGCTCCCTCGCTACAACAGTTTTCTCGGCAATCGGGAGACCGAGGACCCGGCGTGCGCGCTTCGGGTGCTTTCGGGCGCACATGATCGCACCGTCCAGAAAATCGCGGGCGAACTCCTTCTCGACGACGATCCCGTTGCCCGGCTTCCAGGAGAAGCCGCAAGTGAGCTGGTATCCGGCAACGTATCCCGTCTTCAGCCCGGTGTCGGTATCGGTTCCGGAATCCTGGCAAGCGGCAATGGAGGCGAAGGAAAGCGCAAGAAACAAATACTTCATTGTCGGTGATTGGCTCCTACTATGCCGTCCACAGGGGGTTTTGGCCCGGTACGTTTACCCCTCACAGGGCACCGGCAAGAAGGCCGGTATGCGAAGAGCGGTCCAGGGACCGCCAGGGCACGGGCGATACCGCAAGCGTACAACAAGTGTCCCCCCCCCGAGGTGATTAGCCGACGCGATTATAGCCTGTGCAGGGCGAGAGGATCGCGCCGGATCCGGCGTATTGCAGAGGGAGGTACGCTTTTGCTGCGCCGGTTGAAATGCAAGTACAATCCGTGTTGTTTTTCACCGGCGGCTCGGTCGCCGAGAGGACGATCATTCGTGCAAAGCCACTTGAAGCTGCACACCGAGCGGCCTGTCGACAATACGCCGGACAGGCTGATCAAGGCTCGCGAGCTGTTCGGCATCGACACCGATTTGGAGGTGCCCGCGTTCAGCCAGCCGGTGGAGCATGTCCCGGAGGTTGACGAGGGGTATCGCTTCGACCCGGACACCACGCTGGCCCTGCTCGCCGGCTTCGCCTACAACCGGCGCGTGTTGATCCAAGGCTACCACGGTACGGGCAAGTCGACCCATATCGAGCAGGTGGCGGCACGGCTCAACTGGCCCTGCGTGC
>CAYYHR010000012.1:0-32643 GCA_964471705.1 uncultured Chromatiaceae bacterium
TGCACGAACTTGGCCTGGGCGTCGTGGCTGAAGAACAGGTCGGCGAAGCTGCTCAGCTCCAGACGCATTGTAAGAGGGCTGAAGTGTGCTCCGTGGTGAGACTGCATGAAGCCGTTGGCGACCAGGATCCAGAGCGCCGAAAGGTTGGAGCCCAAGGCTACCAGCCAGGTTACGGCAAGATGCTGACCCTTGGACAACCGCTCCCAACCGAACACCATGAGACCCACGAAGGTGGACTCCATGAAGAAGGCCATCAGCCCCTCGATGGCCAACGGGGCCCCGAACACATCGCCGACGAACCCCGAGAAGAAGGACCAGTTGGTGCCGAACTGGAACTCCATGGTAAGCCCGGTGGCTACCCCCAGGGCGAAATTGATCAGAAAGAGCTTGCCCCAGAACTGAGCCATGTCCCGGTAGATCCTGCGTCCCGTGGTGTAATACACGGTCTCCATGGTCACCAGCAGAAACGACATCCCCAAGGTAAAGGGTACGAACAGAAAGTGATACAGTGCCGTCGCTGCAAATTGCCACCGGGACAGATCCACCACCAGGTCGTCGATCATGGCTTTCTCCTGATCCGAATGCATCGGACGGGGCGAACCAAATCCAGATATTGCTCGTCCCCGTAGCGAGACGAGAAGTGTACCGCGTTTGCTACGGCTTTAGATCATCCATGCTGCATCATGGGTTATTGCCGGAGGACGCACTGCAGGATGCCGGGTCGCCGAGTTATACTCGTGACCGGATGGCATCAGGTGCCGAGCACTTCTCGGCGATGCCGAGTCCTAACGGTATCAGCCGGGCTCCAGAGGACATGACCGAAGACAGCCTCGAACGGCTCAATCAACGTCTTTTGGCATTCGCGCAGGCGCGAGACTGGGAGCAATTCCATTCCCCGAAGAATCTGGTGATGGCCCTTGCCGGGGAGTGCGGTGAGCTGCTCGAGCACTTCCAGTGGCTGAACGAAGAACAGAGCGCCTCGCTGGTGCCGGAGAAGAAGCGGGAAGTGGCCCTGGAGATGGCGGATATCCTGATCTATCTGGTTCGACTGTCCCAGCGCCTCGACCTGGACCTGCTCGCCGCCGCCGATGAGAAGATCGGCATCAACGAGCGGCGCTACCCGGTCGAGAAGGTACGAGGCGATGCACGCCGCGCCGACGAGTACGATCGCTGAACAGGCCCGAAAGTCCGCAGTAAAGGCCGTCGTCGACATGAAACTCGTTTCGGCATGTCTCGCCTGTGTCGTCCTTTGCGGATGCGCTATGGTCGAGGATGCAAAACCACTGTTGACGCCCGTACAGGTCACGGTCTACCGCGAGCCTTCCTCCCGTGACAGCCTCTTTCCCATGCTGTTCTCAGTCGACGGACGCCTGATTGCACGGCTTCAGCCGAAGGAAGAGCACAGCTTCGAGCTTCAGCCGGGAGATCATAAATTCGAGTACGAACTCGGACTCTACGATTGCTCAGCGCCGGTCCGGTTAGAGTCCGACAAGACTTATATCTACCGGCTGGCTCAGGGTTGCATCTTCGTGGAAGAAGAACCCTGAAATTTTATTCGATGGGACGCAGATGCTCGATGTACTTTGGGACATCCGCCATTTCGAGCGTCAGGCGCGTACCACGAACCACCAAGCGGGTATCCGTATCACGGAATCTGAGGTCGCAGCGGACGAGGCCTCGACTGTCCAGCGGAAGCGGGATCATGTCGCGATAGGTGTAGATGTTATCGTCGATATCTCCACCATCGCAGATCAGAGGCCCCGCGGGCAGAGCGGATTCGGGCTCGGCCTCTTCAATGACGATGGCACCGCTCTGCCACCAGCGGGTACGCTCTCTCGAGCCGGTCATGGTCTTCACCATGTAGGCTCGGGAGAACTCGACGCGCAGGCATCCGTCCAGAAGCCTGATGGAGCCGATCTCGGAGCCTGGAAGCTCTATGCTGCTGCTGTCCATGGGTGTTTTGAGCCACGCGGCATGTCACTGGATCTGGCCGTAATCTGGGGCTCAGACACGAGAGATCAAGCGGCGGCGTCCGAATCCCGGGAATAGGGCTCGGGGTGGGCCTCTCGCCCTTCGCGCGGGGGTCTGTCCACGTCCAGGTGCAGCTCCTTGATTTTGCGGGTAAGGGTGTTCCTGCCCCAACCGAGCAGGCGAGCTGCCTCCTGGCGCCGGCCGCCGGTATGCTCGAGGGCGACCTCGATGAGGATCTGCTCGAAGGCGGGAAGCGCCGAATCCAGCAAGGCCAATCGTCCCTGCTGGAGCAGGTTTCGCGCCCAACGACGCAGGGAGGTTTCCCACTGATCGTCCGCAGTCTTCTCCCGGCTCACGTCTGCGAGCTCGGGGGGCAGATCCTCCGCGTGAATCTCTTTGCTGGAGGCCATCACCGTCAGCCAGCGTGCCGTATTCTCGAGCTGGCGCACGTTACCAGGCCACTCCAAGCGCTCGAGCTTATCCGCGGCACTCGCCAGCAGGACTTTGGGCTCGCAATCCAGCTCAGCGGCGGCTCGGGTAAGGAAGTGACGCATCAGCAAGGGAATGTCTTCGCGCCGCTCCCGTAGAGGGGGCAGGTGGATGCGGATGACATTGAGACGATGGAACAGGTCCTCTCGAAAACGTCCCTGGCGAACATGCTGCTCGAGATTCTGGTGGGTGGCAGCGATGATGCGCACATCGACCTTCACCGGAGCAATGCCGCCCACGCGGTAGAATTCACCATCCGCGAGCACGCGTAACAACCTCGTCTGCAGCTCCGCCGGCATGTCTCCGATCTCGTCGAGAAACAGGGTGCCGCCATCCGCCTGCTCGAAACGACCCTCGCGCTTCGCCTGGGCACCGGTGAAGGCGCCGCGCTCGTGGCCGAACAGCTCCGATTCGAGGAGGTCGCGCGGTATCGCCGCCATGTTCAGGGCAATGAAAGGCTCGGCCGAGCGCGGGCTATGGCGATGCAGAGCCCGCGCCACCAACTCCTTGCCAGTACCGGACTCCCCGTTGATCAACACGGTGATATTCGAGCGTGCCAGCCGGCCAATCGCCCGAAAGACTTCCTGCATCGAGGGCGCCTCCCCCACGATGTCCGGTGTCCCATCCAGGCTGACACCGTTCATGACGTCTCCGGACGAGCTCCGACGACAGGCGCGACGAACCTGGTCAACCGCCTCGTCGAGGTCGAAAGGCTTCGGAAGATATTCGAAGGCCCCTCCATCGAAGGCGGAGACGGCACTGTTCAAATCCGAGTGAGCAGTGATGATGATGACAGGCAGCTCGGGATACTTGGACGTTACCTGCCGCAGCAGGTCCAGGCCATCGATACCTGGCATCCGAACATCGGAGATAATGACGTCCGGCTGTTCGCGCTGCAGAGACTCCATGATCCCCACACCGTTGGAGAAGCTGGTCACGTCCATGTCCGCCTTGTGCAGGGCTCTTTCCAAGACCCAGCGGATGGACCTGTCGTCGTCGATGACCCATACCCGCGGCCGCCTACTCATGGGACGACTCCAGCGGTAGGTACACGAAGAACTGCGTCTTCCCCGGGCGGCTTTCGCATTCGATTAGCCCGCCGTGCTGGTTGATCAACTCTTGGGCGATGGGCAGACCCAAACCCGTCCCCCCGCGGTACCCGGACACCATGGGAAGAAAAATACGGTCCAGCAGATCGGGGGCAATGCCCTCCCCGTTATCGTCGACCGTAACCCGCAGAACCAACCGGTGACGGCGATTGCCTATCGTGAATTGGCGCAGGACCCGGGTTCGGAGCTCGACCCGTCCGCGGGGGCCGGCTGCCGCAACCGCATTCCTGCACAGATTGAGCATGGCCTGGATAAGGCGGTCGGGGTCTGCCTTCAAGTCCGGGATGCTGGGATCGTAATCCCGAATGATCACCGGCCCCGCGGCATTCTCCGCCAACAAGAGTCCCCGCACATGCTCGAGGACCTGATGGATGTTGATGGATTGTTCCTTCGGGATATGATTCGGTCCGAGCATCCGGTCCATCAGATTCTGCAACCGATCGGCTTCATCGATGATGATCCGCGTATATTCCCGCAGCGAACTGCTCGGCAACTCTCCCTCCAGAAGCTGGGCAGCACCACGCAGACCTCCCAGGGGATTCTTGATTTCGTGGGCCAAGCCCCGGATCAATGCCTGCGTGGCCTGATGTTGCGAGATGAGGTGCTCCTCACGGGTGATGCGCAATTGGCGGTCCACTTGGCAAAGCTCGACGAGGGCCTCGGTAGGTGCATCGGAGTGGTGCAAAGGAAGAACGGTGCAATTGACCTTGATCGTACGATCACCCGACAGTGGGATGATCACCTCCCTTTCCGTAAAGGGATGGTGGCTCTTAAAGACATCCCGCAGTCTCTGCTCCATCGCGCTACGGGACCATGGCATGAGGGTACCGACCTTTTGACCAATCACATGCCGCGAGGTGACCTGAAACATCATCTCCGCCGCTGGATTGATGTATTCGAGGCACAGGTCGTTATCGAATAACAACACCGCAGTGATCAGGTTGTCCAGAACCGATTTTTCGAGGGGGCCGCTCCTTGGGCTATCCGTAATCATGGGCGTTACCTGAGCTGCCGGGCCTTGCTTCCTCAGCCCTTTGAGCAAGAACCGAGCCAGTCAATGGAAAACGCCCCGTTCGGTGCGGGGCATTCCACGGATTCCTCCCAAGGCCTAGAGGCTGTAGTACATGTCGAATTCCAACGGGTGGGTGGTCATGCGAAGAGCGGTTACCTCCTCCATCTTCAGTGTTATGTATGCGTCGATGAGATCGTCGGTGAACACACCGCCGGCGGTCAGGTAGTCTCGGTCCTTGTCCAATTCTCCCAGAGCCTGATCCAACGCATAACAAACTTGAGGGATGGCCTTCTCCTCCTCGGGTGGGAGGTCGTAGAGATCCTTATCCATGGGATCGCCTGGATGGATCTTGTTCATGATGCCGTCCAGGCCAGCCATCATCATGGCAGCAAATGAAAGGTATGGATTACCCGTAGAATCCGGGAACCGGACCTCGATACGGCGCGCCTTAGGACTCGATACGTGTGGGATGCGGATCGAGGCGGAGCGGTTACGAGCCGAATAAGCCAACATGACCGGCGCCTCGAAGCCGGGCACCAAGCGCTTGTAAGAATTCGTGGACGCGTTCGTGAAGGCGTTCAGGGAACGGGCGTGCTTGATGATGCCGCCGATGTAGTAGAGAGCCGTCTCGGAAAGCCCCCCGTACTTGTCGCCGGCGAAGACATTCTGCCCGTCCTTACCAAGGGATTGGTGCACATGCATGCCATTGCCGTTGTCGCCGACAAGGGGCTTCGGCATGAAGGTAGCGGTCTTGCCATAGGCATGGGCGACGTTCCAGATCGCGTACTTCATGATCTGGTTCCAGTCAGCCCGCTTGATGAGCGTCTCGAACTTGGTGCCGATCTCGCACTGGCCGGCGGTGGCGACCTCATGGTGATGTACTTCTACTTCAACGCCCATCTCCTCCATGGCCAGGCACATGGCTGAGCGAAGATCATTCAGGGAGTCGACTGGGGGAACCGGAAAGTAACCGCCCTTGACACCGGGTCTGTGCCCGATGTTCCCATCTTCGTAGACACGCTCGGAATTCCAGTCGGCCTCCTCAGAATCCACCTTGTAGAAGGCACCACTCATGTCGGCACCCCAGCGAACATCGTCTAGCACGAAGAACTCCGGCTCCGGCCCGAAATACGCCGTGTCGGCGATGCCCGTCGACTTCAGATAGGCTTCAGCGCGCTTGGCGAGGGAGCGCGGATCTCGCTCGTAGCCCTGCATGGTGGAAGGCTCGAGAATATCGCAGCGGATGATCAACTGTTTCTCATCCGAGAAGGGGTCCATGACCGCAGTGCTTGCCTCCGGCATCAGGACCATATCGGATTCCTGGATTCCCTTCCAACCGGCGATGGAGGAGCCGTCGAACATCTTTCCGTCCGTGAAGAAATCGTCGTCGATGGTGCTGGCAGGCAGCGTCACGTGCTGCTCTTTTCCGCGGGTGTCGGTAAAGCGAAGATCGACGAACTTCACTTCCTTCTCTTCAATCATCTTCAGGACGTTAGATGGCATCTTGTTGTCTCCAAAAGGTTTGCCGTTGATTCGATGGCCCATCTGGCCGGATCTGCGTGAACGAGAGTCGAGTATGAATAACCACCTGGATCTTCGGAGGGCAGGGTGCGAGCCCGAAACATCGAGCATATATCGTGCCGACGAAGGATTCTCCAATTCGGGATTTGCCGTGCGCAGCCGATGTCTCCTTGCGCCCCGTAGAATTCCCGGAGGTAGTCTGAAATATGGGATGGAAGTCTTGTCGATGGATAGCCTCCTTTGTTCGAAAAAAAGCGTTGTATAGCACCAAATTAGGGCTTTTCGACCTGTTTTACGAGGAATTTACTGCATATTGCACAAATATTGTGCAAAATCATAAGAGTCGCCCAAATTTAGAGCGCCTATCCGAAGTAAACGGAAACCCGATTGAATACTGGATCTCCTGCAAGCGCAGATTGCAGCTCTTCTCGGACGGTTTGCACTCGAATACCTTCTGCTCGGCAGATATCAAGGGGAAGATACACCTCCACGTCTATCCGTCCGTTCAGATAATGGAGCGTCGTACGCTGGCGTAGCAATGACTCGGAGATATGGGACCAGACATTCTGGAGTCGGGCCATGGCTTCCGCACGCGTGGGCAAATCGATGCCGAGAGGAGCAGCCTCATCGTCTTCGGGATCGACGTGGATGGTCACGTCCGCAATCGCGTCAATCTCCCCTTTGAGTCTGCTTTCTACGACCAGGGCGATCATATGGCCTTCGGAAACACTTATTCTCGGGTCGACCAAAACGTGAACGTCCAGCGACACCTGTCCGCCGTGTCTTCTCGTCCGCAGCATATGGATGTCCCGGACACCACCAACAGTGGCTATGATCTCCCTGATTGCAGCAAGGCGGTCAGCTTCCAGACCTGTATCGACCAGCTCCAAAACGGCCTCCTGGCCGAGCTTCCAAGCGATATGTGCGATCATGACTGCGACGATGACGGCGGCAACCGCATCCAGGTAAGGGAGGCCTGCAAGGGTCCCGGCGATGCCCACGAGAACGACGATCGACGAAATAGCATCGGAACGATGATGCCAGGCATTTGCTCTTAGCAGGTCGGAGCGGACGCGTCGAGCATGCCCGAGCGTCCACCAGTAGAGCCATTCTTTGACGGCAATCGACGCAACGGTGGCCACGAGCGCCAAGGGCTCGGGCCGCAAGAGCTCCTGGGGAGCAAAGAGGCGCTCACCGGCGTCGATGCCGATACCGGCCGCAACAACCAGGAGAAAGCCTCCAAGAGCCAGCGTCGCCAAGGTCTCGAAGCGACCATGACCGTACGGATGCTCGAGATCAGGTGCTCGAGTGGCGTGGCGCCCGGCGTACCAGACCAGCGCATCGGAGAAAAGGTCGGAAAGGGAATGGACCCCGTCGGCGATAAGCGCCTGCGAGTGCCAGAACACTCCCCCGAGAAGCTTGAGCAGGGATAGGGCCAGGTCAACCGCCCCGCCCACTGTAGCCGTTACGGAGATTGCCTTGGCCCGCTCGCTTCGCAGCTGATCCTTCAAGCTGTAGTTACTCCGGAATCGGGCCGACGCTCAATATCACGAAATACTCGTTACCCTCGGAGCGGCACTCAAGAACCTCATGCCCGTTGATGCGGCACCAAGCGGGGACATCCTGAAGCGCACCTGGATCCGTGCAAACCGCCTCCACACGGGTGCCAGGAGGCAGGCTTGTAACCAGATCCTGAACCCGAATAACCGGGAGCGGACAGAGTAGTCGCCGGCAATCGAGGGTCACCCTTTGGACAGAGTCCATGACTCCGGAATTTCGTGGGGTCTCATAGGGAGGACATCCAACTCACGCGTGGAGCCGGAGGGACAGCGGATTTGTACGCGCACCGACCTGCTGTTGCGGCCCTGACCATAGCGTGCGACGAGTCGCGAGGCCAGCTCGATATCATCATCCGTCGGCGCGCCGTCGATGAGAGCGTCTGGCCCACCGTGGCTGAGTGTGGTGATGCTGACGTAACCCTTGCGGTAACCCTGCAGATAACGCCCCTCACCTTCCTCGCGGGCAATGATCACCTTGAAATTAGGGCGAGGGCGGATGTGCCGACCGACTTTCAAAAGCATGATATCGTCCAAGTCATAAGAGCGATCACCACGGCTGTTCCAGAGGTCGGTCAATTTTTCCGCATACTGGGGATCCGTCAAGAAACAACATCCGCCGGCAGGCTGTGCATAATCGTCAAAGCCGTACTCCCTTGCCAAGGCGATCTGTGGCTTGCGACCTCGACCGGAGAAATCGAGCAGGCGCTGTCGGTCGACCCAACCCTCTTTCTCCGGGAGAGTCGGCGGTAGATGTTTGGCACAGAGCGGCCGCAATAGGAGATCGTCGGCTCCGGAGTCCCTCTGCACGATCGGAAGGGTATCCTTGCGCTGTGACTTGGGTCTCTGGCCCAGCACTTCGCCTGTTATGAGAAAGTCGAATCCGTGGGCCTTCATCCATTGCAAAGCTCGATCCACCATAAAAATCTTGCAGTCCAGACACGGATTGAGATTGGCTCCGTAGCCATACCTCGGGTTGAGAACGATGTCTCGGTAATCGTCGACTACGTCCACGAAATGGAGCTTTATGCCGAGGCGCTCCGCTACCCAAAGCGCATTGTTACGTTGTGGCTTTGCCTTGTCCTTCTTACGGATCGCATGGGTGTGACCCTCCACGCAAAAGCCAGTGAAGAAATTGATACCTTCCACGTACACCCCATGGTCTTGAACGACTCGCACAGCAAGCATGGAGTCGAGACCTCCGGAGACCAAGGCGACGGCTTTTCGCGACATCGAGAGCTCGAGATTTGCTGGTACCTACGCACAGTCCCGACGAGACGAATCCGGCAGGAAGTGCCCGACAAGGGGTGAATTGTAACGCATGTACGTCAGATGACACCTGAGTCGATATAATCACGAACTTTGCAAGCAGTTTCGGAAAGGGGGTCGACGTTGGTCACTACGGCGGAAGACTTGACTACATTTCAGGCACTCATCTTCGCCTTGGAGCGCTATTGGGCAGAGCGAGGTTGCGTCATCATGCAACCATACGATATGGAAGTCGGTGCAGGTACCTTCCACCCAGCGACCTTCCTTCGATCGATCGGCCCGGAGCCATGGAGCTGTGCATATGTACAGCCCTCGCGACGTCCGACAGACGGGAGATACGGCAAGAATCCAAATCGTCTGCAACATTATTATCAGTATCAGGTTGTCCTGAAACCTTCTCCTTTGGACATCCAGGAGCAATACCTGGATTCGCTCCGCGCCCTGGGCATCGATACGCTCGTTCACGATGTTCGCTTCGTAGAAGACAACTGGGAGTCGCCCACTCTCGGCGCATGGGGTCTCGGATGGGAGGTTTGGCTGAACGGGATGGAGGTGACTCAGTTTACCTATTTTCAACAGGTTGGGGGGCTTGACTGTCGGCCGGTAACCGGAGAGATCACCTATGGACTCGAGCGGATCGCCATGTACCTTCAAGGCGTAGAAAGCGTCTTCGATCTGGTTTGGACGCGGGCATCGGGACAAGAGGTGACCTACGGTGATGTGTACTACCAGAACGAAGTCGAGCAATCGTCTTATAATTTCGAGCATGCTGACGTAACCGCCCTGCTTCGACAATTCGATACCTGTGAGCAGCAGAGCAAGCTCTTGATCGACGCAGGGCTTCCGCTTCCTGCCTATGAGCAAGTACTCAAGGCATCGCATATTTTCAACCTCCTGGATGCACGAAGCGCGGTTTCCGTGACAGAACGGCAAAGGTTCATGCTGCGTGTTCGTGCACTTGCAAGGTCCGTTGCGCAGGCATACTACGATCGTCGGGAGTCTCTTGGTTTCCCGATGATGCAGAAACGTCCATCAAGAGGTAAATAAAAGTGGTCGAGCATCGGGATCTGCTGGTAGAAATCGGGACCGAGGAGCTTCCTCCAACAGCCTTGCTGAAGCTCTCCGCCGCTTTCGAGAGAGAATTTCGAGCTCGGTTGGAGGAGCAGAGACTCCCCTTCGAGAAATCAGAGTCCTTTGCAACACCTCGCCGGCTAGCCTTGCTCGTGTACGGCCTGGCAACGCGTCAAGCCGATCGGAAGGTACTGCGCAAGGGCCCATCTCTACGAGCTGCATTCGACGAAAAAGGCGAGCCGACCAGTGCGGCAAGCGGCTTTGCTCGCTCCTGTGGCGTTTCATTAGCCGAGCTCGAAAAGGAGGAAACGCCGAAAGGGTCTTGGCTGGTGTTTCATCAGATGCAGCGAGGTTTCAGTACAACCGATATTATCGTCGACATAGCTGCTAACTCATTGGAGGCACTACCTATTCCCAAGCGTATGCGTTGGGCGGATAGGGAAGAGGAATTCGTACGTCCAGTTCATTGGATTACGATGGTATTCGGAACCGAGCCGATAAATGGGCGTCTCTTCGGCATCGATATCGGTCAGTGGACCCGGGGACACCGTTTTCATCGACCCGCTGGCATCAGGGTTTCGGTCGCTTCCGATTATCCCGAGCTACTTCGCACGAAGGGAATGGTAGAGCCGAGCTTTAGCCTGCGGCGCGAAAGTATACACACACAGGCGCAGGAATTAGCCGAGAAAGCCTGTGGTCGACTTGTTGTGGATGATGCTCTTCTCGACGAAGTCACCGCGCTCTGCGAGTGGCCGTGCGCGATCATGGGTGCCTTCGACGAAAGCTTCCTGGAAGTACCGTCAGAAGTATTGAAGGAGACGATGCAAAAGCACCAGAAGTACTTTCCTATAATCTCCTCCGAAGGGGCACTTCTACCACACTTTATCACGATCAGTAATATCCAGAGTCTTGACCCTTCCGAAGTGCGTGCTGGTAACGAACGGGTGATCAGACCTCGTTTTGCCGATGCTGCCTTCTTTTGGCAGCATGACTTAGCGAAGCCCTTGGAGAATTTTGCTCCCAGACTGAGCCAAGTCATCTTTCAAAACAAGCTTGGGACCTTGGCAGAAAAATCTGATCGAGTGGAGAAACTTTCGCGCCATATCGCGGGCCTCCTGGGTATGAATGAGGAGCTTGCCGGGCGGGCTGCAATTTTGTCAAAGTGCGACCTGCTAACGCAGATGGTATTCGAGTTCCCAAGTCTCCAAGGAACAATGGGTAGATACTACGCAGAACGGTCCGGGGAGGATACCTGTGTAGCCGCTGCGATCGACGAGCAGTATCTACCACGCTACGCCGATGACACGCTTCCCCAAACCAGTTGCGGTCAGGTATTGGCAGTGGCCGATAAGCTCGACACTCTCGTGGGCATTTTTGCTATCGGACTACGCCCAACCGGGGTAAAGGATCCATATGCCCTGCGGCGCGCATCTATCGGCGTTCTGCGAATCCTCATAGAGACACCTCTGCCATTTGATCTGATGGAATTGCTGGAACGTGCTGCAGAGGGACTTCAGGATAGAGTCGACACGACCTCGGCTGCTACCGAAGTATTTGATTACTGCATGGAACGTCTCAAGAAATATCTCCAATCCCGGAATATTTCGAGCGATGTCGTCGATTCCGTATTGGCTATTGGATTAACTGCACCGAGCGATATTCAACTACGAGCGCTCGCGATCGAGAACTTCCTACTGTTGCCAGAAGCAAATGCACTGATAGCTGCCCACAAGCGGATTGCTAATATCCTACGCAAGCATGATCACCTTATCGATTCAAAGGTTGAACAGTCCCTACTTGTGGAGGATGCCGAGCTCAAATTGAACGAGCGTGTCGGAGTGCTGCTATCTGAGATAACACCATTACTACAGATCCAAGACTACCGAAATGTCTTGGAGGCTTTATCCGAGTTACGAGTAGATGTAGACCGGTTTTTTGATCAAGTGATGGTCATGGTGGAAGATTCTTCACTTCGATGCAATCGGTTTTCCTTACTAAGAGATATAGAGACTCTTTTCTTGCGATTAGCAGATCTGTCTCTCCTGAACAGGACAACATCGTGAACCAGGATTCCTACGAGGATATGCTGCAATCAGTTCGCAGCTTTCATGAAAAGCACCGATTCCGAGAAACCGGTGGAGAGGAAATGACCTACCGTATCTCCTTGATGGCAGAAGAGCTCGGGGAAATTTCCGCGTGTGTCACAAAGGGAAGACCAAAGGAGGAGCTCAGTGAGGAGCTCGCAGACTTGTTCATCCTTATAGTGGGGACAGCGCTTGCGCAGAAAATCGATTTAAAGTCGGCGTTTTGGACAAAGATGGAAAAGATTGGGAAAAGAGGGTCTCGCATGGTCAACGGCAGGATCCGAGTATCTGACTTCTGCGAAAAAAATAATTTGTGAGATATTGAGAATGGTGATAACCCTGCGATCCCTTGCTTTTATAATTTTTTTTGCAATCTCCAGTGTCCTATACGCAATCCCGATAAGTATCTTAAGACGGATCGCACCATTCTCCATCATCGCGCGGATGGGGAAACACTGGGGGTTGGTGAATCTTCGCGCACTAGAAATAATCTGTGGGCTTGGATATCGTGTCCAAGGAATGGAAAATCTTCCTGACCGGAGCTCAATTGTCCTTTGTAAGCATCAGTCTACTTGGGAAACAATAGCGCTCCGTGCCCTATTGCCACCAGAGAATACTTGGGTCGTAAAGCGGGAGCTGTTATTTATACCCTTCTTCGGATGGGCTTTGGCCGCCTTCCAGCCAATTTCCCTTAACCGCAGCTCTGCACGCCAATCGATCCGAAAACTTCTTGATGAAGGAACCTACTGGCTCGACAGAGGAAGGTCACTTGTCATCTTTCCTGAAGGCACACGAGTATCTCCGGGAGAGACGAAAAGATACGGACAGGGGGGTGCAATGATTGCCCAAAAGACTGGATGTCCAGTGGTACCAATCGCCCATAACGCCGGAATATTCTGGGGCCGTCGCGATATTAAAAAATATCCTGGAAAGATTGACTTGGTTATAGGAAAGCCGATTGACCCGAATGGCCTAACTTCCGGAGAGATCAACCGTCGCATCCAGCTTTGGATAGAGGAAACCGTAGGAAACCTACCAAACAAAAGAGTCAACTGATTAATAAGGTGGTATCAAATATCGATATTTTCTGCATCCAATGCATTGCGCTCGATAAATTCTCTTCGTGGCTCCACCTGATCACCCATAAGTGTCGAAAAGATTTCATCTGCTGCAATAGCATCTTCGATGGTTACACGTAGTAGCCTCCTGGTATCCACATTCATAGTAGTCTCCCAGAGCTGACTCGGATTCATCTCTCCAAGCCCTTTGTACCTCTGTATGTGATATATCTTCTTCGCTTCTGCGATCAACCATTCCAAACCCTCACCAAAAGACATTATCTGTTTGCGCCGTTCACCGTTTGTCACATACGCACCTTCTGAAAGCAACCCATTTAGGGTTTCTCCGATCGAAGCGATCCGTTCATAATCGGCTCCCAAAAAAAACGCAGGGGGCACAATGCTTGTTTCTGGAATTCCATGGCGGAGATGCGTTAGCGTTAAGCCAGCAGGCCCTGTTTGTTCATGCTCTGATATCTGAACATAGAAACTCTCACCCGGTTTTTTTTGTGCGTTCAAATTCTTTTTCATGAGTGCGACCCACTCCACCAAAGCATCTCGCTCTTTCAGCGTTTCTACCGTAAGGCGTGGAAGGGCAAGCAATGAGTCGACAAAACAGGAATCATAGCGACTTGAAAGCCTATCAGCGATAGCTCGATATGTCTGGTAATCCTTGGCTAACCGCTCGTAAGCTGTATCGGACAAAGGTGGAGCATCCACCGATACAAAGAGCTTCGAGCCTTCTAACGCTATCTGTAACAGTGCAGAGCTCAGCTCAGCATCATCGAGAAGATACTGCTCGTTTTTTCCTTTCCTTATCTTATAGAGTGGAGGCTGTGCAATATAGATGTGCCCTCTCTCGACGAGCTCCGGCATTTGACGGTAGAAAAATGTCAACAATAACGTACGTATATGAGCCCCATCGACGTCAGCATCTGTCATTATGATAATTCGATGATATCGGAGTATATCTGGATTGTACTCCTCCCGTCCGATACCACATCCCAAGGCTGTAATCAGAGTTCCTACTTCTGCAGATGATAACATCCGGTCGAAACGCGCTTTTTCGACGTTGAGAATCTTTCCCTTGAGAGGAAGGATTGCCTGAAATACTCGATCTCGGCCTTGCTTCGCAGAACCCCCGGCAGAATCACCCTCCACGAGATATAACTCAGATTTCTCAGGGTCCTTTTCTTGACAATCAGCTAACTTTCCCGGCAAGCCAGCAACATCCAGGATACCCTTTCTCCTCGTCATCTCCCTGGCCTTCCTAGCTGCCTCCCGCGCCCGGGCAGCCTCCAGCATCTTACCGGCTATTATCTTTGCCTCAGCTGGATGCTCCTCGAGAAACTCCGTCAAGTGGTCACTAAGCAACCCCTCGACTACAGCTTTTACCTCTGAAGAAACAAGTTTCTCTTTCGTCTGGGAAGAAAATTTCGGATCTGGAACTTTGACGGATACGACAGCAGTAAGCCCTTCCCTAGCATCATCACCGACAGCTCGAATCTTTTGTTTTTTTGCCAAGTCTTCTCGATCAATATATTGATTGAGGGTTCTCGTTAACCCTGCCCGAAAACCAGCCAGATGCGTACCACCATCCTTTTGCGGAATATTATTTGTGTAGCAAAAAATAGTTTCTTGGAAAGACTCGTTCCATTGAAGAGCGACTTCAACGAGAATTCCTTGCCGCTGCGACAAAAAAGTAAAAACGGTTGGATGCATCGCAACCTTGTTGCGGTTGAGATGCTGCACAAATGCTTGTATCCCCCCTTGATATTCGAAAATGTCATTTCGCCCAGTAGCCTCCTCATGTAACGAGATTTTTACACCGGAATTCAAGAACGATAGCTCACGCAGTCGTCTTGCGAGAATATCGTAGTGAAATATAGTGTCGGAGAATATTTCGGGAGATGGCAAAAATCGTATCTCCGTCCCTGTTCCTTCACAGTCTTCAACCTTACGAAGTGGATTAAGCGGTTCGCCAAGCTCATATTCTTGCATATAGAGACTACCACTTCTCCTTATTCGCATACTGAGGCGCTTGGACAAGGCGTTAACAACGGACACACCCACACCATGCAGCCCACCAGACACTTTGTAGGAATTAGCATCGAATTTTCCTCCTGCATGCAGGACCGTCATAATCACCTCAGCGGCCGAACGGTGTTCCTCGGGATGTTCATCTACAGGTATCCCTCTCCCATCATCAATCACAGATACTGAACCGTCAGAAAAAATGGTTACAGCTACCTCCTTACAGTATCCAGCCAAGGCTTCATCAATGGAGTTATCAACGACCTCAAAAACCATATGGTGGAGCCCCGTTCCATCGTCTGTATCACCAATATACATCCCTGGTCTTTTTCGAACGGCATCGAGACCACGAAGAACCTTTATGTTTGATGAGTCATAAGACATCGGAACACCCCTAAATGGGAACCAAAACAATATCAGACAATTGCTAACAAAGGGATCGGATCGCAAGTAAGCAAAAAAATCTGCTTCAGGCGACAGAAAATCACTACGCGTGATAGCAACCTAAGGACAGCCTATGTTCCACGTGAAACCATTGTATATGTTAGCCAGTTACAGTACAGAATCCTTGAAGAAAATATTTCTACCACAAGCAGACAACAATATTCAGTAAGTTTTCTGTATCTCCGTATAACCTATCATACATCAACCAAACAGAGACATTCGCTTCCTATATATGTTCTACAGCTTCATTGGCATAACCACAAAGACCTCATCTTCTTCTCCACGATTTCTCAACACTGCACTGCTATCAGAATCCTTGAAGGATATTTCAACGTCCCTTCCTAAGACATTCAGTACATCTATTAGATAGGCAACGTTAAACCCCATCACGGTGGGCTCTTCACTATATTCTACCTCCAGTTCATCCTTCGCTTCCTCGTGCTCTGGATTCTGCGCCTGAAGCAGAAGTCTCCCAGACTCCCATGAGAGTCTTACGCCTCGATACTTCTCGTTCGATAATATTGCAGTTCTCATAAGCGCCATTTTTAGCGCATCCCCGTCCAAAATAGCGACTCTTTGAGATCCTGATGGGATGACTTTTTCATAATCAGGATATTTGCCATCTATCAATTTTGACGTTACTACTATATTTTGAAAACATACCCGAAATAATTTATCTGATATCTCTAATTTAGCGATCTCGTCTGAGCCATTCCCCAATAGCCTCCTAAGCTCCAAAACAGCCTTTCTAGGTAGTATCAGTTGCCTGTCCTTTTCAGGTTGTAGCTTTACACCCTTCCTTACCTTTGCTAAACGGTGGCCATCCGTTGACACAGCTACGATTGCGTCTGCCCCAAGCTCCAATAGTAAGCCATTTAAATAATACCGAACGTCCTCTTGTGCCATTGCGAACCCAGTACTATCAAAGAGCTCCTTGAGAGTACTTTCTTCTACTTCAACATACTCGATTGCTTCTGCTCCTTCCATCTTTGGAAAACTACTTGCCGGTAAAGTGCTCAATACGAATTTACTCTTTCCTGACACGATTACCGCTTTATCAGTATTCACATTGACGTCTACATCAGCACCCTCAGGAAGCGCTCTACAGATATCTATCAGCTTTCTCGCTGGTACGGTAATTTCTCCCTCTTTTAGTACAATTGCCTTTGCGAAAACACGGATCTCTAACTCTAAATCAGTACCTACCACCTCAACTCGATCGCCGTGGGCTATCATCAGAATATTTCCTAAGATAGGAAGCGTTTGCCTACGCTCTACAACACCGCCCGATTTTGCCAATAATGGTAACAATTGTTCCCGATTCGACTTTATTCTCATAACTAGTCTCCTAAGACTTATTTATCCTTATAGTTATATTTAAGCCTGTTGATTAGTGAAAGATATCAATTAATTTTTTGTTTTCAATGAGATGCAACAACAACCTTAGGGGATCTGATGATGATCTTCCTGTGTATAACCTGTGTTTCAAACTCCATGTTTTGCTTGTTCTACATTTACTCATAGGTTATCCACATCATGTTGTTAGGTTTCGTAACAGGTTTCGATAGTCCTCTTCTATCCCCATATCTGTTTTTCGCAACTCATTGATTTTCCTAGTTGCATGAAGGACAGTGGTGTGGTCACGGCCTCCAAACGCTGCACCGATTTCTGGTAAGCTATGCTTTGTCAGCTTCTTTGCAAGTGTCATGGCAACTTGGCGAGGTCTGGCGATGGATCTGCTGCGCTTGCTGGAAAGTAAGTCTGATGTGCGGATCTTGTAGTATTCAGCGACGGTCTTCTGAATGTTCTCGATGGTTACCTGTCTATCCTGAGCAGCGAGCATGTCCCTAAGGGCTTCCTTTGTAAACTCCATATTGATCGAAACCCCCGTGAACTGAGAGTTCGCCACGAGTCGACGCAATGCTCCTTCGAGATCTCGAATATTCGAGCTGATTCGACCAGCTACAAAGAAAGCTACGTCCTCGGGCAGACTTACATCCATATGTGCGGCTTTGCTCTGAAGGATAGCTACACGTGTTTCTAAGTCTGGAGGCTCGATCGCTACGGTAAGGCCCCACCCGAATCGAGACTTCAATCTTTCTTCTAGCCCGTTTACTTCTTTGGGAAATCGGTCGCTCGACAACACAATCTGTTGTCGAGACTCAAAAAGTGCATTAAACGTATGAAAAAATTCCTCCTGCGAGCGTTCTTTTCCGGCGAAAAACTGTACATCATCGATAAGAAGGGCATTTACGGATCGATAATGCTTTTTGAAGTCATCGATACGGTTGTGCTGCAACGCCTTCACCATTTCCGTGACGAACCTTTCCGAATGTAAATAGATCACGCGCGCCATTGGATTAGTCTCCAGCACCATGTTACCAACAGCATGCATCAGGTGAGTCTTTCCTAATCCGACTCCCCCATAAATAAATAGAGGATTGTATGCAGTACCCGGGTTTTTTGCGATTTGTATCGATGCTGCACGTGCTATCTGATTCGACTTTCCCTCTACGAAACTCTTAAACGTAAATTCCTCGCTAACGTTACTGTTCGCTCTCGTGGCCGCTGATGGAGCACTATCATTTGCACTGGCTGGAACATCTCCGGTGTGCGGGGCATTATCAGAAATCTCTACTGTGCGTTGCAACGAGCCGATTTCGAAGGCGACGTTAACGACCTGCCCTTTGCTAAGCCTGTTGCAGATCTCAAGGATTCTCCTTTCGTAATGCTGTCTTACCCAATTTCTGACGAACCGATTTGGTGCGTAGAGCCTGATCTCGGCTTCTGATTCTGCTGCCTGCAGAGGAAGTATCCAGGTATTGTGTTCTGCTGCTGTGAGATCCCTTTTCAGGGAGGTTACGCATTGACTCCAAATTCCCATTTTGATTCGACCTCTCGTTCTCTGCTGCAACTGCCTTACGGTGAAGTTCTCCAGCCATCATATTTTACAAGAGTGTAATCTGGGCGAATCTCCGCTTTCCGACCTGGTAGACTTGCGTCGTTCCTGATGAAAGCAACAGCCCTCTATCCTTTATACGCACGCCGTTAATCCTGACTGCCCCTTGACTGATCATCCTCAGTGCCTCGGTTGTGCTTTTGACCAGACCAGCATCCTTCAACAGGTTGGCTATGGGAAGCGTCCCTTCTTCGCGTGTAGGGAGTTCCATGCTAGGCATCTCATTGGGAATTGCACCTTTTTGAAAACGCGTGATGAAATCTTCCTTTGCCCGCTGGGCGCTCGATGGGTCATGAAACCGGGAAACCAACTCCTCCGCGAGAAGGAACTTGATGTCCCGGGGGTTCTCGCCATCTGTCACGGCCGAACGCCAACTCTCGATATCGCACATGGGCCGAAAGCTCAGAAGCTCGAAGTAGCGCCACATCAGCACGTCCGAGATCGACATGATCTTACCGAACATCTCCTGTGGCGGATCAGTGATTCCTATGTAGTTGCCTAGCGACTTGGACATCTTTTGCACACCGTCCAGTCCTTCCAGGATCGGCAGTGTGATAACCACCTGCGGATCCTGCCCGTACATCTCCTGAAGCTGTCGCCCTACGAGTAGATTGAACTTCTGATCCGTGCCGCCGATCTCGACGTCCGCCTTCAGGGCAACTGAGTCGTAGCCCTGTATGAGCGGATATAGGAACTCATGGATGGCGATGGGTTGCCCGGACTTGAACCGCTTGGAGAAGTCATCCCGCTCGAGCATTCGCGCAACCGTGTGCTTCGCGGCCAATTGGATCACCTCTGCTGCTCGCATCTCGCCTAGCCAACTGGAGTTGAACACGACAAGGGTTCTTTCCGGATCCAATATGCGAAAGATTTGTTCCTCGTAGGTCTTGGCGTTATCGAGGACATCGTCGCGAGTCAATGGCGCTCTGGTGGTACTCTTTCCTGTAGGGTCTCCGATCATCCCCGTGAAATCACCGATCAGGAACAGGACCTCATGCCCTAGATCCTGGAATTGCCGAAGCTTGTTGATCAGTACCGTGTGACCCAGATGAAGGTCCGGCGCCGTGGGGTCGAACCCCGCCTTGACGCGCAGAGGCCGACCCTTCGAAAGTTTCTTTCGTAACGCATCTTCCAGAAGAATCTCCTCCGTCCCCCGGGTCAAGATTTCGATCGCATCTTCAACCGATCCCATGGCGCTGCCCCCTTACCGAAAAATTCATCGATAATAGCCGAAAATTGATACCCGAGGTGCAGAGTCGAAATGCACGCTATGATCCTGGCCGCTGGCCGCGGAGAGCGTATGCGTCCGCTGACGGACCACACGCCGAAGCCGCTTTTGGAGGCGTGTGGCAAACCGCTCATTGTCTACCATATCGAGCGTTTGGTAACCGCAGGTCTTCGTGACATCGTCGTCAACCACGCCCACCTGGGGCATCGAATCGAGGCAGCACTCGGCGATGGCTCGCGGTGGGGTGCACGGATCCGTTACTCGCCGGAGCGCAAGGCGCTGGAGGCGGGTGGAGGGATCTTCAAGGCAATTCCGCTGCTTACCCCTGGCCCTTTTCTAGTGGTCAACGGCGATATCTGGACGGACCTCGACCTTTCGCACCTGACACTCGCGGACAGGCTGCTCGCCCATCTCGTACTGGTCGACAACCCGCCCCATCATCCCGGCGGTGACTTCTTCCTCGACGGTGGCCGCTTGTGTGCGACAGGACACTCGCGCTTCACCTACAGCGGCATCGGTGTCTATCATCCGGACCTTTTCCGTGATTGCTCACCGGGCGCCTTTCCCCTCGCTCCTCTTCTGCACCTTGCGATCGGGCGGGATCTGGTGAGCGGCGAGCACCACACCGGGCGTTGGCTCGACGTTGGCACACCAGAGCGTTTACAAGCACTCGACCGAATGTTAAAGGTGGAGTAGCAAGACGCGAGTCTCCGAATAGTGTCATGGGCCAGGAAATCGACGCATCTCGTTTTACGCAAGACGACTTCGAAACCTTCGGGATGCGTCTGCGCGAAGAGACGGACCTGCTGGAGGGCTGGCTCCTCGATGGTGCATTCGCCTCGTCCCACAAGGTCGGTGGCTTCGAGATGGAGGCCTGTTTGGTAGGAGCCGACATGTATCCTGCCCCGATCGTCTCGCCCTTTCTCGAATTGCTTGCCGACCCCCTCGTCGTGCCGGAGTTGGCAACCTTCAACGCTGAGATCAACAGCACCCCACGGCGGCTGCAGGGCGATGCCCTGAGCCAGATCGCTGCAGAGATCGAGAGCACCTGGAAGCGCTGCGACAAGGCAGCTGCCGAGCTCGATGCCCGACTGGTGATGATCGGCATCCTTCCGTCGCTGCGCCCTGAGCATCTCGATATGGCGCACATGAGCCCGCTCAAACGCTATCGAGCACTGAACGAGCAGATCCTCCATCTGCGGCGTGGCCGACCGCTCACCCTGGAGATCCGGGGTAAAGACCGCCTATTTTTGCAGCCGCAGGACGTGATGATGGAGTCGGCTGCCACCTCATTCCAGATCCATTTAAAGGTGGCGGCCGAGGAGGCCGCTCGGATTTACAATTGTTCCAAAGTGCTGGCAGCACCCATGGTCGCCGTCACTGCTAACTCTCCTTTCCTCTTCGGGTGCGATCTCTGGGATGAAAGCCGCATACCGCTTTTCGAGCAGGCGGTCTCGGTCGGCGGCCCTTTCTTTTCCGAGCGCGTGACCCTTGGCTTGCGCTACGTGGACTCCATTATCGAGTGCTTCTACGCTAACCTCGAGCGTTTTCCGCCATTGTTGCCGCAGGTCATGGACGAACCGCCAGAACGGCTCGCCCATCTGCGCTTGCATAATGGAACCGTTTGGCGCTGGAATCGGCCTTTGATCGGGTTCGACGACAACGGCAGTCCCCACCTGCGCATCGAGCACCGGGTGGTACCCGCCGGTCCAACCGTTGCCGACTCTATCGCCAACGCAGCCTTCTATTTCGGGGCAGTACAGTCCCTCGCAGCAGAGATCGAGCCAGCGGAGTGGCGACTGCCTTTTGTCGTTGCCAAGAACAATTTTTATACTGCCGCACGGTATGGGCTCGCTGCCGAGGTCGAATGGCTCGACGGTCACAGGGCGAGCCTGCGCCGAGTGTTGATGGACGAGCTGCTTCCCCGTGCGCGGCAGGGATTGCTCGACTTGGACGTCGATGTCTCCGAGGCGGACCTCTGGCTGGGGATCATCGAAGGACGGTTGCGGACCGGCCAGACCGGAGCAGCCTGGCAGCGCGCCTGGGTGGAGCATGAAGGTGCGGACTTCGAGGCCCTTACCGCTGCCTACCTGGAGCGACAGCAGTCGGGCCGGCCTGTCCACGAATGGACCCTATGACTTGGCCCTATTGAATGAGTCGATCCGACCAAGATTCGATCCGATTGACTTTCCAGGCACCAACGGGCAAAGAACATAGAGGTATGCTGCAGGAGATTCACGCCATCCCCGCCGGGCTCTTGGAGACCGGAGCCAGAGACCTCCAAGCCCTGCTCGGGTTACCGACCCTGATACACCTCCCGGGAGATCGCGAGCCTCCTCTTTTCCTGTCCGTGCTCCTTCACGGTAACGAGCCCGTCGGTTGGGACGCCGTGCGTGCCCTGCTGGCAGGTTATCTGGAGCGCTTTGGGGCTTTACGCCTACCACGGGCGCTCAGCCTGTTCATCGGCAACGTCACGGCCGCAGCGGCCGGCGTTCGGCACCTTCCCGGCCAACCCGACTACAATCGCATCTGGCCGGGATGCGGCTCAACCCCGACGCCGGAGCACACCATGATGCGGCGGATCATCGACATCATGCGGAGACGGGGGGTCTTCGCCAGTGTGGACATGCACAACAATACCGGCTGCAATCCACATTACGGATGCGTCAACATCTTGGAAAATCGCCACCTGCACTTGGCAAGCCTATTCAGTCGTACGTTAGTCTATTTCGTGCGGCCGTGCGGCGTGCAATCCATCGCCATGGGCGAGCTGTGCCCGGCGGTTGTCCTGGAATGCGGAAAGGTCGGTGAGAAACAGGGTGTGGACCATGCCCGGGACTATCTCGACGCCTGTCTCCACCTTTCAGCCCTTCCGGATCATCCGGTGGCAGCAGGTGACATGGATCTCTTCCATACCGTGGCCCAGGTCAAGGTCCCTGAGGCTCTGAGCTTTGCTTTCCCCCCGGCGGAGGCAGACATCCTCTTGGATCCGGAGTTGGAGCGTCTGAATTTTCGTGAGCTGCCCCGCGGCACGGCGCTCGGGCGCATCAATGAGCGCTACGAAAATGCAAACAAAAGTGCCAGACTCGATGTCTGGGACGAGCGGGGTAGGGATGTGACGTCACGTTACTTCCATGTGCAGGATGGAGAGCTGCGTCTCAGACTGCCGGTGATGCCATCCATGCTCACACGAGACGAGGCCGTCATTCGCCAGGACTGTTTGTGCTACCTCATGGAGCGCTACAATGACCACCTTCCCAAACGGGAGTGAGGATAAGGCCCATCGTCCGACCACGCGGTTCCGCCTTCCCTGTATACTTCTTATCCCGACACCCCAGTGATTTGATTTCCGGGTTTCTCCGGAGGTGACTGCACACTTCATGTCCAAAAAGACGAGGCGGCGCGCAGCGCGCGCCAAATCAACCCCCACCAACCTCTCACCCGAGGCGATCGAACTCAAGGCCTGGGACGCCTTGGGGGGCGAGCGATACCGTGAGGCCATAGAAGGTTTCAAACAGCTCGTGAAGTTGGAGGCACGGCCCGCCTGGCGCTCCGCTCTTGCCAATGCCTACGCGGGTAGAGCGCGCGAGCTTGCAGCCAAGGACATGCTCAAGGAGGCCTTGGCGATATGGGAGAACCGCGCCGCCCTGGGCGCAGACATTCCCTTCGAGACGGATCAGGCGGCACTGCTGGTGCGTATGGGGCGCGTGGATTTGGTGCTCGCCCAGCTCGGGCAGGGGACCGAGGTCCCGCCTGAGCAGGCCGATCGGTTACGTTGCCTGCTCGCTGCCGCCTACCTTGCCGGAGATGATGTAGTCGTCGACCAGTTGCCGGCGGACGACCCGGTGGTTCTTCATGGGGTGTCGGCGCGTACTGCCTTGACGGCCTATTGCGCGGGTGACGACGAGGCCTGTCGAGCCTCATTGGCGGCCATCCCCTTCCGTTCTCCGTATCGCGACTGGGCTCAGATCCTCAAAGCCCTACAGCACCTGCCGGATGATCACCGGGAGGCTTCCGGACTCCTAGAGCGGGTGTCCGACGACTCGGTCTTTTCCACATTGCGACAGGCCGCGCAGCTTGCCTTGCTTCCGGAAGCAGCCTTTCTGGAGGCGATCCGTAGCGTCGGTGCCAAGAGCACCCGCTTCGCCTGTGCTCTGCGTGGCTGGCCGCCGGCACGCATCGCGCTGTGGGATGAGCTCGTCCAACTGGGAACGGAGCCTCGGCCCGAAACCCTGTTGCGCCTCATGCACCGGCACCGCGATGCCTTGGATCCAGATTGGGTACGTCGCCGAGGGTTGCGCCTGCTCGTCGCCGGCTATCCCACCAGCCGCAAGTGGCTCAAGGCGGCCGGTATGCCGACCCTGAGCGCGGAGGAGTCCCTGCTGCTGGCCGCGCGGAGCGCCGAGCACCGGGAAGATCCGTGGCAAGAACAAGAACGTTGGGAAGACTATGCTCGCCATCTGATGCGCGGACCCTCGGAAGACGGAGACGAGACCGAGCGAAAGCTGCGCATCGCCCTGGCATTGCGCCGCTGTGAGCGCCTCGGCGACATCCTGTCTCATACGGATCCTTCATCGGATCTCGGCGATCTGGGTAGCAGCGTTGCTGCAAAGCTGGAAGAGAGCTTGGCCTGGGACCCGGACGACCGCGACACCTATCTGCGCCTGATCCGCTACTACCGGCGGGCGAAGTCCACTAAGGATATCCGCAGGCTCGTAGCCCAGGCGCGTGCACGTTGGCCCAAGGACATGCAAGTCCTGGAGGCAGATCTGGATGCCGCCCTCGAGAACGGCGCCTTTAAGAAGGCCGCCGGCCTGGCCCGCGAAATGCTCGCCCTGGACAGCATCAACACCGGCGTGCGTGAGCGGCTGGTGAAGGCCCACTTGGCACATGCCCGTAAGCAAGTCGCCAAGGGGAGGCTCGATTTGGCGCGCAAGGAGCTGACCCAGGCCGCGGAGTGGGCTCGCAGCGCACAGGCACGTGATCAGCTCGATCTCACCTCCGGCCTGATCTCCCTGATCGAGGAGGCCGAGAACGGTGCTCCCGTCCTGCTCGACCTGGTGCAGCGCATGGGGGGCGGGGTGGCTGCTCACCTGAATCTTGCTCTGGCCGGAGAAGTACTCGGGCTTTCCCAACGAAAGCTCTTCGAGCGGCTGAGGATCGAGATGCCCGGCGTGACCGGGCGCGACGACCTGCTCACCACCTTCGCCGTGCTGCGCCAACACCTGGACGGCGGCGGTAGAATGACCCGCGAGCTCGGCTCCTCTCTGTCCAAGGCATTCGCCAAATCTCCGTGGAAGGACCTTTCGAAGGGCGAAACGGAGGCCGCCTGCGATACCCTGCGCCGTTGCGGATTGCATGAGACGCGCCTGATCGCTGCCCGCGCGGCCCTGAAGCGATGGAAGGGAGAGCCGCTCTTCGTGCTCCATGCCTTCGAGGCCAAGCATCCCGGCAATCACGGCGATTGCTCGGACAAGGAAATCGATCGCCTCGAAGAGGCCCTCGCTCGTGCCGGCAAGGATGGGGACATGCGCATCGCGATGCGTATCGAGGAGATCCTCGCCGACCTCGACCCCTTCCCCTTGGGGCCCCTGCCTTTTGCGCCACCACCTCGTTCGGGGCGGGGCACCCGGGAACGGGACACCGAGTCGATCATCGAGCTCATCGACACGCTTGGAGTCGACAAGGCGCTGAATGCATTCGGGCTGCCATCGGAGATAAAGCGCGATATCGAGAAGATGGTGCGCCGGGAGGGTAAGGAGGCGGCCGCCGAAGCACTGGCCTTCTTCCTGGAGATGCTCTCTGGGATAGCGGGGGGCGAGATCGATCTGCCGTTCGGGGGCCCGCCCACGGGCAAGCCGGCAGGGCCGTCACGAGGGCGATCCGAGTCCCGATCCGGTCCGGACGAGGGGCAGGACGATGATCTCTTCGAGCAACTGGACCTTTTCCGATGAGCGATCCCTATCTGATCCTCGGTGTTGGTGAAGAGGTGGACGATACTGCCGTCGAGGCCGCCTACCGGGAAGGCATCAAGCAGTGCCCCCCGGAACGGGATGCCCAGCGGTTCGAGCTCTTGCGCCGGGCTTACGAGACCCTGCGTACCCGTCGTGACCGCATCGGTTACGAGCTTTTCGACAGCTCGCCACCGGAGCCTAGGGACATCCTGGACAGGGCGGCGCCGATCGGTGATCCGGGCCGCCCGGATGTCGATCTCTTCTCCGCCCTCCTGCGGGGGAACGGCTGATGGATGAAGCGGCCAAGGACCAGCTCGCTGCGCGTTTCCGGGCCTATCTGGACGGTGCGGCAGAGGCGCTCGAAGCGGGCACCGTCACCGACGGCGAGCCGATTCCGGACCTCTTCACCCTGCTGGCGGAGGTGGCCGCGCTCAAGAACGAGGTCAAGCTGGAATCTCGAAACCTCAAGTCGGCCCTCGATGAGTTCAGAGATTTGTACGCAGCCCTGCGCGAGGCGAACACGCGTCTAGCAGAAGAGCAGGCCCGCTCTCTGGAACAGGAACGGCGGTCGGGGGAGCGGGCACAAAAGGAGCTGCTTCTCGATCTGCTCGAGCTGCGCGACCGCCTGCAGGCCGGTCAGGATCAGGCAGAGCGGTTTCGCCCGGAGGCCCTGGTGCGCCGGAGTGCCGTCCGCTTCATCGGATCGATGGCGGAGGGCATGGCCATGAACCTGCGGCGGCTGGACGAAACCCTCGCCCGTCGCGGCGTGCGACCGCTGTCCGCCCTGGGACAGCCTTTCGATGCGCACACCATGCATGCCGTTGAGCTGGCGAGGGACCCTGACCAGCCCACTGGTCTGGTGGTCGGGGAGCTACGCAAGGGATTTCTGTACCGAGACGAGCTGCTGCGCTCAGCGGAGGTGGTGGTCAATCGCCCGGAAGGCGAATGACTGCCTGGAGAAAATCGGGCTCGGAGGCGAGACCTCTCGAGTCATCCACGAGATCGGAAGCACGATATTGAACGACATCATCATCGGAATCGACCTGGGCACCACCAACTCCGAGGTGGCCGTGGTCCAGGATGGGCGCACCGAGATCATCGAGGTGGACGGCTCGAAGCTCCTCCCCTCGGTGGTCGGGCTGGCGGACGACGGCGCCCTCCTGGTGGGCCAGGCAGCCCGCAACCAATACAGCCTCTACCCGGAGCGCACGATCCGCTCGGTGAAGCGGCGCATGGGCGAGGACGTGCACCTGGCCATGGGCGAGCAGGAATACCGGCCGCAGGAGATCTCAGCCCTTATCCTGCAGCGGCTCAAAAAGGCTGCGGAGAATTACCTGGGCCAGCCGGTTGCCAAGGCGGTTATCACGGTTCCCGCCTACTTTTCCGATGCGCAACGCCAGGCCACCCGCGATGCCGGCGGGGTGGCTGGACTGGAGGTGGTGCGTATCATCAACGAGCCCACCGCGGCGGCCTTGGCCTACGAGGTCGACCACGAGGAGCCGAAGAACATCCTGGTCTACGATCTGGGCGGGGGTACCTTCGACGTCTCAGTTGTGCGTCTCAGCCGGGAGGTGACCGAAGTGCTGGCGAGTCACGGCAACAACCACCTTGGCGGGGACGATTTCGACGCCAAGCTCGTCGAGCATGTCACCGCTCACCTCGGGAAGGAGAAGGGCCTGGATCCGAGCGCAGATCGCGCGGCCATGGCCCGCATCCTGCGTGCCTGCGAGACGGCCAAAATCGCCTTGAGCGATGCCCCTTTTGCCCGTATCGAGGAGGAATATCTGCTGGAAAAGGACGGTACTCCTGTTCACCTGTCCCTGGAGGTGGATCGCTCCGAGTACGAGGAGATGATCGGAGGCTACATCGACGAGACCCTGGAGGCGGCGCACACTGCGCTCGAGGGCGCCGGTCTCACGGTATCGGATATCCAGGAGGTCCTGCTCGTAGGCGGTGCCACCCGTACCCCCTTGGTGCAGCAGCGCCTGGAGCGGGAGCTGGGCATGCAGCCGCGCGCCGAGGTGGATCCGGACCTGTGCGTGGCTGCAGGGGCCGCTATCCAAGCGGCGGTTATCGCCGGCAGGCAGGTGTCCGGCGTGCTGGTGGACGTCACCCCCTATACCTTCGGGACCAGCGCCTGGGCCGACCTCAACGGCGAGCCCTACCCCTACACATTTATCCCCCTGATTCGCAAAAACACACCGATCCCCGTCACCAAGAGCGACGCTTTCGAGACCATGCACGACGCACAGGAGGCCATTGACGTGAAGGTCTACCAGGGCGAGGACCCGGACGCCCTGAACAATACCGAAATCGGCTCCTTTCGTATCGAGGGGCTGAGCGATGTTCCGGCGGGCAACGTCATCGTGACCACCTTCTCCCTGGACGTGAACGGCATTCTGAACGTCAGCTCGCGGGAAAAGCGCACGGGTCTGGAAAAGCACATCACCATCGACAACGCCACCGCCCGTTTCGAGGAGCAGGAGCTGGACGCCGCCCGGCAGCGGATCTCCGCCCTGGTCGATGTCGAGGCGGAGGAGGTCGAAGCCGAGCGGCGCGACGAGGCTCAGGCCCAGGCGCTGATCGAAAAGGCCGAGCGGATCATGGAGGGCGCCAATGCGGAAGACAAGGAGGACCTGGTCGACCTGGTCGAGTCGCTGAAGGATGCCCGCGCCAAAGGTGATGCGGGTGGGGTCGAGCGGGCGATCGCCGAGCTCACCGATCTAATCTACTACCTGGAGTCCTGATGGAACGTTGTCCGAACTGCCGCGCACGCCGGGAAGAAGGCTCGACCTGCCGGCGCTGCGGCCTGGAGCTGGATAAGCTGCTCCAAGTGGAAGCGGCAGCGGAGCGATCGACCCTCCGGGGCATCGAGCACTTGGCCGGAGGCCACCCGAAAGCGGCAACCGCCGACCTGGCAGCGGCTCAGGATTTGCGCCGCACGCCCTTCGCCGGTCTCCTGCTCGGCTTTGCCTCCTTGCTTGCAGGGCAAGGATGGGCGGGAGCTAGGCACTCCTCTTCATCGTATCGTCGCTGACGACTCCGAAGAGCGCCTCGAATTCCTTGTATCGATGCAGTCGTGGAGGGTCTGGCGATGGGCTTCGCTGCGCTCTACCCGTCTCCTACGGTCAAATAAAGGCTCGTAGGAGTCAGGTAGAGGAACGAAACCCATGCAAGTGTCGGTAAGCTCTCAGAGGGCCTGAACGGTTGCTTTCATTCAGCCTGCCAGGCTGACGCTGCCTTCTTCCTCCGACACCGAAGAGGACCATGCCCGCTCGAGGGCGGCCATCACCGCCATCAAGGATGCGGTTACCGTATCCTGGTCCAAGGCGGCGCCGCACACACGATGCCCGTCGATGCTCAGCTGTACGTAGGCCGCGGCCTCGGCCTCGGTGCCCGGACCGACGGCGTGCTCGCTATAGTCGACCACCACCAGCTTGTGCCCGCTGTGCTTCTGCCAGGCATCCACGAAGGCGGACATGGCACCTTCGCCCTGGCCGCGGATGAGGGTCTCCACCTTGCCTTCGAGGATCCTCGCCTCGATGGTGTCGACGCCTCGGCTGCGGTCAAGACGGTAGCCGTTCAGATGCGGACTGCCGGCGGCCGCGACGAAATTGTCCAGGAAGATGCGGTGGACGGTCGCGCTGTCGACCTCGCCACCCTGCTCCTCGCTCGCCCTCTGCACCAGCCGGGCCAGCGCGATCTGCATCCAGCGGGGCGGGTACAAGCCATAGTCACGCTCGAGCACGAAGGCGACGCCTCCTTTGCCGGACTGGCTGTTGACGCGAATCACTTCCTGGTAGTCGCGCCCCAGGTCGGCCGGGTTGATGGGGAGATAGGCGACCTGCCAGGGCTCCTCCGGTCGCTGCTTCTGTAGGCACTTGCGGATCGCGTCCTGGTGGCTGCCGGAGAAGGCCGTGTAGACCAGCTCGCCGACCCAGGGATGGCGCGGGTGCACCGGCATTCCGGTGCAGCGGGTATAGGTCCCGATGATCGCATCCGGATCGGAAAGGTCGAGCTGCGGATCGACGCCCTGGCTGTAGAGGTTCATCGCCATGGTGAGGATGTCGGCGTTGCCGGTGCGCTCGCCGTTGCCCATCAGGGTCCCTTCGACACGCTCGGCACCGGCCAGCAACGCCAGCTCTGCTGCTGCAACGGCGCAGCCGCGGTCGTTGTGGGTGTGCACCGAGAGGATGACGCTGTCGCGGCGGCTGATGCGGTTGGAGAAGTACTCCACCTGATCGGCAAAGACGTTCGGCGAGGCGACCTCCACCGTGGTGGGCAGATTGAGGATGCAGGGGTGGTCCGGGGTCGGTCGCCAAACGTCGAGCACGGCGTCGCAGACCTCCACCGCGTAATCGGTCTCGGTGCTGGTGAAGCTCTCCGGGCTGTACTCGAAGACCCAGTCGGTCTGCGGGTAGCGAGCCGCCTCGCGCGCCACCCACTCGGCGCCCTGGCGTGCAATCTCCATGATACCGGCCTTGTCCTGGCCGAACACCCTCTGCCGCTGGACCGGTGAGGTGGAGTTGTAGACGTGCATGACGGCGCGGCGAGCCCCCTTCAATGCCTCGAACGAGCGCACGATCAGATGCTCGCGGGCCTGCATCAGCACCTGCACGGTGACATCCTCGGGGATCTGGTCCTCCTCGATGAGCCAGCGAACAAAGTCATAGTCCTGTTGGCTGGCGGAGGGAAAGCCGATCTCGATACCCTTGAAGCCCAGCTCGACCAGCAGCCCCCACATCTCCCGCTTCTGGGAGACGCTCATCGGCTCGAGCAGCGCCTGGTTGCCGTCGCGAAGGTCGACACTGGCCCAGATCGGCGCCTGCTCGATGGTACGCTCGGGCCACCGGCGGTTGGTCATCCGGGGCCCCGGGATGGGGCGATATTTGCGGTAGTCGAAGGGTTTCACCGTCTTGCTCCTGAATGGCTTGGATACGTTTTGCTCCTACCCTTGTGGGGCGGAAACGAGCCGGCCCTCGTGAGGCCGGCTCTTGGCTGGTTGCCGCTTGTGGCGACACGGGAAATGTTAATACAGACTTAGGGATACCTTATTGCGTTTATGCCAATATATTTGTACAAATGCGCAATATATCTGCGCGTTCTAGTTGTTCTATGAAATTATTATCTTCAACCTGGGTTTGAGGTGCAGGACATGGAGCTCGACCGCTACGACCGCCGCATTCTCGCCGAGCTGCAGCGCGACGGGCGCATCAGCAACCAGGAGCTGGCCGAGCGCATCGGCCTCTCTCCCTCGCCCTGCCTGCGGCGGGTGCGGGCCTTGGAGGAGTCCTTGCTCATCACCGGCTACCGTGCCTTGCTGGATGCGAAGCAGCTGGGACTGTCCCTGATGGCACTCATCCACATCTCCATGGACCGCCACACCCCGGAGCGCTTCAACAACTTCGACGAGTCGGTCGCCCGCCTGCCCGAGGTGATGGAGTGCCTGCTGATCACCGGCCAGGACGCCGACTATCAGCTCAAGGTGGTGGTGCGCGACATGGACGCGTTTCAGGCATTGCTGCTGGAGAAGATCACTCGCATCGAGGGGGTGAGCGGCGTCCACTCGAGCTTCGTCCTGCGCCGGGTGGTCGACAAGACCGAGCTGCCGCTGGTCTAGGGCTCATAGCCCATACAGAACAATATTGCCTATGTGTAAGCGACCCGGCTCGAAACAGGATCCGGCGGTACGAACAAAGGTGCCGGATGTTCCCAAGACGGACATCACGGGGGTGATCCTCGCCGGCGGGAGGAGCCGACGCATGGGCGGACAGGACAAAGGGCTGCTGTGCATCGATGGCCGCCCTCTGGTCGTGCAGGTCATCGATGCCGTCCGCCCCCAGGTCGGGTCCCTTCTGATCAACGCCAACCGCAACCTCGACCGGTACCGCGCCCTCGGTTATCCATTGGTGACTGATCTCCTCGAGGGTTATTTGGGACCGCTGGCCGGTATGGCCAGCGCCATGCAGGCCACGGTCACCCCTTATTGCTTGTTCGTTCCCTGCGATTCTCCACTGGTCCCGAGCGACTTGTGCGCCAGGCTCTATCATGATCTCGAGGCGGCAGGCGCCGACGTCAGCGTTGCTCACGATGGTCACCGTATGCACCCGGTGCTCGCTCTGCTCCGACGGGCACTGCTCCCGGACTTGCTGGACTATCTGGGGAAAGGGAGACGGAAGACCGGTGCCTGGTACCGGGAGCACCGCCTGGTACTCTCGGATTTCTCCGATCGACCCGAGGGCTTTCTCAATATCAACCGTGCGGAGGACCTGGCTGCCCTGGAGACATCCGGGCAGGGAGCTGAAGCCGGGTCCGCCGGCACGGCCTGACGCTCCTGGAGCGAGCCGAGGGGTTTGCCGAGTGCGGGGGGCGTGCATCCGACTGCGCCAAGTCATTACCCATGAGCCGCATCCGGATATAGACTGTCGATAACTCCTGAATTGCTCTCCAATCATCGATGTCCGGACTCTCGGATATTCAAGCCGGTGCCGCAGCTCCCGGCGGCGGAGCCAAGGACTGGGGCATCAGCCTGCCCGTTCTCCACGAGATCCGCCATGGACTGAAACGTCTTGCGGAGCACGGGGAGAGCACCCTGATCGATCTGCGGGCAATGCCCTTCGCCTTCGGTCCGGGTGACGAAGCGCGGCTCCTCGGTCTGCTCGGAGAAGGCGAGGTGAAGGCCGAGATCGACGCCCTCGGGCCGACGCGGATATGGGAAACCGCGGTGAAGGGCGTCTGGGTCGTCGATCACCGCGACCTGGACGGAGAGCGCCTGGCCTTGCACGTCGAGATCGCGGCCATTCCTGAAATCCTGCGCACGCAGCCGCAGGACATCGAGGATGCGATCAGGGAGCTGGAGGAGCGTCTCGCCGAGGTCGAGTCCG
>CAYYHR010000013.1:0-32158 GCA_964471705.1 uncultured Chromatiaceae bacterium
ATATCAGCGAATGCAGGACCCTTGGCCGGAGCCCGAGACCCGAGCTGCCCCCCCGCATGGAGATCACCGATGATCAACACAAAGCGCAGAGTCCTGCTGAAAGGGTCCCTGGCCGCGGGCGCAATTGGTGTCGCTCTAGGAGCCGGCCTGCTCAGCCCCCGCGTCGTGCTGGCGGCATGGCCGGAGGCCGCCTTTACGGCCGAAAGTGTGGACGGTGCGCTGAAGGAGCTGTTCGGCACAAGCACACTGGAAACGAGCAGGGACGTCGAGATCAATGTCTCAGAATTCGTTCACGCCCCGTTTCCGGTCACCGTGAAGTGCGATCTGCACGACATCAGCTCCATCACGATCTTCGCCACTGGAAATCAGCAGCCCCTCGTCGCCTCTTTCGACCTGGGCGAAGGTGCTTTGGGATATGTAACGACCCGCATCCGGATGGCCAAAACCGCGCAGGTCATCGCGGTGGTCAAGACCGGAGACAGACTCCTGAGCGCGGCCAAGGAAGTCAAGGTAACCGACGGCAACCCCGGCGACTGACCCGTCTTTCGACGCAGTCAAGGGCACCCCGGGCACCCCGAGTGAGCAGCGGTACGGCATGGCAACCGGAGAAAAGAGCAAACCCTGGTTCATCGCTCGACTGAAGGGTGGTGTTACCGAGATCAAGGCCCTGATCATCCATCCGATGGAGACAGGACTGCGCAGAGACGAGAAGACCGGAAAAGCCGTCCCAGCCCGCTACATCCAGGAAGTGATCTGCACCTGGAAGGGCAAGAAGGTGATGAGCGCCCTGTGGAGCGGACGCGTTTCCCAAGACCCTTACCTGGTCATCAAGATCATGGGCCCCGCAAAGGGAGATACGCTCACCCTGACCTGGACCGACAACACCGGCGAAAGCGATACCCTGACCACGCAGATCAAGTAGACCCCTTACCCGAAGCGATGGACGGCAGTGGGTCGGATATCGGATTGCCTCATCATGCTCACAGTGGCCCTCGATAAAGCTTGGGTATCCCGGGCGGGCGCTTCCGGAATCGTTTGTAAGCCCAGAGGTATTGCTCCGGACAGATGCTCACTGCGGCCTGGATCCCGAGATTGAGTGCCGTTGCGCCGGCCAGCTCGTCTTCGGAATCGATCTGTGGCGGTGCGGGCAGGCAATGAATACGAAAGCCCCTTGCATGAGGCAGACGCTCCGCGATCAGGAAGATGACCCGCGCTCCCGTCTTGCGCGCCAGCCGATTGATCAGCAACATGGTAAAGGCCGGGACGCCGAAAAAGGGAGCGAAGGTGGCACCGCGGTCCGCCTTGGGCTCCTGGTCGGGGAGGATTCCGACGTACTCGCCGCGCCTCAGTGCCTGCATCAGCTTGCGGATTCCCCGGGGATCCGTCGGGGCCAGATCGGCACCGCCGCGCCCCCGCACCTCGCGGATCAGCCAATTCAGCTCTGGCTGGGGCTTGTACAGCGTGGTCGTCGGACCCTGGCGCGAGAGGTAGAGCCCGGCGAGCTCCCAGGCGCCCAGATGCGGCGAGAGCACGATCACACCCCGCCCGTCCCCTCGGTGCAACAGCTCGCGACCCGAGACGTCCCGGATCAGCGACAGTACCTTCTCGGCTGGGCGCAGCCACAGATAGGCGACCTCGCTGTAGGTCTTGCCGTATTCGAAGAAGGCGCGTCGCAGAAAGGTGCGTACCTGTGTCTCGTCCAGGGACGGATAGCAGAGACGCAGGTTGATCAAGGCATTGCGACGCTGTTTGTTGGGGATCTTCAGCATCAGCCAGCCGACCCAGGCCCCTAGGTGGTGGGTGGCCGAGAGAGGCAGACGGGACAGGGCGTGGAGGAGCGCAACGGCAAGGCCCTCCCGCAGGGTACGCCGCCCGTTCCCGTCCCGTACCGCCGAGCCCTCTTTCCCGACCACCATCCATCGAGCCTATCGTTTCGCAGCCGGAAGTCTCACGCGAAGCGGTTGGCATCCCGACTTTCGGCCAAATCGAGCACGGAGTAGTATCTCATGCCCGATTCGCTTCCCCAATTCCCCTGTCAGAGGACTCCCGACCATGAGCGACCAAGGCATCAAGAGCCTCACGGCCCAGCAGGCATGGCAAATGCTCCAGGACGACCCCCGAGCGCTTCTGGTGGACATACGCTCCACCATGGAATACCTGTTCGTCGGCCATCCCACAGGGGCGGTTCACGTCGCCTGGATCGACGAGCCGGACTGGGTGGTCAACCCCCATTTCCAAACCGAGATTCGCAAGCTCTTGCTGGGCGGTGCCCTTTGCACCGAGGACGCCCCCTGTGCACCGGTCATCCTCATCTGTCGCAGCGGGAAACGCTCCCTGGAGGCCGGAAAGGCCCTGACGCAGGACGGTGTGCGAAACGTCTTCCACATCGACGAGGGCTTCGAGGGGGATCTCGACGAGCACCACCACCGAGGCGCCAGGGGTGGCTGGCGCTTTCGCGGGCTGCCCTGGGAACAATGCTGAGAGGGATGCGAAACGAAGCGAGCTCTATTCCCGCTCCTCGAGCCAGGCGGCTTGTATGGCCTCCAGTATCTTCTCACCCGAGCGGGCCGGGTCGTCATCGAATTCTTCGAGGGCAAGCACCCACTCGCGCAGGTCCACGAAGTTCAGATAACGGGGGTCGACCTCGGGATGCGCCTCGTCCAGCGCAATGACAATGTCGATTGTATCGGTCCACTTCAGGCCCATGCAGGCTCTCCCGAAAACAGTAGCTGATCCACAGAGCGCTTCATCGAAGCTCAATGATTCTCGGAGACCATGTTGATGGTGTACTTGGGGATCTCGATCACCAGATCCTCCTCACCCACCAGGGCCTGACAGCTCAGCCGGGATTCCGGCTCCAGCCCCCACGCCTTGTCGAGCAGGTCCTCCTCCGCCTCGTCCGCCTCCTGGAGGGAATCATAGCCTTCGCGGACGATGACGTGACAGGTCGTACAGGCGCAGGACTTCTCGCAGGCATGCTCGATCTCGATGCCGTTCGCCAGGGCGGCATCGCAAATACTCACCCCCGGCTCGGCTTCGACCATGGCACCCTCCGGGCAAATCTCTTCGTGGGGTAGAAAGATGATGTTCGGCATGGGTTATTCGAATTCCTCGACCTTCTGCCCCGCCATGGCAGCCCGAATGCCCCTGTTCATCCGCCGTTCCACGTAGAAGCCGCAGGTCTTCTCCAGCTCTTGGGTGGCGAGCTTGATCGCGTCCGGATCCTCGCCGCCGGCGGTCAGCTCCAAATGGGCGAGGGCATCCTCGACGCGCCGCCTCTCACTCGCATCCAGCAGGGCGTCTCCATCGGCCGCCAGCGCAGCGCGCAGTGCCTCGCCGGTTCGGCGTGCCTCGACCTGTTGCTCACGCAGGCGCCGAGCCTCGATGTCCTCCCCGGCATTGGCCATGGAATCCCGCAGCATGCGCTCGATCTCGGCATCCGTGAGCCCATAGGACGGCTTCACCTCGACCTGGGCCTTGACACCGCTCGACTTCTCCAGGGCCGTGACGCTGAGGAGCCCGTCCGCATCCACCTCGAAGCTGACCAGAATGCGTGCCGCACCGGCCACCATCGGAGGGATGCCGCGCAGCTCGAAGCGGGCCAGCGAGCGGCAATCGGACACCAGTTCGCGCTCCCCCTGCAAAACATGGAGGGCCATGGCGGTCTGCCCGTCCTTGAAGGTGGTGAACTCCTGGGCCCTGGCCACCGGGATGGTGGTGTTGCGGGGTACGATCTTCTCCACCAGGCCGCCCATGGTCTCCAGACCGAGGGACAAGGGGATCACATCCAGCAGCAGCATCTCATCGGCGCCTTTGTTGCCGACGAGGACGTCCGCCTGGAGCGCGGCACCGATGGCCACCACCCGGTCGGGATCGATATCCACCAGCGGCACGGTGCCGAAGAGCTCGCCCACCCGCTCGCGCACCCTGGGCACCCGTGTGGAGCCCCCGACCATGACCACGTCCTTCACCTCGGCGGGCTTCAGCGCGGCATCGCGCAGACAGCGGCGGCAGGCCGCGACCGTCTTGGAGATCAGGGGGTCGATCAAGCGATCGAAGGTAGCTCGATCGAGTGCACCCTCCCACTGAGCTCCGTTCGGCAGATCCAGCAGGTGCAGGGGTACCCTGTCCGCCGTGCTGAGCGCCTCCTTTGCGGCGCAGGCCGCGCCCAGCAGCCGACGTTGGACCGCATGGGAGGCGTCATCCTCGATCCCGGCCTGCTCCATGATCCAGCGGGCGACGACCCGATCCAGGTCATCGCCGCCGAGGGCGGAATCGCCGCCCGTGGCCAGAACCTCGAACACCCCTCGGCGCAGGTGCAGGATGGAGATGTCGAAGGTGCCGCCACCCAGATCGTAAACGGCGTGGATGCCGTCGACGTCCTTGTCCAGGCCGTAGGCCAGCGCGGCGGCCGTCGGCTCGTTGAGCAGCCGCAGCACCTCGAGCCCCGCCAGGCGAGCGGCATCCTTCGTAGCCTGGCGCTGCGCCTCGTCGAAATAGGCGGGGACCGTAATGACGACGCCGGACAGGTCGCCGCCGAGCACCGACTCCGCCCGAGTGGCCAGTACCCCGAGGATCTCAGCCGAGACCTCCACCGGGCTCACGTCCCCGCGGCGGGTACGGATGCGCGGAACCGCGGTATCCTCCTGGGCGAACTCGTAGGGAAGCCTTGCCCCCAAGCGCGCGATATCGTTCAGGCCGCGACCGATGAGTCGCTTGACAGAGGCGACCGTGCTCAGGGGATCATCGACAGCGGCGCTCTTCGCCTCCTCGCCGACGATGACCGCTTCTTCTGTGTAGCGCACGACCGAGGGCAGCAAATGGCGCCCTTGCTCGTCCGGGAGGGTATCGGCGGTGCCGTTGCGCACGACTGCGACCAGGGAGTTGGTCGTCCCCAGATCGATCCCCGCGGCCAGCCGCTGTTGGTGTGGTGCAGCGGCCTGCCCGGGCTCCGAAATCTGCAGAAATGCCATGATTAAGGGGATTGGCGCTCGGAAGCGAGCGCATACCGAATTGCCGGAGGCTGGACAAGGGACCGAAGGTTAGGACAGATCATCCAGCTCCGCCTCCAGATTCTCGGCCTCCACCCGGCACTTGCTTACGAACTGCAGCTTGCGCACCAGCTCCCGCGCCGCTTCCAGGTCCTGCGCCGAGGGCTCGTCCAGCAGGTCTTCCAGCCCTTGGACGAGGGCATCGGCTTGGCCGGACAGACGGTCCAAGACCTCCCCCACGGCGACATGGGGATCAGGTTGGTCCTTGACCCCCGACAAGGCCTCGCGCAGCTCCATCTGCTCCATCAAGAAGCCCATGTCCCGGGTCGCCTGCTTTTCGTCGGCGGAGCCGTCCAAATGGAGTGACACCAGGTAGAGCGCCCGCTCCAGGGGATCCCTCAGGGTCTGGTAGGCATGGTTGACGTGTGCAGACGCCTGCAGGGAGAGGCGTTTCTCCCGGTCGCCCGCAGCCGCGAAACGGTCCGGGTGCAGTGTGCCCTGGAGGGCTCTATAACGGTCGGCGAGCAGAGAGCCGTTCACCCGATAGCGCATGGGCAGCCCGAATAGCGCGAAGTAGTTCTGTGAAAAGTCCAGCACGCGGAGGCTCGCCCGGGAGATCCTGCATCCTCAGACGTTGAAGCTCTCGCCGCAGCCGCAGGAGTCCTTGACGTTGGGATTGTCAAACTTGAAGCCTTCGTTGAGTCCTTCCTTGGTGTAGTCGAGCACGGTCCCGTCGAGATAGAGGAGGCTCTTGGGATCCACGATCACCTTGACCCCCTGGTCCTCGAAGACTCGATCGTCGGACTCGAGCTCGTCCGCGAACTCGAGCACGTAAGCCATGCCCGAGCAACCGGATGTGCGCACACCCAGGCGCAGACCCAACCCCTTGCCGCGGTTGCTGAGAAAGGTGCGAACGCGTTCGGCCGCCGCCGGTGTCATCGTAATGCTCATGAATTCGGCTCCGTGGATTCTCGCCCGATCGATACCCGATGGCTGACGCCTACCGGATGTTGGCTAGCTCAGGCGCCTCGCTTTTTCTCATAGTCCTGGACCGCCGCCTTGATTGCGTCCTCTGCCAGCACCGAGCAGTGCACCTTTACCGGGGGCAGGGCCAGCTCATCGGCGATGTCCTGGTTCTTGATCTGTTGTGCCTCCTGCAGAGTCTTGCCCTTGACCCACTCGGTCAAGAGGCTGCTGGATGCGATCGCGGAGCCGCAACCATAGGTCTTGAAGCGGGCGTCCTCGATGATGCCCTGATCACTGACCTTGATCTGCAGGCGCATGACGTCCCCGCAAGCCGGCGCGCCGACCATTCCGGTGCCGACGGTCGCGTCGTCGCTGTCGAACTTCCCGACGTTTCGCGGGTTCTCGTAATGGTCCAAGACCTTTTCGCTGTAAGCCATGCTCTGTTACCTCGTCGAAGGGCTTGCCGCGCTCCTAGCGGCCAAGATGCAGATGAATCCGGGAAAATCCAACCCGGATACCGATCCCGGGCTGTTTCTCGATCAATGTGCCGCCCACTGCACGGTGCTCAGGTCGATTCCCTCCTTGTACATGTCCCACAAGGGCGATAGCTCGCGTAGACGGTCGACCTGCTCTCGGATCCTCGCAATCGCGTAGTCCACCTCTTCCGCCGTGGTGAAACGACCGAGGGTGAAGCGGATGGAGCTGTGCGCCAGCTCATCCTCCCGCCCCAAGGCACGCAGAACGTAGCTCGGCTCGAGACTGGCGGAGGTGCAGGCCGAGCCGGACGAGACGGCCAAGTCCTTGAGGGCCATGATCAGGGATTCGCCCTCGACGAACGCAAAGCTCAGGTTCAGATTTCCGGCGACGCGATTCTCCTCGTCGCCATTCAGCACCACCTGCTCCATGCCTTTGAGACCGTCCCACAGACGCCGGCGCAGGGAGAGGACGCGCTCGTTCTCCGCTGCCATTTCTTCGCGGGCGATGCGAAAGGCCTCGCCCATCCCCACGATCTGGTGCGTCGCCAGGGTGCCCGAGCGCATGCCCCGCTCATGGCCTCCACCGTGCATCTGTGCCTCCAGACGCACCCGCGGCTTGCGCCTGACATAAAGGGCTCCCATACCCTTCGGACCATAGATCTTGTGGGCCGACAGGGACATGAGGTCGACCTTCATCCGCTCCAGATCGATCGGGACCTTCCCCGCACTCTGAGCCGCGTCGACATGAAAGAGGATCTTGCGCGCGCGCGTCATCTCGCCGATGGCCGCGATATCCTGGATGACCCCGATCTCGTTGTTCACATGCATTATCGAGACCAGGATGGTGTCGTCCCGCAGGGCGGATTCCAGCTTGCCCAGATCGATGAGGCCGTCGGGCTGCGGGTCCAGATAGGTTACCTCGAACCCATCGCGCTCCAGCTGACGGCAAGTATCCAGCACCGCCTTGTGCTCGGTCTTGGAGGTGACGATATGCCTGCCGCGCTTGTGATAGAAATGTGCGGCACCCTTGATCGCCAGATTGTCCGACTCGGTGGCACCCGAGGTCCAGACGATCTCCTTGGGGTCCGCGTTGATCAGATCCGCGACCTGGCGACGGGCTTGGTCGACCGCATCCTCTGCCTCCCAACCGAAAGCATGGGAACGGGAGGCCGCATTCCCGAATTTGCCTTCGGGAGTCAGGTAGCTGCACATCTTCTCGGCGACCCTGGGATCGACAGGTGTGGTTGCCGAGTAATCCATGTAAATAGGAAGTTTCATGTCAAAGGCTCTGAAACGCTTGAAAGCACCTGACAAATGGAAAAGGGCTCAGGCACCGACGCTCAGCCCCCCGGTACCGAGGCCATCCAACCTGACCTCGGGTCCCTGGCGGTCCTGGCGTTTGGCCACGTCCTGCACCCCCTTGCGATCGACCAGATCCTGCAGACTGATTCGGTCGAGATACTCGTAGATGCGGACGCTCAAGTCCTGCCAGAGATCGTGGGTCAGGCAGGGACCCGAGTCTTGACAGTTGTGGGCGCCTGCGCAACGGGTCGTGTCCACATTCTCGTCCACTGCGGAGATGACTTCGGCGATGTGGATCTCCGAGGCCCTGCGCGCCAGGTTGTAGCCGCCTCCGGGACCGCGCACGCTCGCAACGAGGGACTGCTTGCGCAGTCTGGAGAAAAGCTGCTCCAGGTACGACAAGGAGATCCCCTGGCGTTGTGCAATGTCAGCCAGAGCGATCGGCCCTTTCCCGTGGTGGATAGCCAGATCGAGCATCGCGGTTACGGCATAGCGCCCTTTGGTAGTCAATCTCACGAGTGAATCACTCCCGCCTCGACGAAGTAACGAAATGCTACAATAACCAACCCATTCAGTCAAGTATTCGGTTGCTGCCGATCATCGACTTATGAGAACCCCTGTCGTGCTCGGCTCTGCAGCAAACCCGAGGATCTGTTCGGCGCGCCCCGCGGTACGCCTAGGCTCATGCTCCAGTCCAGAGCATGGGATTCGACGAGAATTGAATTTTGCGGAAGATTCGAATATTCCGCAATACCTGAGCTTTCCGGACGGGCAATCGGCACTCTCAGGCCACCCCGGACGATCCATCGGCATCCACGCGAGCCGCTTCCGCCGAGGCCGCCCCTTTCCTCGCCTCGTCCGTCACCGAGTCGATCTCGGATACCTCGAGATCCGGTAACTGGTCGAAATGACCGCTGATCCCCCTTTGCTCCAAGACCTGCGACAAGGTATCGATGCGTCGGTCCAGGACGTGGATATGATCCAACATCAGGTTGATCGCATTGGCCAGAGGATCCGGGAGATCCTTGGTGACGCCGTAGGCGTCGAAGCCGATGCGCTCGGCGGTGGCCGCACGTCGCTGATGGGCATCTCCCGTCACAGGCGGCTCTACCACATGACCCGGCACCCCGACCACCGTCGTTCCGGGCGAGACCGACTTGACGACCACGGAGTTCGAGCCGATGCGCACGCCGTCTCCAACCTCGATGGGACCCAAGACCTTCGCACCGGCGCCAACCACGACGTCACGCCCCAGAGTTGGATGTCGCTTGCCTCGGGCCCAACTGGTTCCACCCAACGTCACGCCGTGATAAAGGGTACAGTCGTCCCCGACCACGGCCGTCTCCCCGATCACGACCCCCATGCCGTGATCGATGAAGAAACGTCGGCCGATCTGTGCACCGGGATGGATCTCGATCCCGGTGAAGAGGCGCGCCACGTTCGAGAGAAAGCGGGCGAGCCATTTGTAGCCGCGGCTCCACAGGGCATGGGCGGCCCTGTGCATGAGGATCGCATGCAGACCCGGATAGGTGGTGAAGACCTCGAACGCATTGCGTGCGGCGGGATCCCGCTCGAATACACAATCGATGTCCTCCCGCAATCGTTCGAACATTGGGCTGCTCCCCACAGAAGCTCACTGATGCTGATGTCTACCCGGATGTCCCGGCGCCGGGCTTCTTGGACGGATCCGGGGATGGATCCGGCCCGTCGAGGTCGGGATTGCGAAATCGATCCGCAGTCTTCTTACCCTGGGCGGCGCTCAGGATCCCGTGGAGTATGTTGATCTCGGTCGAGTCGGGACGTGCCCGGTTGAACAAGCGCCGCAGCCGCCGCAACAGCTTCCCCGACTGCTCGGGGTCGCTGAATCCCGTGTCCACCAGGGTCTGGGCGAGGTGGACGTAGAATCTCTCCATCGCCTCCGCAGGCGCGAGATCCCTTGCCGCCTCCTCGATGCGCAACCCCTCTGCCTTCCGCCAGACACGGTTCAGCTCGTAAGCGAAGATTTGGGCCGCGGCGGCGACGTTCAACGAGCTGAATTGCGGATTGCCGGGGATGTGGACAAGGAAGTGGCAACGAGCGAGCTCGTCGTTCGTGAGCCCCGAGCTCTCCCGCCCCAACACCAGCGCCACATCGCCTTCCCTGGCCTCTGCCAGTAGACGGCGCGCACAGGCTGCGGGCTCCAGCAGCGGCCACTCCAGGGCACGTAAGCGAGCGCTGGCGCCGACCACCAGCCTGCAGCCATGCAGGGCCGACGGAAAATCTCCATGCACCTGGGCGGTAGCCAGCAGATCGTCGGCACCGGAGGCCCGGGCGACCGCCTCGGCATCCGGCAACGACTTGGGCTCGACCAGGTGCAGCCGACTCAGGCCCATGGTCTTCATGGCGCGGGCCACTGCCCCGATGTTCCCCGGGTGGGTGGTCTGCACCATGACGAATCGGATCTTGGCGAACAAGTCGGTGCTCGGGCGCATGGTCCAGCTTTTCTCTACCGGCCGGTTCGGGTATGGTGCCCGCCATGCACCCGATGCTCAACATCGCCGTCCGCGCCGCCCGCAGCGCAGGTCGCATCCTGCTGCGCTACTTCGAGCGCACGGACAGCATTGCCGTCTCCAGCAAGCGCCGCAACGACTTCGTCAGCGAGGTGGACCGTGCCGCCGAGGAGGCAATCATCCAAGAGCTCCGTGCCAGGTATCCGGACCACGCCATCCTGGCCGAAGAAAGCGGCGAGCACGGCGGCAGCGACTTCCAGTGGGTGATCGACCCCCTGGACGGCACTACCAACTATTTGCACGGCTTTCCCCAATTCTCCGTCTCCATCGCGCTGAAGTACCGTAACCGTCTGGAGCAGGCGGTGGTCTACGATCCCTTGCGGGAAGAGATGTTCACCGCCAGCCGTGGGCAGGGGGCTCACCTCAACGACCGGCGTCTGCGCGTTGCAGGGCGTGCCTCCCTCGAAGGCGCCCTCCTGGGAACCGGTTTCCCGTATCGCGACCACAGCCATCTCACCACCTATCTGGGCATGCTCGAGGCGATGATCCGGGACACGGCAGGCATTCGCCGTCCCGGCTCCGCAGCCCTGGACTTCGCCTATGTAGCGGCAGGAAGGCTGGACGGATTCTGGGAGCTGGGGCTGGCCCAGTGGGACTTCGCGGCCGGGGCCCTCCTGGTCAGCGAGGCCGGGGGCACAGTGAGCGATCTCGCCGGCGGCGACCGTCACCTGGAGACGGGCAACGTCATCACCGGCAACCTCAAAGTCCACCGGGCGATGGTCGCCCGGCTCCGTCCGTTCCTGACCGACACCCTGAGGGCCTGAGATCGTACGGGAGCACCTCGCATGTCTCGGCGCCCGCCCCTCTAGCCCGCTTCCACCCGCTTCCCGCTACGCCCGGCCATCTCTTGCCCCGAATCCGACTCCGGGGAAGATGATCTCCCCCTAGGGCAGGGATCCGAGCCCCTCTCCTTCCTTCTTCACCGGTGCCAGATCGGCCCGGGTGACCCCCAGCATCACTGCCGCCGCCGTGGCCACATAAATCGACGAATAGGTCCCCGTGACGATGCCTACGATCAGCGCCAGTGAGAAGCCATGAATCACGGGGCCACCGAACAGGAAAAGAGCGGCGACCACCATCAAGGTGGTCCCGGAGGTGATGATGGTGCGCGACATGGTCTCGTTGATGGAGCGATTGACGATGTCGAGCACGCTCCCCTTGCGAACCTTGCGGAAATTCTCTCGTATGCGGTCGAAAATGACGATGGTGTCGTTGAGCGAGTAGCCGATTACCGCGAGCACCGCGGCAAGGACGGTCAGATCGAACTCGATTCGAAAGAGGGAGAAAACCGCGACCGTGACGATGGTGTCGTGGACCGTGGCGATGATAGCACCGACCGAGAAGCGCCACTCGAAGCGCAGCCAGACATAGACGAGGATCCCGATCAGGGCGTAGAGGACGGCGAGCCCGCCATCTTCCGCAAGCTCTCGACCCACCTGGGGACCGACGAACTCCACCCGCCGCAGCTCGATCTTTCCGCTGGCTTCCTGACTCAGGGCGCGAAAGACACTCTGGCTGAGCTCCGCGCTGGTCTGATTCTCCACGGGCGGCAGGCGGATCATGACGTCGCGCGAGGTGCCGAAGTATTGTACGGCCCCGGCATCGAAGCCCCCTCGCGTCAGGGCGGCGCGTACCTTCCCCAGGTCGGCCGGCTCCTGATAGCCGACCTCGACGACCGTACCGCCGGTGAAGTCCAGCCCGAAATCGAGTCCCTGGACAACGAAGGACAGGAGAGCGATCAGATTGACCGCGGTGGACAGGATGATCGCCTGGCGGCGCCACCGCATGAAATCGACGTTCTGAAACTTGATCAGTCGCATGGGATTCTTCCCGTCAGATCGGTAGCCGCTGCAGGCGCTTGCCGCCGTAGAGTAGATTGACGATGGCTCGGCTGCCCATGATGGCCGTAAACATGGACGTCAGGATGCCGATGAACAGCGTCACCGCAAACCCCTTGACGGCACCCGTGCCGAAGCTGAAGAGCACGACGGCGGCGATCAGGGTGGTGATGTTGGCATCCACGATGGTGGACAGGGCCTTGTCGTAGCCTGCATGGATGCTCGCCTGGGGCGTGTTGCCGTTGCGAACCTCCTCGCGGATGCGCTCGTAGATGAGGACGTTGGCGTCCACCGCCATACCCACGGTAAGCACGATGCCGGCGATGCCCGGTAAGGTCAGGGTCGCCTGCAGCAGGGAGAGGATCGCGACGATCAACACCAGGTTGACGAGAAGCACCAGATCCGCGACCAGGCCGAACACCCGGTAATAAACGGCCATGAAGACCACGACGAGCAGAAACCCGATCACCACGGACTCGAACCCCTGGTCTATGTTCGCCTGCCCGAGGCTGGGACCGATGGTCCGCTCCTCGACGATCTCGATGGGGGCGGCCAGGGCTCCGGCCCGCAGCAACAGTGCGAGATTGTGGGCCTCGTTCGAGCTGTCGAGACCCGTAGTCTGGAAGCGACGCCCGAACGGCTCCAGGATGTTGGCGACGCTGATCACCTCCTCCGTGCGGACCCGCTCCTTGACGGGCTTGCCCTTCACCATGCGGGTGACGGTGCGGTTCTCGATGAAGACCACAGCCATGGGCTTGCCCACGTTCTCGGTGGTCACGTTGCGCATGCGTCGCGCACCCTGGCTGTCCAGGCTCACGAAGACCGCCGGTTGACCGCTGCGCTGATCGAATCCCGCCGAAGCATCGGTGATCTGATCGCCGGTAACGATTACCCGCCGCAACAGCAGGACCGGCCGACCATCCCGGTCGTAGTAGAGCTTGCTGGATGGTGGCACCCGACCGTCCACCGCATCCTGGACGCTGTGCTGTGTGTCCACCAGGCGATACTCCAGGGTTGCCGTCGCCCCTAGAATCTCCTTGAGCCTGGCTGGGTCCTGCACCCCGGGCAGCTGGACCACGATACGGCGGTCGCCCTGCTGCTGGATGATGGGCTCGGCCACCCCCAAGGCATTCACGCGGTTGCGCAGGGTCGTTATATTCTGCTGCAGGGCGAACTTCTCGACGGATGCCTCCTCCGCGGGAGTCATGGTCACCTTCACGAAGAAGGCCTTATCATCCTCACCGCTATCCACCACCAGCTCGGGAAATTCCTTGCCGATCAGCTCCACTGCCTCGTCCTTTTGCGCGGCGTCGCGGAACCTCACCCTTATCCGGCCCCGATCGCTGGTCACCCCCAGGTAACGCACCTTCTCGCTTCGCAACAGGGTTCGAATATCACCCGTGTACCGCTCGAGAGCCTGATCCACCGCCGCTTCCATGTCCACGTCGATCAGCACATAGATACCACCTCGCAGATCCAGCCCCAGGAACATGGGTTGTATCCCCAGGTCGCGAAGAAATCCCGGAAGATCCGGGGCCAGGGTCATGGCGCTGTTGTAGTGATCCGACAGGCTGCTCTCGATCGCCTCCTGCCCGCGCAGCTGCTCACCAGACGTGACGAAGCGCACCAGCAGCTTGTCGCCTGCGAGCCTTTCGACGGCCTTGTACTTCACGTCCGCCTTTTTCAGGGTATCCTCGACCTCTCCCGAAGTCGCGGCGGTGACCTTGGCACCACGGGCGGCCGTCACTTCGATGGAGGGATTCTGGGGAAAGAGATTGGGAAGCGCGTACAGGATGCCGACCAGCAGGACGCCGAGGACCAGCAAATTCTTCCACAAGGGATATCGATTCATGGAAACTCCATCGCACATCCATCCACTGAAGGGGGCCTCGGTCCAGACTCAGACGAAGGGATCCCGACCGAGAGGGACATGAGAGTACGTGGGGCGGATGGGAAGGAAAACGCCGCCGCGCAGCAGATCCGGTGAGCCCTAGCCCATGGCTCCCGGGCTGGTCACAATTCCTTGATGGATCCCTTCGGCAATACCGACTCCACCGCTTGGCGACGAACCTTGACCACGACACCGTCAGCGACTTCCACCTGCGCAAAATTATCGCCCAGATCCGTGATGCGCCCCACCATGCCGCCCATGGTGGCCACTTCGTCGCCCTTAGTCAGGGCCTCGACCATTTTCTTGTGCTCCTTCTGGCGCTTCACCTGGGGACGGATCATAAGGAAATACAAAATGACGACCAAACCGATCGGAAACAGCAGCTGCAGAAAAGATCCCTGGGCCGCGCCATCCTGCGCCAAGGCGTCGGAGATGAAAAAGCTCATTTGTGAGGGTCCTCGATAACCAGATGAAATCGACAGGGGAAGGGGCTCAATTCAGTCGATCATTATGACACAGAGCAGGCGAAGTTGAAGCGGGGGCAGATCGCTTCCGCACGCATCGAGCGGCGAAACGCCCGGTACTCTCGCGACGAGCTCAGGAGCCATCCCTGCCCTCCGGCGAGCGCTGAGCCTCCCGACCTCGCCTGCGGCTCGCCCGGCGCTTGCGCCGGCGCACCAGCGTCAGCACGGGACCGGAGATGGCGTAAACGAAAAATCCGACGAACAGGACCACCGGCGGCTGGAGCAGGACCACCGCATAGGCGAGCATCACCACCACGGCGAAAATGAAGGGGACGCGCCCGCGCAGATCGATCTGCTTGAAACTGTGGAAGCGGAAGTTGCTGACCATGAGCAGACCCGCAAAGGTGGTGATGAGCGCGACCGCCCAGCTCGCATCCGATCCCTCAACGCCCTGCTCTGCCCCGATCCAGACACCCGCCGCGATGATCGCCGCCGCCGATGGACTCGGCAATCCCTGAAAATACCGCTTGTCGGCGACGCCGACTTGGGTATTGAAACGGGCCAGACGCAAAGCAGCCGCAGCCGTGTAGACGAAGGCGGCGAGCCAACCGACCTTGCCCAGCCCCCTCAGCGCCCACTCGTAGGCCACCAACGCAGGCGCTACGCCGAAGGCCACCATGTCCGAAAGGCTGTCGTACTCCGCCCCGAAGTCGCTCTGCGTATTGGTCAAACGGGCGACCCGCCCGTCGAGCCCATCGAGAACCATGGCCACGAAGATCGCGAGCGCGGCCCCTTCGAATCGCCCATGAATGGCCGCGAGCACCGAATAGAACCCGGCGAACAGGGCCGCGGAGGTGAAGAGATTGGGCAGGAGATAGACGCCGCGTCTGCTTACGGGCTTCTGCTTCGGATCGTCCATCGGTTTGCGGCAGGGGGCCTGAGTACGGCTGGAGGTGCCAGTATACAGGGCACCTCGAAAAATTCGAGGCGCCCTTGCGGAACAAGGAGCGCCTCTCATCCCGGTAATCCCGCACCTCGTTGGAGGCGGTTGCGTACCCCCGACGCCTTTGAAACAATGTGTGCTGGCGTGCTTCCAGCGCCGACAGATTCTCCCCTGTCACCCCGTAAAGCTGCCCTGCGGGCGCGTCCCGGACTTGCCGGCAGAGGGCAGCAGGCGGACGGTACAACCCCTCGAAGCGAGAGCGAGAGAAGGCTTCATGCAGGACATCCTCGATCGTGCAAGAAGAGTCCGCCTGGTGATCTTCGACGTGGACGGGGTCTTGACCGACGGGAGCCTCTACATCGGAGACGACGGACGGGAGTACAAGGCCTTCAACGCCCGCGATGGTCACGGCATGAAGATGCTGCGGCACACGGGTGTCGATCTGGCCATCATCACCGCCCGCACCTCCGAGGCGGTGCGTATCCGCATGGAGAGTCTGGGCGTAGAGCACGTCTACCAAGGACGATTAGACAAGCTGGCGTCCTATGAGGAGCTGAAGGGGCTCCTCGGCCTGAGCGACAAGCAGATCGCCTATGTGGGCGACGACGTGCTCGACCTGCCGATCATGCGCCGGGTCGGCCTCTCCGTCTCCGTAGCCGATGCCCATACCCTGGCAAGCCACCACTCGCATTGGCAGACCCGGGCCGGGGGTGGCCGGGGGGCCGCCCGGGAGGTATGCGAGCTCATCATGGAGGCCCAAGGCACGCTGGGCGAGATGACCGCACCTCTCCTGATGAAATCAGCGAAGGATTGACCGGTCCGACATGCTGTCTGCACGGCAACGCGTCCTGGCTCTTGTCCTCGCCGCCGTGGGGGCCCTGGCTTGGTGGCTGCAAGAGGAGGAGAAGGCACTCCGACCGCATCGCGAAGAACGAGGGCACTTGCCCGATTATACGGTCGATGACTTCACGACGACCAACATGGACGAGCTCGGCAAGCCCTTCAGAAGGCTGAGTGCCGTCGAGCTCCGGCACTTTGCGGACGACGACAGCAGCGAGCTGACGAGTCCCAGTTTAACGCTGTTCGAAAAGTCGGGACCACCCTGGCTGGTGCACTCCGAGACCGCATGGATCTCCGCAGATCACAACCTGATCCGTCTGCACGGCGAGGTGCTCATCGACCGCGAGGCGGGGCCCACGACTCGCCCGGTCCACCTGAAGACCCGGGAGCTCGTCCTGAAGCGAAAAGAGGATTACGCGACGACCGACCAACCGGTGCACATCACCAGCTTGCAGGATTGGACCACGTCGGACGCCGGCGCCGAGATTTGGCTGACCGATAAGCTTCGCGTGAAGCTTCTGGGCCGAGTTCGCGGTGAGGTCTCGTCTCTCGAGCAAGCGAGCACATCTACGGTACCCGATGACCGTTCGAGGAGACAGCAGTGAGCACGAGCTTCCCCCGCCGCATCCATCCAAACCTGTGGCCGGTCCTGATACTGGTGCTTCTGGTCATACCCGCGAGGCTGCCGGCACTCGAAGAGGATACGGAGCAACCCCTCTACCTCGAGGCGGACAGCGCCGAGATCGACGAGGCGACCTCCACGAGCGTCTATACGGGGAATGTCTTCGTCAAGCAGGGAAGCATGGAGCTGCGCGGTGATCGGGTAACGGTGCACCACGATGCCGAGCACAAGCCCGAGCTCATCATCGCCGTCGGCTCGCCGGCGACCTACCGTCAGGAGGTGGAGGGCGAGAAAAACAAGAAGCAGGAAGTCAAGGCACACGCCCTGCGCATGGAGTACGACAGGGCGAAGGACGAGATCACGCTCATCGAGCAGGCGGTCCTGTTCCAAGGTAAGGACAACTTCCGCAACGACCGCATCGTTTATGACCGCGCCAAGGCGCAGGTCAAGGCCGGCACTGTTGCCGAGGGTAAGGAGCGGGTGAAGATCACCATCTCCCCATCGCGCAAATGACGACCCTGCAGGCAACGAGCCTGGTCAAGAGCTATCGCCGACGCACCGTATTGAAGGGTGTCAGTGTCGGTGTGGATTCCGGGGAAGTCGTCGGCTTGCTCGGGCCCAACGGGGCGGGCAAGACCACCTGCTTCTACCTGATCGTCGGGCTGATTCACTCCGACGAGGGGGTGATCTGCCTCGAGGAGAGCGACATCACCCTGCTCCCCATGCACGCCCGGGCACGCTTGGGCTTGAGCTATCTGGCCCAGGAGCCGTCGGTCTTTCGAAAGCTCTCCGCCCGCGACAATCTGATGGCGATCCTTCAGACACGAAAGGACCTCGGCTCCCAGGAGCAGAAAAACCTCGGGCTGGAGCTGCTCGAAGAGCTTGGGATCGCACACCTGAGCGATTCCACGGCCATGAGCCTCTCCGGCGGTGAGCGGCGGCGCCTGGAGATCGCCCGCGCACTGGCCGTCGATCCTAAGGTGATGCTGCTCGACGAGCCCTTCGCCGGAATCGATCCGATCGCCGTGGGAGACATCAAGAAGATCGTCACCCACTTGCGCGACCGCGACATCGGTGTGCTGATCACGGATCACAATGTTCGCGAGACCCTCGACATCTGCGACCGGGCGTACATCATCAACGAAGGCAGGGTCATCGCCGAAGGCAGACCGCAGGAGCTGCTGGAGAATGCGGAGGTGCGCTCGGTCTACCTGGGTGAGCACTTCACCCTTTGATTGAGCTAGAATCAAATTTAAGCTCATTCAAATTGCGTACCAGGTCCGAATCCCCATGAAGCAGTCGATTCAGCTCAGGCTCGGTCAACAGCTGACCATGACGCCGCAGCTGCAGCAGGCAATCCGCCTGTTGCAGCTATCGATGCTGGATCTTCGCCAGGAGATTCAGGAAGCACTCGACTCCAACCCCATGCTGGAGAACGCCGAAGAGGCGGAGCAGCTGAACGGAGACGAGGGAAACGACACCGTGACCGAGCCCCAGGAGGCGGTACGCATCGCCACCGATCCGGACGGGGAGCTGCAGCCCGAGAAGACGCCGATTCCGGATGAGCTGCCGGTGGACGCCGAGTGGACGGACCACTACGACAGCTATCTGCCGAGCGGCGGTGCCCCCACGCACGAGGCGAGCGAGCTCGACATCTTCGCCGTACAGAGCAAGGCACCGACCCTGCAGGATCATCTCCACTGGCAGCTCAACCTGTGCCGGCTGGATGCGACCGACATGGCCGTCGCCACGGCCATCGTCGACGCAATCAACGAGGACGGCTACCTCACCGTCTCCCCCGAAGAGCTCATCGAGATCCTGGACGACCCGGATTTGACCCTCGAAGAGGTGCAATCCGTGCTCCATCTGGTCCAGTCCCTGGACCCGCCCGGCGTCGGGGCACGCGACCTGCGCGAGTGCCTCCTGATCCAGCTGCGCCAACTGGCAGACGGTGGAAGGATTCGCGACCTGGCCGTGCGCGTTTGTGAGCAGCACTTCGAAGCCCTGTCCAAAAGAGATATGGAGCAGATCCGACGTACGCTGGACCTCTCCACCGCCGACTTGGCCGAGATCTCCGACCTGATCCGCTCGCTGCATCCACGGCCCGGGACCTTGATTGCGGACGTCCAGCCGCAGTACGTTATCCCCGACGTCATCGTGCGCAAGCGCGAGAACGCATGGACAGTGGAGCTGAATCCGGAGACAACACCCAGATTGCGGGTGAACCCGAGCTATGCCGGACTCGTGCGGCGGGCCGACCAGAGCGATGACAACAGCTTTCTCAAGAGCCACCTGCAGGAGGCGCGCTGGTTCATCAAGAGCCTGGCGAGCCGCAATGATACGGTGCTGAGGGTTGCCTCGAAGATCGTGGAGCTACAACGGGACTTTCTCGACCACGGCGAAGAAGCGATGAAACCCATGGTCCTGCGCGATGTCGCAGAGGCCCTGGATCTGCACGAGTCCACCGTATCGCGGGTGACTACACAAAAATACGTGCATACCCCGCGCGGCACCTTCGAGTTCAAGTACTTCTTCTCGAGCCACGTGGGCACCGAGGCGGGAGGTGCCTGCTCCTCGACGGCCATCCGAGCCCTCATCCGAAAGTTGATCGCAGTGGAAGAGCCCTCGAAACCGCTGAGCGACAACAAGATCGCGGCGGTCCTGGCCGCCCAGGGCATAAAGGTCGCCAGACGCACGGTCGCCAAGTACCGGGAAGGAATGAATGTTCCGCCCTCGAACGAGCGCAAGCGCCTTGGTTGACGAGATTCCTCTAGGTCGCGAATTCTCGGATCTTCGAAAGGTCGGGAATCCGCTTCGGTCGCCAAACACCCAGGGAAGGGAATCGGTGCTTCTTTCAGAAACTTCACGGAAACGAGCTATCAGGAGCCAAGCCATGCAGATAAACCTGACCGGTCACCATGTCGACATCACGGAGGCATTGAAAGGCTATGTCGACAACAAATTCGAGCGCGTAGCGCGACACTTCGACGAGGTCCTCGACATACACGTCGTCCTCAGTGTGGAAAAGCTGCGCCAAAAGGCGGAAGCCACCTTGCAGATCAACGGTGCAAAGATCTTTGCGGACTCGGTCCAAGAGGACATGTACGCAGCGATCGATGGACTCGTAGACAAGCTCGATCGCCAAGTCCTCCGGCACAAGGGTAAAAAGAACAGTCGCCGGGCCAACGGCACGAAGGCAGCGGAATCGGACCAGGACATGGCCTGATCCTCGAATCCGCGCGCTTCGTGTCATAATTGTTCCGGCGCATCGGAAAATCAGGTTGCCGAGCGCGCAACCAACTGGCCCACCCACAATTCGTCTGGAGCAGGATCCGATGTTTCCTCCCCAGCTCATCGTCGCCGAGCGCATCGGCAACAGTCTGGATATAAGCAGTAAGAAACGTCTCCTGGAGGTCCTCGGAGAGCTTCTGGCGAGCGCAGCTCCGGATCTGGGTCCGGAGGCCGTATTCGAGCGCTTACTGGAGCGCGAGCGTCTCGGCAGCACGGGACTCGGCCATGGGGTCGCCTTGCCCCACGCACGCATGGAGCAGATCACCGAGGCCGTCGGTGCCTTTGCTCAGCTTCGGCGGGGTGTTGATTTCGCTGCAATCGACGAAGGACCGGTCGACCTGGTCTTTGCGCTCCTCGTACCCGAGGAGGCCAACGAAATGCACCTGCAGCTGCTCTCGCGGCTGGCGGCCATGTTCAGCGACCCACAGCTGCGGCAGGACCTGCGTGAGGCCGATTCCAAGGATCGGATCCTGGCCCTTCTGCAAGGCTGGGAAAGCGGTCCCACCACCCTATGACGCAGATCCGAACCCTGCAGGAGATGATGGCGCTGATCGGGCCACGGCTCGAGCTGCGCTGGCTGACCGGGCAACCGGGACCCGTACAACCCTTGCGCGGAACGGCCGCATCGATCTACGGGCAGTCGCTGGTCGGCTCATTGAACTGCATCCACCCGAACCGGCTGCAAGTCATCGGCGAGCCCGAGCTCCTCTACCTGGCCGACCTGGGGAAAACGGCCTACAAGGAGACGGTCGAGAAGCTGTTCGCCGGGCGCCCTGCCGCAGTGGTCTTCACCGACGGCATCGAGCCGGAGACGAGCTTTCACCATTGGTCGGAGCTTACCGAAACCCCATTACTCGGTACTCCGCTCAGCGATGGCGAGGTCGTCACCCATCTGCAGTACTTCCTGACCAACGCCCTCGCGGATCGCATAACGGTCCACGGTGTCTTCATGGAAGTCCTCGGCATGGGCGTGCTCCTCACGGGTGATCCTGCGATCGGCAAGAGCGAGCTCGCCCTCGATCTCATCAATCGTGGGCAACGACTGATCGCCGATGATGCACCCGAGTTCGCCCATATCGCACCGGAGACGCTGCAGGGGTCCTGTCCACCCCTGCTGCAGGATTTCCTGGAGGTCCGCGGGCTCGGGGTTCTCAACATCCGTGCCATGTTCGGCGAAAGCTCGGTACGGCAGAGCAAGGACCTGAACCTGATCGTCGACCTGCGCTCCCTCGACGAGAAAGAGCTGGCGGTCATCGACCGCCTGAGCGGAACCCTGTCGGCACGTACGATCCTGGGCGTGGCGGTCCCGGAAGTAACCATGCCGGTCGCCCCGGGCCGCAATTTGGCCATCCTGGTGGAGGCGGCGGTCAGACACCAGATTCTGCGCATCCGTGGTTACGACGCCGGCGTGGACCTGGTGGAGCGCCAGACCCGCGCCGTGGAGACGTCGGCCCCTTTGCCCGTGGGAGGTCCGGAATGAGGGGACGGCCCGGATGAGCACGAAGAGGCTGGTCGTCGTCAGCGGGCTGTCCGGCTCGGGAAAGAGCGTTGCCCTGCATACGCTCGAAGATCTCGGCTATCGCTGCATCGACAACCTGCCCATGTTCCTGCTCGAGGACTTGGCCAAGGGACTGGATGACGCCGGCGACGGTACCTTCCCCGATACAGCCGTCGGAATCGATGCGCGTAATCAGCCGGAGCAGTTGTGCGAGCTGCCGGGGCTCATCGAGAAGCTGCGCAGCGGCTCCTTCGACTGTCTGGTCCTCTATCTGGAGGCCCAGACCGACACCCTGATCAAGCGCTTCAGCGAGACCCGCCGCAAGCATCCCCTCACGGACGTCGACCGCCCCTTGGCCGAGGCGATCGAGCTCGAGCGCAAGTTGCTCGAGCCGGTCCTGAGCGAGGCGGATCTTCACATCGATACCACCCACACGAACGTCCACCAATTGCGGGACCTGGTACGCGAGCGCCTTGGTGACGATGCCCCCAACAAGGTCTCGATTCTGTTGCAGACATTCGGATTCAAGAAGGGCACGCCTCACGACGTGGACTTCGTCCTGGATATGCGGTGCCTGCCCAATCCCCATTGGCAACCGGAGCTGCGTCCCCTTACCGGCCTGGACCCGGCAGTGGCCTTCTTCCTCGGGGATTCACCGGATGTCATCCGGATGCGGGATGACCTTGCGGACTTTTTCGACCGTTGGATCCCCCGCTTCGAGGCCGACGGGCGCAGCTATCTGACCATCGCGATCGGCTGTACGGGCGGGCAGCACCGCTCGGTCTACATGGCCGAGCAGCTCAGGCACCACTTCGAGGCCAGCGGCCGCAAGGTGATGGTCCGCCACCGGGAGCTGGCATGAGCGTCGGCCTGCTGCTCATCACCCACAACGACATAGGTACCGCCCTCCTGCACACGGCCTCCAGGATGCTCGGCGACTGTCCCCTCCAGACGCAAGCCCTGGCCATCACCGAGGACTGCAGCCCGGAGGAGCTGCGGGACCAGGCCCAGGCGATGGCCGAGGAGCTGGATACGGGTGAGGGTGTGCTGGTGCTAACGGACCTGTATGGCTCCACACCCTCCAACATCGCCAACTCCCTGCAGGTCGACTCGGGTCGGCGGGTGCTCGCAGGCGTCAATCTCTCCATGATCGTTCGAGTGCTCAATTACCCGGGCCTGTCCCTCGCCGACCTGGCCGACAAGGCATTGAGCGGAGGGCGCGACGGGATCCTGCCTTGCCCCGCCTCGGACCAGGGGCGGGATCCGTGATCCGCCGAGAGGTCGAGATCGTTAACAAGCTCGGTCTGCACGCCCGAGCCGCAGCCAAGTTCGTCACCTGTGCCGACACTTTCGCCAGTCATATCGAGCTCGAGCGCAAGGGCCGACGCGTCAACGGCAAAAGCATCATGGGCGTGATGATGCTCGCTGCCGCGAAAGGAAGCACCCTGGTCCTGGTGGTGGAAGGCGAGGACGAAGCGGCCGCCTGTGCAGCCCTGGAGGCGCTGGTCGCGAGCCGATTCGGAGAGGACCAATGACCCGATCCTGCTCCGGTCACGGCATCGCCACGGCGCGGGCTATCGCAATCGGTCCCGCATTCCTCCTCGACCGCGGCCCCCTGGCCATCGCTCCCCGTTGCGTGGACCCGGGCGAAGTGGTCGTGGAGATCGAGCGCCTCGAAGCCGCGCTGGAGGCGGCGCAGCGAGCGCTGCGGGCCGTGCGCGACCAGATCCCCAATGCAACGCCCGTGAAGGTCGCCGAATTCATCGATTCGCACCTGCTCATGCTCGAGGACGAGGCCCTCGTGAATCCCGCGCGGGCGCTGATCCGGGAGCAATTCTTCAGCGCCGAATGGGCACTCGAGCATCACCGGATGAGCCTGGTCAAGCTGTTCGATGAGATGGAGGACCCCTATCTTCGCAGCCGCCGGGACGACGTGGATCAGGTGGTGCAGCACGTCCTCGGCTTCCTGCTCGGATCTCGGACTACGGACGCAAGCGCAGACGACGATGCCGATCTGAGAGGGTGCGTCGTCATCGCCCATGACATCTCTCCGGCGGACACGGTGGTGCTCAGACACCGAGGGGTCGCCGCCATCGTCACCGAGTACGGCGGGCCCATGTCCCACACCGCCATCCTGGCGCGCAGCCTGAACATCCCCGCCGTGATGGGCGTGCGCAACGTCACCAGGTATTTTCGCCAGGGCGAGACGGTCGTGGTAGACGGCGAGGCCGGCAAGGTCCTGGCGGGCGACGACGCACGCATTCTGGAACATTACCGGCAGCGGATGCGGGTGCTCGAAGCGCGTCGCAGCGGTTTACAGCACCTGATCGGAGAGCCATCGGTCAGCGCCGATGGAGTCCCCGTGAGCCTGCTGGCCAACCTCGAGCTCCCGGAGGACACCGCGTCCGCGAATGCCAACGGGGCCGCCGGAGTCGGCCTGTACCGAACCGAGTTCCTCTACATGAATCGGGATAACCTGCCGGACGAAGAGGAGCATCTGGCAGCCTACCAGGACGTCATTCGCGGGCTGAGCGGCGTCCCGATCACCATACGCACGCTGGACCTCGGAGTGGACAAGCAGGTGGACAGCAGTCTCGCCTACTGCCCACCGGTCTGCAACCCGGCGCTCGGCTTGCGGGCCATTCGCCTGTGCCTGAAGGAGCCCGATCTGTTCCGGCCCCAGCTGCGGGCCATCCTGCGGGCCTCCGCGCTCGGCCCGGTACGCCTGATGATTCCCATGCTGTCGAGCATGAAGGAGCTCAACTCGGTTCTCGCCATCATCGAGCAGGTGCGCCGAGAGCTCGAAGGGGAAGGTCTGGCGTTCGATCCGCACATGCCCGTGGGCGGCATGATCGAGGTCCCGGCGGCGGCGCTTACGGCGAGGGCCTTCGCTCGCCGCCTGGATTTCCTGTCCATCGGCACCAACGACCTCATCCAGTACACCCTGGCCATCGACCGCATCGACGACAGCGTCAGCTATCTCTACGATCCCCTGCACCCGGCCATCCTGCGTCTCATCCGCATGACGATCGACGCGGGTCAGGACCGAGGCATCCCCGTGTCCATGTGCGGCGAGATGGCCGGCAACCCCCGTTGCGTCCCCCTGTTGCTGGGACTGGGTCTGCGCGAGCTGAGCATGCAGCCCGGCTCCCTGCTGGAAGTCAAGGAGATCGTGCGCAGCGCCAACATCGCGCGCCTCGCTGGCGCAACCCGGGAGCTTCTCGCCCGCATGGACGACGAGGATCCCGAGCAGCTCGCCGAGGCCATCAAGGGTATCTGCGCCGCATGAGCATCAAATCCGACCGTTGGATCCGCCGCATGGCGGATCGTGAGCGCATGATCGAGCCCTTCGAGCCGTTCCAGGTCCGCGAGCTCGACCGTGGCGAACGGGTCATCTCCTTCGGGACCTCGAGCTACGGGTACGATATTCGCTGCGCCGATGAGTTCAAGATCTTCACCAACATCAACTCGGCCATCGTCGATCCCAAGAATTTCGACGCCAACAGCTTCGTGGACGTCAAATCGGACGTCTGCATGATCCCGCCCAATTCCTTCGCCCTGGCGAGGACCGTGGAGTATCTGCGGGTCCCGCGCAACGTGCTGGTGATCTGTCTCGGCAAGAGCACTTACGCGCGCTGCGGCATCATCGTGAACGTGACGCCTCTGGAGCCCGAGTGGGAAGGTCATGTCACGCTGGAGTTCTCGAACACGACCCCCCTGCCGGCCAAGATCTACGCCAACGAGGGCGTAGCCCAGATCCTCTTCTTCGAGTCCGATGAGGTGTGCGATTCTTCGTACAAGGACCGCGGGGGCAAGTACCAGGGCCAGCGTGGGGTCACGCTGCCAAAGCCCTGATCCCGCAAAATACCGCCTGAGGTAGACAGCATCCACCGCGGGCCTGCGCATCCACTGTAGCGGGCAGTAGCCCATCCTCCCGATCCCACCACGGGCACCACCTTGCGGAGTCGTGGCCGAGCTTCCTATAGTTGACTGAAGTGGTAAGATGCTCGCATCTCGGGTAGCAGCGGAGACTCCAGATGATCTCGAACGCCATGGCGCAAAGACTCAACGGCCAGGTCAACAAGGAATTCTACTCGGCCTTCTTCTACATGAGCATGTCGGCCCACAGCGAAAGCGAAGGCCTGCGCGGCGTCGCGGCTTGGTTCATGGCCAAATACCAGGAGGAGACGGACCACGCCATGAAGATCTACCGCTACCTGCACGACCAGGGTGCCAGGGTGGAGCTCGAAGCCGTGGACAAGCCGCCGAACGAATACGCGGGCGTCCTGGACATGTTCGAAAAGACCCTTGCGCATGAGCGGGGCGTCACCGCTTCCTTCAACGACCTGGTCGAGGTCGCCCTTACGGAGCGGGACCATGCCACCAACATCTTCCTGCAATGGTTCGTGACCGAGCAGATCGAGGAAGAGGCGACGGTGAACGACATCATCGGGAGGCTCAAGCTGGTCGGCGAGCGTGGTGAGGGGTTGTTCATGATCAACAACGAGCTAGCGGGAATCGCCAAGCAGATGTCCCAAGCGCTGCTTTCCCAGGCGCAGCCGTAGGGACAATACAAGGCACTTCCCGGCTCGGGCAACCAAAGGGGTACGCGAGATGGGTAAGAAAACGAAAGAATGCTGCAAGAAATACAAGCAACAGAAGGCCTGTAAGTCCTGTCCCAAGAAACGCTGAGGTCAGCCTCAGCCGAGCTTGATCACCCGCTCGGCCGAGACTTCCACCAGGGGCTCGGGATGATGGTGACCCACATGGTGCATGCTTTCGACCTCGATGGTGACCTTCAACCCGACCTCGACCGCAGCGTGGATGGCCTTCTGGAGGGTGGCCACCGCGCTCGTCAGGTCACGGGCTAGCTGCTGGTCGCGCTGCAGCTCTGGTACGGACGGGAGATCGCTCATCTGCTGCCCTCGTTCGGGACGGCCGGGCCGGGGTCGAGGTTGGTTTGATCCTGGTGTCGAGGCGGGAAACCCTCGACGCCGCCACTCGGCCTGTCAGGAGCCGGCATGGGCCCCTCCGACCCGGAATCTGGATGTGAGGGACTGGCCGGACCCGACGAGATATCGGGGTCGCTCCACGGTCAGTAGGCGCTGACCACCGCAGATGGGGCATTGAAACCACGTCTGGGTGGAGTTGGGGCGGACGCTTTGCTCCATGACGCTCATGGTGCCGTTGCAGCGGGGACAATGCATATTGGCCTCCGTCGTGGCGGTCGATCCTTGGCTCCGGGTTTGGTTTATGGAGACGCACACTGGATATCGCATGGCTGTACTTCTATGGAGAGAAAATCATTTACCCCGGCGCTTGGGGCCCTGTCCTTCAAAGACCCGGGCAAGGAAGGCAGGCTCGCGCTCGATCATCAGCCCGGTTACCTCGGCCAAGACCTCGAGGGTGGTACAGAAAGGACCGTCCTCTTCCGCCGTCGGCTTCATCTCGAAGCAATCGGTGAAGATCTCCCCGAGCTTGGTGACCAGCTCACGGCTGGCCGCCGGATCCGTACTGGGCTCAGGCTCCGGTTCCGGCTCCGGGGGCTCGGGCTCGCCCCCCGCGGCGATGCAGGCACGCTCGAGCCGGTCGATCTCCAAGCCGAGCTCGCCGAGATAGCGTCCGTCGTAGCCGCGCCACAAGCCGGCCTCACGGCCAAGCATCTCGGTCACGCGATCAAGCGCCTCGTCCGGCAAGGTCCGTAACAGTCGGGACAGGTTGGCCGCGTTCTCGACGATCTCCCGAAGCGCCTTTCGCATGGCCGGGTCCGTGGTGTCGGCCTCCGGCTCGGGCTTCTGCTCGACGCGGCGCGGCACGAGCGAGGCGAAGGAGCCGATCTGATATTCGAGGGCGCAGATAAAGATCTCGCGCCCCATTTCGTCGCCGATCTTCTTCGCTTTCAGGGCCTTGCCGATTTGCACCCTCTGGCCTTCATCCAGTAGCTCGGGGCCGACGAATCGGCTGCCCGGCGCCTTCTTGGTCTTCTTTTCGACCTTGATCTCCTTGTCGGCAGGGCCTCCCCCCAAGTCCGACGTGCGAAGCAGGCGCGGGTGTGTGATCTGTTCCTGTTCAGGGCGCATGGGCTGACCCTCGTTCGGTGTTAAACAGGGCAACGAGCGGCATCGATACTTCGCGGGCCTGATGTGCCATGATCTTCGTGGTCGCACTGGTGGCCGCCGCCAACACCACGACGACGAGGGCCAGCAGCCAGAGGCGGCAGTACTTTATACAAAATAGGGACCCGGTTCTCACGGAGCAACCTGTTCCAGCACAGACAGGATCACCGGCAGCAGCTCGCCGGTCGCGCCCCTGACCGAGACGTCGACCCGGGGCGAGAGGGGCGTCTCCCGGGGGTTGATCTCTACAGTCCTGGCACCGCCGGCGGCTGCGACACGGCCCAGGCTCGCCGCCGGCTCGACCAGGCTGCTGGTACCCAGGGACATGAAGAGGCCGCAACCCTCTGCTGCGCGCCAGGCCGCAGCCAGGACGGGCTCCGGGAGTGCCTCGCCGAACCAGACCACGGCGGGCCGCCGCATGCCGCCGCATTCGCAGCGGGGCGGATGCTCCGGAAAAGGAACTTGGCGCTCCTCCCGCTCATCGCCGCAGGAGGTGCAACGCCAGACCCAGAGGCTGCCGTGAAGCTCCAGTGGATCCCGGGAGCCGGCCTCCTGATGGAGCCGGTCCACGTTCTGGGTAATCAGAGTGAAACCTTTCCCAGCGCCCTCCAATGCATCCTGCAGCCACGCGAGGGCCAGATGCCCGGGGTTGGGCTTGCACTCGGCGCACTTGCGCCGCCGCTCGTCGTACCAGCGGGTCACCAGGGACGGATCGCGGGCGAATGCCTGGGGAGTCGCCAGCTCCATGGGGTCGTACTTGGCCCACAGGCCCGTCTGGGCGTCGCGGAAGGTGGGGATTCCACTCTCCGCCGATACACCGGCGCCAGTCAGGACGGTAACGGAGCCGGCATCGCGGAGAAATCCGGCAATCCTCTCGATTTGCCTCTCCAGTTGCAGGTCCGGGTCTCGAGTCATGATGCGGGGCTCAGGCAGATTTCGCAGCCGAAACACCTTTTCCCTTCAAGGCAGACCGCCCGATTACCGGCAACGAATCCTGCCTGCGCGAAAAAGGGAAGAGCAAGCTTTCCATTATCGGCCTCACACCATCACGCGATATACGACTCGTCATTGACAAAGCGAAAAACCTCATCCATCGGTCAGCCGGGAAGCTCACATATCAATCCCAGGACAGGGTCCCCCCGGTCTGATACTCGGTAACCCGGGTCTCGAAGAAGTTCTTCTCCTTCTTCAGATCCAGCACCTCGGACATCCAGGGGAAGGGATTGGTGGCCCCGGGGTACTGCTCGGGGAGCCCGATCTGGGCGCAACGGCGGTTGGCGATGAACTTCAGGTACTCCTCGAACATCGGGGCATTCAAGCCCAGCACGCCCCGAGGCATGGTATCGTGGGCATACTGAGACTCCAGGTCAACCGCATCGCGTATCATGCCGATCAGCTCCTGCTTCAGATCCCCGGTCCAGAGATGCGGGTTCTCGATCTTGATCTGGTTGATCACGTCGATCCCGAAATTCATGTGCATGGACTCGTCGCGCAGAATGTACTGGAACTGCTCTGCGATACCGGTCATCTTGTTGCGACGCCCCATGCTCAGGACCTGGACGAAGCCCACGTAGAAGAAGATGCCCTCGAAGATGACATAGAAGGCCACCAGCTCGCGCAGCAGCTTGCGGTCGTTCTCCGGCGTGCCCGTGTTGAAGTGGGGATCGGCCAGGTAGCGGGTGAAGGGGAGCGCCCACTCGGCTTTGCGCGCGACCGCCGGCAGCTCCCGGTACATATTGAAGATCTCCCCCTCGTCCAGCCCCAGGCTCTCGACCGCGTATTGGTAGGCGTGGGTGTGCAGGGCCTCCTCGAAGGCCTGGCGCAGCAGGTACTGGCGGCACTCCGGGTTGGTGATGTGCCGGTAGACGGCCAGCACCAGGTTGTTGGCCACCAGAGAATCGGCGGTGGAGAAGAAGCCAAGATTGCGCTTGATGATGGTGCGCTCGTCCTCCGTCAGACCGTGGGGGTCTTTCCAGAGGGCGATGTCCGCATTCATGTTGATCTCCTGCGGCATCCAGTGGTTCGCGCAGGCATCCAGGTACTTCTGCCAGGCCCAGTCGTACTTGAAGGGGACGAGCTGATTGAGGTCGGCACGGCAGTTGATGATCTTCTTGTCGTCGACCCGCACCCGCCCGGCACCCATCTCCAGGGTCTCCAGGCCCGTAGCCCCGCCCTCGGCCGACCGATCAAAGACGTGCTCGGACGGGACAGGGTTCCCTGTACCGGAGAGGGGAAACCCCACCTCCGGTAGAGCCCGATCAGGCCGGACCGGGATCAGATCGGGATCCGCCAAGGGCACCACGTCCACTGAGCCCATCAGGGCCTCGCCCCCGGTAGGCCCCCTGGTCAGGCTGACATGTCCGACGGAGCCGTGCGCACGGAGCCCGACATCCGATTCGCCGACGGGGTGATTGCCGTCCGTCACGGGGTCCGAGGTCACGGGCATCGATGGTATAAGGGGCAGATCGCGCCTTTTCGGCGCGGCCGCGAGTGGGTCGTCCCAGTCCAGCATGAGCGTACCTCCAGCGTTTCTGTTGATCGGTCACCCGGAGGCGAGAAGATGAAAGGCCCCGGTGTAGTCGCTCGGGCGCGACAGTGCGGATCCCGGCGCCGGGGCACCTTCCGGTCTCCTAGCCGCCACTTCCGCAAAGCGCCTCCCCGGGGTCCTGGCCATGTCCGTCGATTGCGCCGGATTCTCGACCAGGGATTCGATCAGGGTATAGAGCTCATTCGCGGCGAGCTTTGCCTCGGGTATCGGCAGGTTGTCGAAGAACACGGTTGTCGCCTTCGCCCGAATGCTCGACTTGGCCGACGCATACCTCTGGAAGATGGCGATCGCCTGCTCCCGCAGGAGCCCTTCGTTCGCCAGGAGGACGCTGTCATAGCTCGGCGGAAGGGTGACATAGTCCCACATCACGTCCGCCGTCTGCTCACCCGTGCGGACGGTCACATAGGGCTTTCCCGACTCCCGACAGGTGTGAAACCAGTCGCTCTGGGGGGCCGTATCATAGCTGTCGACCAAATCGAACTGTGCATCAGGCATCTTCTTTCACCTCGCTTCGCTTTGCTTAGTACCGCTTTATCATCCGCTATCGTCTGTGCGCAATGAAGCCGGATCTCCGCGGTTCTTGTTATCTCCGTTTCCATTAGTCTCTGACTCCGAATACCGATGAGACTACTATGCAGCCATCGGCGTTGACATCACCTCCAGGTCCAGGTGCATACTGTCGCCCTGATCGATCAACCTGTAATCGACGATAAACCGCTCGCCATCTGATACGCCCTCTACGGCAATCTGTTACACAGAAGACAAGACGCAAACATACTTCTCGGTCATCTGCAATACTCGAGAAGCATTCCGTTTACCTCTTCGATATCGAAGAGTTGCGGATCGAAATCGCCACCGACCCATTCTTTGAATTCCTCATGCTCAGGATGCGACGGATCAGCGATTGCCTTGAGGAACTCCGCGTACCCCCAAATGCCTCCGACGTCTTCAGGCGGGCAGGCACCTTTGCCCTTCACGCACTGGGGCAGAGACACCTTCGGATCGAAAGGCAGAATCTTCTCCAGGGTTATCTTGTGCTCCCAGCCGTCGCCGAAGTCGTATTCGTAGATGATCGAATCCTTCTCCCTCTTCATGATCTGGCCGAGCTTGACCCGCGTCTCGTCGAGCATCTCGAGCTCGTCAAGATCCGGGTCCGGCATGCCATAACACTCCCCCTCTACAATAAACTGATGCAGGTGAGAGTCCGTCCAGCCCATGGCGACCTGAATGGCCCGATGAAGCTGAGGCAAAGACACGGAATCCGCGATCAACAACCGGCGCCAGATCGGAGGCTTCGCACCTTTGAGGCTGATCTTCAGCTGATAGGTTTTGCGGAGGGCTCGCGCCATGGGATGTTCCCCCTTCTCGTTTTTGCGCTTTAACGGGAATTAACAATTGCGATTGCGTAGGCGCTTGACCTCATCAGAGGAAACGACGTGGTAGCGCAAAAACGAGAACTGTTTGTTGTTTTGACCAAGACGTCTCACCTCTATTTGCATCGGCCCAGCTGGTCGATCAATGATATTTGTTCCCTTTCCAGTTTTTTCAGCTTATTGCGACAAATGTTCATTTCTCTTTTGACCTCTTGAAGTTTGTACTCCAATGATTGCTTCTCGACATATCCTGCACCTCGCAGCTCGAGCGTTAATGCCAGCACCTCTTTTCGTAGCAGTTTGTAATAAGGGTTTCCGTGAGCATAATTGACCTTGTACTGAAGCTTTCCTGCTCGTATTGCCTCCACAATTTCACGCTCTTCAAGACCGAATTCCTTGCAAGCATTATTGTGACTCAAAGTCTCTCCTTGTTTGGTCCAAAGCGCCTGT
>CAYYHR010000014.1:0-31662 GCA_964471705.1 uncultured Chromatiaceae bacterium
TTCGGGCGTCGGCTTGCAGGTCCCTATGTCCATGCCTCTGTAGACGAGCGCCGAATCCACGCTGACGATGTCGCAGGGCAAACGTGCAGCCAATTCGATGGCGAGGTCCGTCTTGCCCGAGGCCGTAGGACCCATGAGGGCGATTGCCAGTGGGCGAGTGGGTGTGACCTGCGACATCGGGCTGAGGCTACCTCGATCCCGACTTCGGTCGAGGCTGGACGATTCGGGCCGAAATGAAGATCAAGGGAAAGGATGGGCCTTGTGACCGCACTGCAGCAACTTCGTAGCTCGGCTGGTCGCTCAACGTCCGCGCAGGAACAGGCGATCGAGCTCTTGCAGCGAGAGCTTCACCCAGGTTGGACGCCCGTGATTGCATTGATCCGCGCGCTCCGTGCGCTCCATGTCCCGTAGCAGGGCGTTCATCTCCTCCAGGGTCAGCCTGCGATTTGCACGTACCGACAGATGGCATGCCATGGAGGCCAGGGTCGCATCGATCTGCTCGCGGATGCGATCGCTGTGCCCCTGGACTGCGAGGTCCGAAAGCAGATCCCGCAGCAGCTGCTGTGCGTCCGCGCCACGGAGGATGGCTGGTATTTCGCGCACTGCCAGACTGCCCACGCCGACCCGGTCAACCCCGACGCCGAGATTCCGCAGCAGATCCAGGTTGGCCTCGGCCAGATCGGCCTCCCTCGGGGTGACCTGGACAATGACGGGGACCAACAAGGGCTGGCGGCGGACCTCCCCCTGTTCCCAAGACTGTTTGAGGCGCTCGTAGCCGATGCGCTCGTGGGCTGCGTGCATGTCCACGATTACCAGTCCGTCCGCTGTCTGGGACAGGACGTAGATCCCTTGCAGCTGGCCGAGGGCATAACCCAGAGGTGGGATCTCGGCATTTACTTCCTGCTCGAGCTCCCTGCCCTGTCCCCCGGGAGATCCGGGGCGTTGGGCCTCGAAACTGAAACCGTAACTGCCGTGTCTGTCACCGATCCGCAGTGGAATCGGCCGCTGATGGGGCTCAGGGGAGCCGCCCGGCCAAGGCGCCGGCTCGTCACCGGGAACGCTGACCGGCATCGGAGGAGACTCGTCCGATGACCCGTGTCCCTGGAGCGCCCCTCCGGCGAGCCGCTGATGAAGGCTGCGGAAGATGAAATCGTGGACCCGATGACCTTCTCGAAAGCGGACCTCCTGCTTGGCGGGGTGGACATTGACGTCCACCAGTTGCGGCGGCAGCTCCAGGTACAGGAGATAGGCCGGATAGCGGCCCTGGTGCAGCACGTCCCGAAAGGCTTGGCGCACCGCGTGTGTCACGAGCTTGTCCCGGACCATGCGGCCATTGACATAGAAGAACTGCAGGTCCCCCTGACTGCGGGAGAATCCCGGACTCGCCACCCACCCGTGCAGGCGCAGCTCTACCGACGCCTGGTCCAGGGTCAGGGCATGCTCCAGGAAAGCGGGGCCCACGAGATCCCTCAGACGCTGCTCCGTTGCAGACCCACCCCTATCGCCGAGCTTTGCTGCCGCGAGCAGGTCGAAGATCACACGGCCATTGTGCGTCAGCCGAAAGCGCACATCCCAGCGCGCCAGCGCGATGCGGCGCACCAGTTGCTCGAGGTGGCTCAGCTCGGTCTTGTCGCTGCGCAGGAACTTGCGTCGCGCCGGCGTATTGAAGAACAGGTCTCGTATTTCGACGGTCGTCCCGACGGGATGGGCGGCCGGCATCGGGTCGCCGATCCGATCGCTGCCGTCGCTGCGAATGTACCAGGCCTGCTCCGCATCGCAGTGACGCGAGCTGAGCTCGAGACGGGAGACGGATGCGATACTGGGCAGGGCTTCGCCGCGGAAGCCAAGGGTTGCCACGGACTCGAGATCCGCCAAGTCGGCGATCTTGCTCGTGGCGTGTCGGGAGAGCGCAAGGGCGAGCTCGTCCAGGGCAATCCCGGCCCCGGTGTCCCGCACCCGCAGAAGTTTGATGCCCCCTTGCTCGGCGTCGATCTCGATGCGGTCGGCCCCGGCGTCCAGGCTGTTCTCGATGAGCTCTTTTGCAACCGAGGCCGGGCGCTCTACCAGCTCCCCAGCGGCGATCTGATTGATGATCTGTGCCGGAAGCTGGCGGATCGGGCTCGTCATGGGCCGATGGAAGCAAAAAGCCGATCGCTGCGCAAGGGCGATTGCCTCCTCCCGGGTGCACTTGGGGCCGCGATGGGGGCCGCGAGCTTCGAAGACGATGCCCGGATGCGGGCTGCTGCCGGTAATTCCCAAATTACGAGGGCATCCCGGCAGGGCGCCCTTCCAGCAGGAGACGCACCGGACGGAAGGAGCGCCGATGCAGGACGCAGGGTCCGAGCTCGCGCAGCGCGGCCAGGTGCTCGCGGGTCGGATATCCCTTGTGACGGGCGAAGCCGTAGCCCGGGTGGGCTCCGTCCAACACCAGCATTTCCCGGTCACGGGCGACCTTGGCAAGGATGGACGCCGCACTGATGGCGGGTACGCTGCAGTCTCCCCGTACGATGGCCTCGACTTCGCAGGCGAGACGGGGACAGCGGTTGCCGTCCACCAGCACTCTCTGCGGGGTCACGCCCAGGTTCTCCACCGCACGCTGCATGGCGAGAAGGGATGCCTGCAGGATGTTGATGCGGTCGATTTCTTCGACTGAGGCGAAGGCAACGGCGAAGGCCAGGGCCTTGTCCCGGATCTCCGGATTCAGGGCCTCGCGCTGAAGCGGTGTGAGGCGTTTGGAATCCGCCAATCCTGCGATGGGCCGCTCGGGGTCCAGGATGACGGCCGCCGCGGCGACCGGTCCGGCCAGCGGCCCACGACCCGCCTCGTCGACTCCCGCGATGAGCGGATTCTCCCTCAAGTCGTGCCCCTCCCGACCAGCTCCAGCACGGCGTCAGCGGCCTCACTGGCCGCGTTGCGGCGTAGCTGGTCGCGGACCTTCAGGTACGCCGCCGGCACGTCGCGCGCCCGCTGTGGATCTTCGAGGAAACCGAGGACGGCGGGCCCCATCAGCTCGGCTCGACAAAGGTCCTGGATAAATTCCGGAGCCAGCTCGCGCCCGACCAGCAGATTCGCCATGGCGACGTGGGGCACCTTCACCAGCCTCAGGCCGGAGATCAGGCGGTAGGTGAGGGGGCTGATCCGGTAGCCGACGACCATGGGACGGCCGATCAGAAGGGTCTCCAGGGTCGCGGTTCCGGATGCGGTGAGCACGCAGTCGGCGGCAGCGATCGTGTCCCGGCTGCGGCCATCTACCAGTGTGACCGGAAGGGCGGGGGCCTCACGCTGGAGGGTCGCGGTGAAGATCTCACGAAGGGTCGGCGTTACCAGGGGAACGACGAAGCGCAGATCCGGGCACCTTTGAAGGCACCAGCGGGCAGTTTGCAGGAAGGGTCCCGCGAGCAGTCTCATTTCGCTCACCCGACTGCCCGGAAGCAAGGCCAGGACCGGGCCATCCGGCGGCAGTCCAAGCCGAGTGCGCGCAGGCTCAGGATCGCACTGGAGAGAAATCTCGTCGGCGAGCGGGTGGCCGATGTAACGGACAGGCACTCCCTGTCGGCGCAGGAAATCTTCCTCGAAGGGAAAGATGCTCAGCATCAAGTCCACGGACTTGCGTATCGTCCTGACGCGTCCGGTGCGCCAAGCCCAAACCGTAGGGCTGACTAGGTGGACGGTTCGGATTCCTGCGGCGCGCAGGCGCCGCTCCATCCGCAGATTGAAGTCGGGTGCATCCACACCGATGACGACATCGGGGCGCCAATCGAGAAAATACCGGATCAGATCCCGTCGGATGCGAAGCAGCTCGCCCAGGCGGAGCAGTGGATCGATCAGTCCCATGACCGAAAGCCGTTCCATGGGCACGAGTGTCTCGCAGCCGGCGGCCTGCAACTGCGGTCCGGCAACACCTCTCATGAGTGCATCCGGCACTCGGATCTTGAGCTCGCGAGCGACAGCAGCCCCCAGCAGATCGCCGGAAGGCTCGTTGACCACGATCCCTATCTTCATCAACGCACGATGCTGCGGGATCTGTCGGCGACGAAGTCCGCGATCTGGTCTACCCGGGCATCGCCGAGCGCACGCATGGCGGCCACGGCATCCTCGAGCTTGCGGTTGGACATGTACAGCATCCGGTAGGCGCTCTTGAGCTGCTGGATGGCCGCTGCCTCGACATCCCGCCGGCGCAGTCCCTCGGCATTGATGCCGCGGGGCTCGGCCGGATGGCCGCCGATGATCACGTACGGAGGCACGTCCTTGGTGACGACCGAGCCCATGGCACAGAAGCAGTGGGCTCCGACTCGGCAGAACTGATGGACGATCGTGAAGCCACCCAGGATGGCCCAGTCCTGGACCTCCACGTGTCCGGCGAGGGAGGCGGCGTTGGCCATGATCACCTTGTCGCCGACTCGGCAATCGTGGGCGACGTGGGTGTAGGCCATGAAGAGATTGCCGCTGCCGATGCGGGTTACCGCGGTATCTTGGACCGTGCCCCTGTGCAGGGTCGCATACTCGCGGATCACATTGCCGTCGCCGATCTCGAGGAAGGTCTCTTCCCCGCTGTACTTTTTGTCCTGGGGGTCCTCCCCCACCGAGGCGAACTGAAAAATGCGATTGCCGGAGCCCATGCGAGTCGGTCCGCGGATGACCACATGGGGCCCGATTCTGGTGTCGGCCCCGATGCGGACCCGGGGGCCGATCACTGAATAGGGGCCTATCTCGACGCCGGTGTCGAGCTCAGCCGTCGGGTCTATGACGGCGGTGGGATGGATCGAAGTCAAGTGTCCCGGGCCGTGCACATGATGTCGGCGGTAGCCGCGATCTGCCCATCCACGCAGGCCTCACCGCTGAACAGCCACACCCCCCTTCGCACCTTCTTCAGCCGCACGTCGAGGGTCAGTTGGTCGCCTGGCTCCACCGTACGCTTGAAGCGCGCCTTGTCGATACCGGCCAGATAGTAAAGTGCCCTCTGGCCCACTTCGTCGAAACGCGACTCCATGGCGAGAAGACCCGTCGCCTGGGCCATGGCCTCGATGATCAAGACGCCCGGCATGACCGGACGCACTGGGAAATGACCGGAGAAATAGGGCTCGTTGAAGGTGACGTTCTTCACGGCGACCAGATATTCGTCCGGCTTGAAGTCGATCACCCGATCGATCAGCAGGAAAGGATAGCGGTGCGGCAACAGGCTCAGCACCCTGTGGATGTCCATCGTGCTCAATGCTACCTCCGACTTTCCCCGGATCCGATCACCCTGCGGGAAAGGGCGTACACAGGTGCAGACTTCACTGGGGCGTCTCCTGCTGTTCGGGATTCGTTCGATCTTGTTTTTCTTCCAGGCCCTTCAAGCGGCGGGCAAGCTCATCGAGGTGCCGAAAGCGGGCCACGTTACGCCGCCACTCCACGCTCGGCATGGCCGGAATCCCGCTGCTGTAGACCCCGGGCTCGGTGAAAGAGCGTGTGACCATCGCCATGCCGGTAAAGTGTACGTTGTCTCCGATCCTGAGGTGACCGGCCATGCCGACGGCCCCTCCGAGGGTGCAGTTTCTTCCGATCTCGGTGGAGCCCGAGATTCCGGAGCAGGCCGCCATTGCGGTGTGCTCGCCGATGCTGCAGTTGTGTCCGATCTGGATGAGATTATCCAGCTTGACCCCATCGGCGATCAGCGTATCTTCCAAGGCCCCACGGTCCACCGTGGTGTTGGCCCCGATCTCCACGTCATCGCCGAGGCGCACACCTCCCAGTTGGGGGATGCGCACCCAGCACTCCCCGTCCTTGGCAAAACCGAAACCCTCACGACCGATGACCGCGCCCGGCTGCAGCAGGACACGTTTGCCGACCCGTGTCCTTGTGCAGAGGGTAACCCGCGCAACGAGGCGGCTGTCCGCACCGATTCTGCATCCGGCACCGACGATGCTTCCCGGGCCGACGAACACCCTTGGACCGATCTCCGCATCTTCCTCGACCACGGCCGTGGCACCGATCCAGGCCGACGGATCGATGCGGGCGCTGTCTGCCACCACCGCGCTCGGATGGCGACCCCCGACAACCGCGGGCTCAGGATGCAGCAACCGCGCCGCCTTGGCGTAAGTCAGGTAGGGATTGGTGCTCACCAGAGCTGCGACTGGGCAGAGCCCCAGGTCCTCCTCCGCCAGGATCACGGCCACCGCCCGGGTCACACCGAGCTCTGCCCGATACCTGCGGTCGCCGAAGAAACACAAGCTCCCACCGTCTGCCCGCGCCAGGGTATCCACCCGATGCACGAGGAGATCGCCGTCGCCATGCAGCTCGACAGCGAGATGGTCCGCCAGCTCCTGGAGCTTCATCACCGCAACCCTTGGGAGATACGCAGCAGGTTCTGCAGGTGCCTTACTTGGCCTTGAATTTCGCCTTCAATCGCTCGATCACTTGATCGGAGATGTCCATGCGCTTGCTGTAATAGACCAGACCTTCGCTGATGATCAGGTCGATGTTCTCGTCACGCGCCAGCTCCGTGACTACCTCTTCGACCTGCTTGGCCAACGTGGTGCGAAGCTCGTTTTGGCGCAGGGAAAAGTCTTCACGGAGCTCCGCCTGGGCGTACTTGGCCTTGCGATCGCGGTTGCGGATGTCGTTCTGGAGGCGCTGGATCTCCTCTTCGCTCATCAGCGCCGCGTCCTTCTTGAGCTTCTTCTGAAGCTCGGCGATCTGCTTTTGCTGCTCGATGAGCTTCTTCTCGCGATCCCCCACCTCCTCTTGCAGCTGAGCGCGTGCGGCCTCGTACTGGGGAGACTGCTCTACGATCCGCGTAGGGTCGATCACCGCGATCCGGTAGTCCGTAGTAGCTGCTGAAACCGAGGTCCCCGCAACACAGAGCCCGATGCTCAACAGAGGTACGAGAAATCTGCTCACGTTCTCTAGGCTCCCCTCAGAAGGTCTGTCCGATTCCGAACTGGAACGTCTGGGTGTCGTCCCCGTCCTTGGGGTTGATCGGATAGGCGAGGCTGGCGGATAAGGCGCCGATGGGCGACAACCAGGTAACGGACAACCCGGCGGAATAGCGAATGTCGCTCAGACTGAATCCCGTCGGAGCGACAAGATCGACGGTGCCGAGCTGCGGATTGCTGGTCGTCCAGACGTTACCGAAATCGAAGAAGGCCCCGAGGCGCAAGGTCTTCGCGAAATCTCCCTCGATGGGCGGCGGCGCGAAGAGCTCCATGCTGCCGACGATCTTGATGTTTCCTCCAGTGGGATTCTCGTCCAGCGTGGTCTCCCGTGGCCCCAGTGTATTCTCCGCCCAACCCCTGACAGTTCTGGGGCCTCCGGCAAAGAAGTTGCTGAAAAACGGAAGGCCCTGGGTGTCGCCGAAACCGTCGCCGTAACCCAGGTCCGCATTCAAGGAGAGGGTGAAACGTCTGGTCAGGGATATGTAACGGCGATGCACATAGGTCAATCGATAATATTCCAGAGTGCTCCCGGGTACCGCCACCTCCGCACGGAGAGATTGCAGGGCGCCTTTGGTCGGAAAAACCGCCGTATCTCGAGAATCGTTGGTATAGGTTGCGGATAGGATGTAATCGTTGTATCGCTCTCCGTTCTCGATCGCAAACTGCTGCGCCAAGAGTGAGTAACCCGGGGTGAAATTCGTGTATTGATAACGTATTCCGAAACCGGCCCGACTCGTATCGGAGATTGGAAGACCGAAGCTCATTCCGGCAATGCCCACGTCCGTGAGGTAGTCGATACTGTTGAGATCGGAATAGTTCGTCTCGCGGTAGGAGAGCTCGAATCCTCTGCTGATACCATCGATCGTATAGTAGGGGTTGGTATAGGCGAGCTGATATATCCGATTGGCACTGCTATTGTTGAAGGCGAAAGAAACCCGTTTCCCGGTCCCCAGGAAGTTATTCTGAGTGATGCTGGAGCTGAATATGATGCCTTGGGACTGGGAGTAGCCGAGGCCGGCCAGGAGGCTGCCGGAATCCTTTTCGACGACCGTCACGTTCACGTCCACTTCGTCCGCCGAGCCCGACACCGCCGGTGTCTCGATGTTCACCTCATCGAAGTAGCCCAGGCGCTGCAGGCGCTCCCGGGATTGGCTGACCAGCTCTTCCGAGAACCAGGCCGCTTCCATTTGCCGCATCTCGCGGCGTAGTACCTCGTCTCGAGTGCGGGTGTTCCCCTTGGTATTCACGCGCCGAACGTAAACGCGCTTGCCCGGGTCGACGAAGAAGATCACTGCGACCTGCTTGTTCTTCTCATCGATCTCGGGGATCGTGTTGACGTTGGCAAAGGCGTAGCCTTCACCGCCGAGCTTTTTCGAGATACGCTCGGCGCTCTCGGTCGTAACCTTGCGCGAGAAGACATCGCCGCGGCGCATCTCGATCAAGGGAAAGAGCTGCTCCGCAGGCACGGAGGGCTCCCCGGCCAGCTTGATATCGCTGACCTTGAATACATCACCTTCGTGGATGACGATGGTGACATAGATGTCCTTTTTATCCGCGCTGATGGAGACTTGCGTGGACTTGATCTCGAACTGGATATATCCCCGGTCGAGATAGAAGGAGCGCAATGTCTCCAGGTCGCCGCTGAGCTTTTGCTTCGAGTACTGATCGTTCTTGGAATAGAAGGAAAACCAGTTGGTGGGGCCGAGCTTGAACAGCTCGATCAACTTCTTTTCCTTGAATGCCTTGTTTCCGATGATGTTGATTTGTTTGATGCGGGCCGTCTGACCCTCGGTGATGTCGATGGACACGGCGACACGGTTTCGCTCCAAGGGAGACACGGTGGACTGGATCACGACACCGTACTTCCCGTGCGCATAGTATTGGCGCTCGAGCTCCCGCTCGATCCGGTCCAGGACCGAGCGGTCGAACGTTTGGCCCTCGACCAAGCCGATGTCCTTAAGGCCCTCCTTCAGGGCTTTCGTTTCCAGGTCCTTGTTCCCGGTAATATTAATCTCGGCGATAGCGGGGCGCTCCTGCACCTGGATAACCAGCACCGTCCCGTCGCGCTCCACCTTCACGTCCTTGAAGAAGCCGGTGGCATAGAGGGTGCGAATGATCTTTGCGGTAACCGCATCCGTGGTTGTGTCCCCGACCTGGACAGGGAGGTAATTGAATACGGTTCCCGCGGAGATACGCTGTAGGCCTTCTACCCGGATGTCGGAGATCCGAAACTGCTGCGCGAGCACGGACGCATTCATCAACATCAGGGTGATGAGCAGCACCGGACCGAGCGGCAACCTGCCCGTCTGGGCTAGTCTCTTGTATGCGCTCAAATACTGCCCCCTGGGAGAATACTTGGGACACCGCGCTTCCACGCGGCGTTTTCGAAAGTATCCAAGTATATGTTAAGGGGCCCGCGAACGAAATAGCGGAAGGAATGGAGTACGTATCCCCTATTCGCCGAGCAAGCGTGAGATGTCGATGTAGAAGGCCAGCGTCATGAGCGCGATGAGCAGGGCCAGACCCACCCGTTGCCCTTGTAGCTGCGCTTGTTCTGAGAGGGGGCTGCCTTTGACGGCCTCGATGGCGAAGTAGAGCAGATGCCCCCCGTCCAGGATCGGGATGGGGAACAGGTTGATCAGGCCGAGGCTGATACTGACCATGGCGAGAAATTTGATGAAGGATCCCAGGCCATGGCCTGCCGTCTTCCCAGCCGCTTCAGCGATACTGATGGGGCCGCCGATGTTTTTGACCGAAGCCCGTCCAACGAGCATGCGCCCGATGATGCGCAAGGTCAGCAGACTCATGTCCGCGGTCGCACCGACGGCGGCTCCAGCCGCCGCGAGCGGCCCAAGTCGGACCAGGGTTTGGTACCGATCGAGCAGGCTCTGCGGAGGGGGTTGCGGCTTGGCACCGATCCGCCCGATCTTGCGGCCGGCCTCCTCGACGGTCATTGGAGTCACCGAGATTTCCAGTTGTTCCGAACCTCGCTCCACCTCCAGACGCAGCTCGTCTCCGGGGTGCGCCCGAACCAGATCGACAAAGTCGCCCCAACTGCCGATGTCCTTGCCCTCGCCACGGATGATCAGATCGCCCGATCGCAGCCCCCCCTGCTCGGCCGGTGCCCCCGGGGAAAGCTCTCCGATCTGTGCCGACGACTGCGGCCAAGCAGGAGACAATCCCAGATTGAAAAGGATCTCCGAATCGACGGGAAGTCGGGAAAGCTCCTTTCCGTTCAGGACCCGCAGCCGCTCCATGCCCCCCTCATCGCGCACCCGTACGGGCAGATCTTCTCCCTTCAAGACCTCGACCATGAGGGCGACCAGCGTCCAATCCCAGGTGGGCATCTGCGGTCGGTCGGCAACCGCCAACAGCTCATCGCCGGTGGAGAATCCCGCATCGGCCGCGATGGATCCGGGGGCCACCTCGCCGACGAGGGCCCGCATGCCCGTATCCCCGGCAACGAGGATGCACCAATAGGCGAGGATGGCGAACAGGAAGTTGAAGAGGGGGCCGGCGGTGACGATGGCCGCGCGTTTCCACAGCTTCTGCCTGTTGAAGGCCAGGTGCTGCTCAGAGGCCGGCACAGGTCCCTCACGCTCGTCCAGCATCTTCACGTATCCGCCCAGCGGAACGGCGGCCAACAGATACTCGGTGCCATCGCGCGGGCTGACACGCTTCAGCAGAGGCCGGCCAAAACCGATGGAGAAGCGCAATACCTTGACGCCGAGCTTGCGGGCAACCCAGAAGTGCCCGAATTCGTGGACCGCGATGAGAATCGCCAAGGCAGCGAGGAAGGAGCCAGCGGTGAGCAATAGATCCTGCATCCGCTTATCCGACCAACCGAGTGAGATTTTGTTCCGCTCTCTCCCGCACTTGGCGATCGAGGTCGAGCAGTTGACCGACCTCCCATCCGTCGACGGGCTCGGCGGGGATCTGATCCAGTATTCTGGCGACCAGGGTCGCGATATTCGTGAAGGAAATACGCCGGTCCAAGAATGCGGCGACTGCCACCTCGTTCGCCGCGTTCAGAATGACAGGACAGGAGCCGCCTTCGGTGGCGGCGCGATAGGCCAGGTCCAGGCAGGGAAAACGATCCGGCTCCGCCGGGCGGAAATCGAGTCTGCCGACCGCGAGAAGATCGAGGGAGGCGACACCGGAATCGACCCGTCCAGGCCAGGCAAGGGCATGGGCGATGGGGGTTCGCATGTCCGGATTTCCCAGTTGCGCCAACAAGGATCCGTCTCGGTACTGCACCAGGGAATGAATCACACTCTGCGGATGCACCAGGATCTGTATTCGCCCGGGATCGGTACCGAACAGCCAGCAGGCCTCGATGAGCTCCAGGCCCTTGTTCATCATGGTTGCCGAGTCCACCGAGATCTTGCGCCCCATGTCCCAGTTCGGGTGTGCGCAGGCCTCCTCGGGGGTGACCGCCGTTAAGCGGTCCAGGGGCGTGTCCCGAAAAGGCCCTCCAGAGGCGGTGAGCAGAATCCGCTCGACGCCCAGCTGGCGCAGCCCGTGTTGTCCATCTTGGTACTCGCGGGGCAGGCACTGAAACACCGCATTGTGCTCGCTGTCGATGGGCAAGAGCCTGGCCCCGTTGTCCTCGACGGCTTGCATCAGGAGGGTTCCGGCGACCACCAGGGCCTCCTTGTTGGCGAGCAGCACCCGCTTTCCGGCCCGCGCCGCCGCGAGTGTCGGCAGGAGACCTGCGGCACCGACGATCGCCGCCATTACATAATCGACCTGAGGTAAGGCCGCTACGGATTTCAACGCCTCCGCCCCGGCGAGCACTTCCGGGGGCTTCTGCATCCCGGTCAGCCGCAACCTGAGCCTGCTCGCTGCGGCGGGGTCCGCCATGACCGCATACTCTGGCCGGTGGCGGCGGCACTGCAGGGCCATCCCGTCCGCGTCCCGGTTGGCCGTCAGGGCAATGATGCGAAACCTGTCGGGATGGCGCCCCACCACATCCAGGGTGCTTACGCCGATGGAGCCGGTGGAGCCGAGTATGGTGACGCCGATCATAGATGCGCCTCCAACCATAAAATACCCAGCGTGAACAGTGGCGCGGCCGCGGTCAAGCTGTCGATGCGATCGAGCAGGCCGCCGTGCCCCGGCAGGAGATGCCCCGAGTCCTTCAGGTCCCGGCGGCGCTTGACGAAACTCTCGAAAAGATCCCCCATTATCGAAGCCGACACGACCAGGACGAACAGCACGACCATCAGCAGGATGTGCAGGGTGGGCACGGCCAGGATCCAGCCCGAGACGAGGCCGTACAGGGCAGCGCCACCAACGGCCCCGTAGGCGCCGGCGCGAGTCTTGCCCGGGCTGAGCCTGGGCGCCAGCTTCGCCCGGCCCCAGCGACGCCCCGCAAAATAGGCCAGGATGTCCGCGGTCCAGATGAGCGCGAACAACAAGAGTACCAGATAAGGGCCGACCGATGGGTAGGTGTGGAGTTGGACGATTGCAACCCAGGGGCCGATCAGCACCGCCAACCCTGCCAGGGCGGTTGCCGGGTCCGGTCCGGATTTACGCTCGATGGCGCGCACCCGAAGCAGAAAAGAGGTAACGGCGCACCAGAACACCACCGACGCTTCGGTGAGGTACAGAAACCACCGGTGGGGGAGAAGGTGCCAAAGGGCCATTAGACTCACGGCGAGCAGGGCGGTATAGGCAAGGCGTCCAACGACGGAGACGAGGCCGGAGAGGGCGGCCCACTCCCAGGCCGCCAATAGCAGAATCAGTCCGAGGCAGAGGGCGAGGTATTCTGTAGGCAGCAGCAGGACAGCCGCGATCGGCACCGGTATGATAATCAGCGCAGTCAGAGTCCGCTGATGCAGCTTGCTTGGCTGCACGACTGCTCCTACCCCGCTACCCAAGACCCGAGGGTAAAGGGGGTGCAGGGCGGTTCCGATGAATCACTCTCCGCGCGTCGCAAAGGTGCGAAGCCCGGAAGCAAGGCGTTGATATCGGGCGAGCTTCGCGGCTCGGCGCAGGCTCCCCTTTCGGGGTGTGTCGACCCTCTACGCATCCTCTGGGGAATCGGCAGCGTCGTCGACACCCGTACCAATCTGCGCACCGGTGAAACCGAAGCGGCGCTGTCTGCGGGCAAAATCGGCCAGCGCTTCCCGATAGGCTTCGGCTCCGAAATCGGGCCACATGAGCTCACTGAAATAGAACTCACTGTATGCGGCCTGCCAAAGCACGAAGTTGCTGATCCGCTGCTCCCCGCCCGTGCGGATGAACAGATCGGGGTCCGGAAGGTCCGGAAACGACAAGAGGCTGGAGAAGAGCTGCTCATCCACGTCCTCCGGGGCGATACGGCCATCTTGTGCTTGAGCGGCCAGCCGCCGCGATGCCTGTACGATGTCCCAGCGTCCCCCGTAGTTGGCCGCGATTTGGAGCCACAGGGAACAGTTGTCGCCGGTCGCCTGCTCTGCCTCGGCGATGCGCCGCTGCAGCTTCTCCGGGAAGGCGCCTCGCTCGCCCAGGATGCGAAGCCGCACGCCGTTCGCGTTGAGGCGATTCACCTCGGCGCGCAAGGTGCTCATGAACAGCTCCAGGAGGAGGGTCACTTCGGATTTCGGACGCCGCCAGTTCTCACTGCTGAAGGCGAACAGGGTCAGGACACCGATGCCTTGGCGAACGCTCTCTTCCACGACCGCTCGGACACTCTTGACTCCGGCCCTGTGTCCGGCCGTGCGCGGCAGCTTTCGCTGCAACGCCCAGCGCCCGTTTCCATCCATGACGATCGCCACGTGCCGCGGCACCCGCAGGATGGTCTCTTCATTGGCCGCCGATGTGTCGGTATCCACAGCTCGCGATGGAAACGGGCAGATCAAATGGACATCAGGTCCTCTTCCTTCTCGGCGAGTACTTGGTCGATCTCCTTGACGTATTTGTCGGTCAGGTTCTGGATCAGCTCCTCGCCGTGACGCTCCTCGTCCTCGGATATCAGCTTCTCTTTGACCGCCTCCTTGAGCTCGTGGTTCGCATCGCGCCGGATGTTGCGGATGGCGACGCGGCCCTGCTCCGCCTCGTGGCGGGCAACCCGGATCAGCTCGCGCCGGCGCTCTTCCGTCAGGGGCGGCATGGGAACCCGGATCACCATCCCCGCCGTATTGGGGTTGAGTCCGAGGTCTGACTGCATGATGGCCTTCTCCACCGCCTGAACCATGCTCTTCTCCCAGGGTGTCACCGCCAGAGTACGGGCATCCTCGGCCGTGATGTTTGCCACCTGCTTGATGGGTACCTCCGAGCCGTAGTAGGAAACCACCAAGTGGTCGAGCAACGAGGGATGGGCGCGCCCGGTCCGGATCTTAGCCAGCTCATGGCGCAAGGATTCCAGACTCTTGCCCATTCTCTCCGCGGCGTCTTTCTTGATGTCGTCGATCATCTCATTCCCCAGACTCCACCAGGGAGCCGATCTCCTCACCGCCAGCCAGTCGCATCAATGCCCCCGGCTCGTGGATGTTCATCACCCGCATTGGAATGCCGTTGTCCCGGCACAGAATGATGGCTGTGGCATCCATGACGCGGAGGTTTTCCCGCAAGGCTCGATTGTAAGTCAGGCGACCATAGTACACCGCCCCCGGATCCTTCAGTGGATCTGCCGAATAGACGCCGTCGACCTTGGTCGCCTTGACGAGCAGGTCGGCACTGATCTCCACAGCCCGCAGGCTCGCGGCCGAATCCGTCGTGAAGTAAGGATTTCCAGTCCCGGCGGCAAAGATGGTCACACGCCCTTCGTCCAGGTGGTGCAGGGCACGGCGGCGAACGTAGTGCTCGCAGACGGTTTCGATCTTCAGAGCCGACATGACCCGCGCCGGCACACCGAGGCGCGCGAGCGCGTCCCCCATGGCAAGCGAGTTCATGACCGTGGCCAACATGCCCATGTGATCGCCCGTGACCCGGTCGATACCGCCTTGCGCCAGCCCCGCGCCCCGAAATAGGTTCCCGCCGCCTATGACCAGTGCCACCTGCGTGCCCGCGGCCACAAGGGCACGCACCTCCTCGGCCAGACGTCCCAAGACGCCCGGATCGATGCCGTAGGCACCACTCCCCATCAGGGCTTCGCCGCTGAGCTTGAGAAGGATGCGACGATACCTGGGTGCCGACACTGGCTGGAAACCTCCCGTCAGTTGCGGCGGGCCTGGGCCATGACCTCGGCTGCGAAATCCTCCTGTTTCTTCTCGATACCCTCACCGACTTCGATGCGGGCGAAGCGCAGGACCTTTGCGCCATTCTGCCGGAGCAGCTTCTCCACCGTCAGGTCCGTATCCTTGACGAATGCCTGGCCGAGCAAGGTCACCTCTTCCAGGTACTTTCGCACCCGCCCCTCGACGATCTTCTCCAGGATCTTCTCGGGCTTGCCGCTCTCCAATGCCTGAGCCCGAAAGATCTCCTTTTCCTTCTCCATCGTTTCCGCAGGCACCTCGTCTGCGCTCACGCACATGGGATTGGTAGCTGCGATGTGCATGGCGATGTCCTTGCCGAGGACGGCATCACCGCCTTCGATCTCTACCAGGACGCCGATGCGCACGCCGTGGCGGTAGCTGTAGAGTGCCCCCTGCACCTCGTCGAAACGAATCAAACGGCGTACCTGGATGTTCTCACCGATCTTCGTTACCAAGGCCTCACGGGCCTGCGCGAAGCTGGTCGCCCCACCCTCCTCGAAGGGGAGAGCGCCCAGCTCGCCGACAGTCGCCACCTCCGTCGCCAGCACGCGTGCGGCCGCCGCTTCGGTGAAGGCTGCAAAGCTCGCGTCCTTGGCGACGAAATCGGTCTCACAGTTGACCTCGATCATGACACCCCGCTTCGCATCGCCGGCGACAGCCATTGCGATCATACCTTCGGCGGCAATCCGCCCCGCCTTCTTCTCGGCCTTTGCCTGTCCCGACTTTCGCATCAGCTCGATGGCGGAACCGATGTCCCCACCGGTTTCCACCAAGGCCTTCTTGCACTCCATCATTCCGGCCCCGGTGCGCTCCCGAAGCTCCTTTACCAACGCGGCTGTAACGGCCATGGCTGCTACCCTTCTACAGATTTCGTTTGCTCGGGATTTTTTTCCACTTCGGGCCCGGCGGGCTCGGATTCGACCAGCTTGTCGCCGACTTCCACGAAATCGTCCTCAGCTCGCGTGGCCATTGCAGCGGCAGTCGAGCGCCCATCCAGCACCGCCGAGGCTGCTCCCTCGATGTAGAGACGCACCGCACCGATGGCGTCATCGTTGCCCGGGATGACATAGTCCACAAAGCCCGGATCGTTGTTGGTATCGACCACGCCGACCACCGGGATCCCGAGCTTGTTGGCCTCGGTCACGGCGATCTTCTCATGACCCACGTCCACGATGTACAAGGCATCCGGCAGCCCTTCCATGTTCTTGATTCCTCCGAGGCTCCGCTCCAGCTTGGCCTGCTCGCGGCTCAGGCCCAGAGCCTCTTTCTTGCTGAAGCGATCGACCGTTCCGTCCTCGAACATGGCATCGAGCTCCTTCAGGCGCTTGATACGCTCCCGGATCGTTTTGAAGTTGGTAAGCATACCGCCCAGCCAACGGTGGTTGACGAAGGGCATGCCGCAACGCAGGGCCTGCTCGCGGATGGCATCCCGGGCCGCCCGCTTGGTGCCGACGAAGAGGACCTTGCCACCGTTGGCGGTCAGGGTGCCGAGATAGCTCATCGCCTCCTGGAACAGGGGCAGGGTCTTCTCCAGGTTGATGATGTGGATCTTATTTCGCTGGCCGAAGATGTAGGCTGCCATCTTCGGGTTCCAATAACGGGTCTGGTGTCCGAAGTGAACACCCGCCTCCAGCATCTCGCGCATGGAAACACCGCTCATTGTTTCGACCTCGTCAAACTCGGGTTTGGCCTCCACGCATCCCGGCGAGCAACCCGTATCCAGGGCACCCGGCTCACCGTGTCGATACGTGTGTGGTTTACAGAGGGCCGGCTCTCCGACCGATGCCGTTGCTCGCGGTCAGAGATCAGCTCCAAAACATGGAGCAGCCCGGTAGCCCAAAAATAAAGCGAAAAACTGACGTTTTTCGCTCCCGTGGGTTGCCGCTTCGCAATTTGCCACGGCAACGTGGCGGCCCGTTTGCCGAACTGCCACCCTTTTTATACCATAGCTGGTCTCGTTCGAGCAATTCTCCAGCAGCCTACTAAATCTTTTCCAGGTCCTTTCTAGCTAACGTGGATGCAACCTCCCGCAGTATGAGCGTACCCGTAAAGACAGCCGAAGAGATCGCTAAGATGCGCATTGCCGGCCGCCTTGCCGCTCAGGTCCTGGAAATGGTCGATGAGCATATTCGCCCGGGCATCACCACCGGCGAGCTCGACCATATCTGCCACGATTTCATGGTAGATGTGCAAGGCGTCGTTCCGGCCCCTCTGAACTACCGGGGATTTCCCAAGTCCATTTGCACCTCGGTCAACCATCAGGTGTGCCACGGCATCCCGGGCAACAAGAGGCTCAAGAAGGGAGACATCCTCAACATCGATATCACGGTGATCAAGGACGGTTACCACGGTGACACCAGCAAGATGATCTTCGTCGGCGAGCCGTCCATCCTCGCCCGGCGCCTCTCCAAGGTTACCCGGGAGGCCATGTTGGTCGGCATCGCTCAGGTCAGGCCCGGTGCCACCCTCGGGGACATCGGCCATGCCATACAAAGTCTTGTCGAGGGAAGGCAATACTCGGTGGTGCGCGAGTACTGCGGGCATGGTATCGGCCGCGAATTTCACGAAGAGCCACAGATCTTGCACTACGGCAAGCCCGGCGAGGGGATGATCCTGGTGCCGGGCATGTGCTTCACGGTGGAGCCCATGGTCAATGCCGGTAAGCGGCACATCAAGCTGCTGCCGGACGGCTGGACGGTGGTCACCAAGGACCGCAGCCTCTCAGCCCAGTGGGAGCACACGGTACTGGTTACGGAGGACGGCCACGAGATTCTGACCCTGCGCGCCGAGGAGCGCGAGCAAACGAGCTCTCGATGATGGATGGCGGGCAGCAAGCCGCCTGCTGGACACAGGCACGGGACAGGCTGCAGGGGCTTTTGAATTCCCAGTCCAATCCGATCGCGGCCTTTCGCCGCACACTGAGCGAGGGCACCCAGCACCTTTTCCGGTGCTACGACCAGGGGGTGGAGATCGGCGACCTCCTGCTGGCCCGAAGCCTCCTGGTGGACGCCTTGTTGCTGGAGTCATGGCGACGGCACATGCCGACGGCGGCGGGTGCGTCGCTCGTGGCGGTCGGCGGGTACGGGCGCCAGGAGCTCCATCCGGGCTCGGATGTGGACATCATGATCCTCTTGGAGGACGCCGAGCAACAGGCCCTCGCCCCCCCCTGTGCCGACCTCGTGACCTTCCTCTTCGACATCGGGCTGAAGCCGGGATACAGCGTTCGGACCGTGGAAGACTGTGTGCAGGTGGCCAGCGCCGATGCTACGGTCATCTCCAACCTCATCGAGGCGCGCCTGCTCGCCGGCTCCCCGGCCCTGTACGAGCGTATGCGTGCAGCCACCGCCCCAGACCGGATCTGGCCGAGCGAGGAGTTTTTCGAGGCCAAGATCCACGAGCAGCAGGCGCGTTGGCACAAGTTCGGTGATACCGCCTACAATCTGGAGCCGAACATCAAGGAGAACCCCGGAGGATTACGGGATATCCAGATGATCGGCTGGGTGGCCAAGCGCCACTTCGGCGCCGAGACCCTGCACGATCTGGTCACTCACGGCTTCCTGACCGAGGACGAGCATCAGGCCCTGATGGAGGGTCAGCGGCTGCTCTGGCGCATCCGGTTCGCCCTGCATCGTCTCACGGGCCGCAGCGAAGACCGGCTGCTGTTCGACTACCAACGTACCCTTGCCGAAGAGCTCGGCTTTGCCGACCGGAGCGCAACCCTGGGCGTCGAGCAGTTCATGCAGGGGTATTACCGTACCGTCATGGGCCTCAATCGGCTCAACGAGATGCTGCTGCAGCTTTTCCAGGAGGCCATCCTGCTCCATGATCGGCTCGGACCGCCGGTCAAAATCAACGATCGCTTCCAGTCGCGCAGCGGCTTTCTGGAGGTGACGGGGAACGAAGTCTTCCGTCACGACCCCGTCGCGCTCATCGAAGTCTTCTATATCCTGCACACTCACCCGGAGATCGAGGGGGTACGGGCCAGTACGACACGCCTGATTCGCGAGCATCTCCACTTCATCGACGACCAGGTGCGGAAGGACCCACGGGCCCGCGGTCTCTTCATGGAGATCATGCGCCACCCGGGCATTACCAATGCAATACAACGGATGAACGAGTACGGTGTGCTGGCCGCCTACATCCCGATGTTCGCGAAAGTCGTCGGTCGCATGCAGTACGATCTCTTCCACGTCTACACCGTGGATGAGCACAGTCTGCGGGTGATGCGCAACCTGCGGCGCTTCCTGGCCCCCGAGCGGGCGGCGGAGTATCCCTTGTGCAGCGCCATCGCACGTTCCATTCCCAAGATCGAGCTGCTTTGTCTCTCCGGGCTGTTCCACGACATCGGCAAGGGCCGGGGCGGTGACCATTCCCTCATCGGGGCCAGGGATGCGTTGGATTTCTGCCTCCGCCACGACCTGTCCGACTACGACAGCCATCTCGTCGCCTGGCTCGTCGAGAAACACCTGATCATGTCCCTGACGGCACAGCACAAGGACACCAGCGATCCGGAGGTCATCCAGACATTCGCCGCGGATGTGGGCGACCCCACGCGCCTGGACTACCTCTACCTCCTGACCGTGGCCGACATAAGAGGAACCAACCCTGAGCGCTGGAATTCTTGGAAGGACTCCCTGCTGCGGGACCTCTACCATGCCACCCGCCGTGCCCTGATCCGGGGTCTGGAAAACCCCCAGGCACAGGACGAGCTGATCCAGCAGAAACAGACCGAGGCATTGCGTCTTTTGTCCAAGTACGGGATCAGTGCCGAACGCTGCAAGGCGTTATGGATCAAGTTCAGCCTCGACTACTTCCTGCACAACTCCCCGGACGAGATCGTCTGGCAGACCAGGACGATCCTCCAGGCGTCCGAGGAGTGGCTGCCGCTAGTCGTCATCCGTTCCCTGACCCACAGAGGCGGCACCGAGATCTTCATCTATTCGCCGGACCGGGAGCACCTGTTCGCGCGCACGACAGCCTTGCTGGATCGTTCCGGCCTGAGCGTCATGGATGCGCGCATCATGACGACCGACGATGCGATGACACTGAGCGCCTATTACGTGCTCGACATGGGGGGCTCTTCACCCATACTCGATGACCTGCACATCCAGGAGATTCGAGACGCCTTGATTCGGGAGCTCTCCGAGAAAGAAGAGCCGGATCTGCAGGTAACCCGCCCCGTTCCTCGACAGCTCCGCCATTTTCCGACCAAGACCAGGGTGAGCTTCTCCACGGACGATCGCAACGACCGGACGGTCATGCGTCTGGTCACACTCGATCGTCCGGGTCTGCTCGCCGCTGTTGGGGCCGTTTTCGACATCTGCGGAATCAGCCTGCAAAGCGCCAAGATCGCTACCGTCGGCGCCGAGGCGGACGACATCTTCTTCATCGCCACGGCGGACGGGAAGCCCGTGACGGAGCAGAACGCCCTGAACTGCCTCCGCGATCAGGTCTGTTGCCGCCTCGAAGACGCTTTGATCGACTAAGGCGATTGCCACAGAGCTCGGGTGGCTGCAGGAGTCGTCAGCCCAGACCCCGATCGCGCGCGAGATCGCCGGCACCCACAAGCCGCACTTAGCGAGTCTCCTGAAGAATCCCCACCCCGGACGCTGGGCCTATCTCAGGAATAGACGTGCTCCTTCGCCAGGGTGAGATTGAGCAAAAATTGATCTGCCGCAGTGTGCCCCTGATTATTTCGATATATGTTAATTTATTAACGCTTCACTCGTTCGCGCCCTGTCTCATGCAAGCCGGTTTGGCGGTGCGAGGGATTGAATGTCCCCACAATTGCAAATACTCACGCTAGCCCTCTGCTCCGGACTGCTCATCGTCGTCTCCGTTTCGGCCCAGGAGCCCCCAGCTCCGCCTGCGGGTGCTTCCCCGCCGGAGCCGATCAGCGAATGGCTCGCCGAGGTTCGGGCACAACGGCAGGCGAGTGAAGACCGGCGGCGCGCCCAAAAGGAGGCGATGGATGCACATCGACGCTGGATCGACCCCTGGGGGGCGGCACAGAAGGAAGCACGGGACCAGGCGACTCAGCGCCGCCACGAGGCATTCATGGAGCACATAGAGCGTGACCGCCAAGCCTTCCGCAACCTGGCTCCATGGCGGTTCGAGCCAGATCCCTGGCAGGAAGATACCTCGCGATCCACTGCAGAGCCTCCGCCTTCCCGCGGCACGGACGCGGCGGGCATAGCTGGAAAAACACCTCCATCCGCATCCCCCTATTCGCTCCCCGGCTGGGATAATCTTTGGTATTACCGGGGGTTCTAGGGGCTGTTGACAATTACCGTTCACGGTCCGATTGCGGCCCTTTCCCGCGCTGACCGCGTTGCGGCTCGTCGCAATAGGTCCACTATTCCTCCTCGCCGCGCCTTGCCAGCACGAAAAATGCCTCGCAATCGCCCTCGCTCAGGCAAATGTCAACAGCCCCTAGGCGACTTCCATCAGCTCGATCGCGTTGCCGTCCGGGTCACGGCAAAAGAGCGCGCGGCGCCCCGAGCGGCTCCGCGTAAAGGGAATTCCCGCCTGCTCCAGGTCCCGGGCGAACGATTCGGTATCCTTCAGCGTCAGGGCCAAATGGCGGTCGCGTCCGCCGTGCTGCGGGCGGCCCTGCACGGGATCCGGATTCGGTAGCTCCAAGAGATGGATCTGTTGCTCCCCCACCCATAGCCAAGCACCTGGATAGCCGAGATCCGGACGAGTCGTGTCGAGTGTCAGCCCCATCAGGTCCCGGTAGAAGGCCAAGGCACGGCTCGTATCCGAGACGATCAGACTGACGTGGTGAATCCGGGCGGCTTCGGACATCGATCGGTCTCCTCTTTTAACTGGCTCGAGACATCGGGGGTCCAGTCCGATGAATGCCTGAATCATATGCAAGACCGGGCTAGGATTCTCCGCTGTCGACACGGTCGTCACCGAGCTCCCGCAGGGCGCGCAGGGCCAGCACGATCAGGAAGGCGGTCATGGCGAACCCGATCACGATGGCAGTCAGCACCAGGGCCTGGGGCAGGGGGTCCGGGTAGACCCGAAAACCCCGTCCGAGCAGGGGAGCGTTGTCGAGGGTCAGACCGCCGCTGACGAACAGAAGGAGGTTCACTGCGTAGCCGAGCAGGGACATCCCGAGCACGACAGAGAAGGTGCGCCGACGCAGGATCAGGTAGACACCACTGGCGGTCATCAGGCCGACGAGAATGGAAACCGCGAGCTCCATCAGGGATGCTCCTCCTCTGCGAGACTCAGCCGCCCGATGCCGGACAGAACGAGCAGCAATGTGCCCAGTACGACGAGGAAGACCCCCAGGTCGAAGAGCATGACGCTGGTCAGCTCGAAGGTGCCGATCACCGGCAGGGTCAGGTAGCCGAAGCTGCTAGTGAGGAAGGGATACCCGAGCAGCCAGCTCCCGAGACCGGTGAGGGTCGCGATCGATATTCCCACTCCGATCAGACCTACGAGATTCCAGCGCATCCGCCGATCCGTATCCCGGCTGCCCTCGGCGATGTACTCCAGGATCAGGGCGACTCCGGCCACCAGGCCCGCGATAAACCCACCCCCCGGCTCGTTGTGGCCGCGCAGGAACAGCCAGACGGCGACCAGGAGGGCCATGGGCAGCAGCAGCCTGGACAGGATGACCAGGATCAAAGGGCGGGGATCGCGGGACCAGGGCCTCCCTTGGGGGTCTCGATCCGGTCCCCGGACGAAGATGCCGTCCAGCATTCCCAGGATGCCGAGGGCCGCGATACCGAGCACCGTTACTTCGCCCAAGGTGTCGAAGCCGCGGAAGTCCACCAGGGTCACGTTTACCACATTGGTACCGCCTCCGCCCGGCTTGCTCTCTGCCAGGTGGAAGGCGGAGATGCTGTCCGACCCCTGGGTGAGCATGGCGTAGCAGAGGACGGCCGTTCCGGATCCGACCGCCAGGGCGAGCAGGGCGTCCCGCGCCCGCCGGGCGGGACTGGAGTGCGCTCTAGTGCCCCGGGGCAGGTAGTAGAGGGCGAGCAGGATCAGGATCAGGGTGGCGATCTCGATCAGGAGTTGGGTCAGGGCCAGGTCCGGCGCAGAGAAGCGGGCGAAGAACAGGGAGACCATCAGCCCGACGAGTCCGAGCAGCAGCAGGGCGCGAAGTCGGTGTCGATGCCAGACTGCAGTAGCGATTGCTCCCGTCCCGAGCAGCAGTCCGCCGACCAGGACATCCAGGCCGATCGGAGTCATGGGGCCATCGCCGCCGATGGGCTCACCCCAATAACCGGCGACTCCCGCCGCCACGGAGCAGAAAAGGAGCAAAAGCACATAACGCGGCAGGCTGCGGTTGTCGATCAGGGCGTCGAGGCGGTGCCCGGCCTCGAACACGCGCTCCAAGATGCCCTCGGTCAGGGCCTTGCCGCTCACTCGAAAGGGGATGAGGTCGTGGGTGGCGAACACCCATCGGCGGTTTGCATAGAGCAGGGCACCGCCCGCGAGCGCGAAAATGCTCATGACGAGGGGGAGATTGAAGCCGTGCCAGATGGCCAGGCTGAAGGTCGGCAGTGGGCGCTGTACCACCGCCTGGGCCGCGGATTCGAGCACCGGGCGCACCGTGAGGCCCGGAAAGGTGCCAACGGCGACGACCAGCACCACCAGGATTTCCACGGGTACCTTCATCAAGCGCGGTGGCTCGTGGGGTGTCCTGCTCAGTCCCTTAGGCTCCCCGTTGAAGAAGACATCGTGAATGAAGCGCAGGGAGTAGGCGACCGCCAGCGCACCCGCGAGGGCCGCTGCCGCGGGGAGAAGCCAATGCCAGGAGGCCTCTCCGAGCCAGTGCAGGTAGAGGGTCTCGCCGAAGAACATCTCCTTGGACAGGAAGCCGTTGAGCAGCGGCACGCCGGCCATGGCGCCCGCTGCCACCATGGCCAGCAGGGCCGTGTAGGGCATGTACTTGAACAGGCCGTTGATCTTGCGCATGTCGCGGGTGCCGCACTCATGCTCGATGATGCCGGCCGCCATGAACAAGGACGCCTTGAAGACGGCATGGTTGATGATGTGGAAGACGGCGGCGACCTCCCCCAGGGGAGTACCGAGGCCGAAGAGCAGTGTGATCAGTCCCAGGTGGCTGATGGTGGAGTAGGCCAAGAGGCCCTTGAGGTCATGCTGAAAGAGGGCGAGCCAGGCACCCAACAACAGGGTGATGAGTCCGGCCGTACCTACCGAATAGAACCAGAGATCCGTCCCGGCGAGAACCGGGGAAAACCGCCCGAGCAGGAAGATCCCGGCCTTGACCATGGTCGCCGAGTGCAGGTAGGCGCTCACGGGTGTAGGCGCCGACATGGCGCGGGGCAGCCAGAAGTGAAAGGGGAACTGGGCGGACTTGGTGAGTGCGCCCAGCAGGAAGAGACCGAGAATCAATGGGTAAAGCCCAGACTGCTTGATCCGCCCCCCCGCTGCCAGCAGGTCCGAAAGCTCGTAGCTTCCGATCAGGTGCCCGAGCAGGAGCACGGACGCGAGCAGTGCGAGACCTCCGCCGCCGGTGATGAGGAGCGCAAGCCGCGCCCCCTGGCGCGCCTCGCTGTCGCGCCGGCGAAAGCCGATCAGCAGGAACGAGGACAGGCTGGTCAGCTCCCAGAACAGGAGCATCAGGAGCAGATTCTCCGAGAGTACCAGGCCCAGCATGGCACCCATGAAGAGCAGCAGAAAGGAATAGAAGCGGGGGCCGCCCTCGTGCGCCGACAGGTAGTAGTGGGCATAGAAGAGCACCAGCATCCCGATGACGAGGATGAGCTGGGCGAAGAGGAGCCCGAGTCCGTCGAGCCGGAACGAAGCGGCAAGACCAATGGCCGGGATCCAATCATGGCTCTCGATCAGCACCTGTCCCGAGTACACCGCGGGCATACGGGTGATCAGCAGGATAAGGGCGAGTCCGGCGGTTGCACCGGCCGCCGATGCCGGCTGCAGCCTCAGCCGCCTGACGGCTAGGGGAAGGAGCAGGGCGCCGAGGAAGGGAACGCAGACGATCAGGGGCAACATCGACAATCCCGGGGGCGGTTGCGAGAAGCGCGGGTGGTTAGCGGAACATTACAATGGTTGCCAATCTTAGAGAGGAATCCGCCGCAACGGAAGTGAAGGGGGATTTCAGGGGACCTCGAAAATCCCCACCATGGGAATATTCAAGACACGACAGCGAACGATCATGGGTCGCGTCGAGCCGCCCCATAGAATGGCATGTCACCTTGGCCATGATCGTTGACCGATTACGTGCATACCGTCAGGAACCATGACCGTCGATAGCTCACTCTTCCCCCCCCTTCTGACCTGGCTGATGGCCCTCCTGTACGGGCTCGCTTTGATCAGCGCTCTGCGCATGGCCCCCTGGTCCAGGCTCGGGAACGCCGAGCAGCTGAACGTGTATTTGGGTGCTACGGTTGCGTTGCTGCTCCTCTGGCATATGCATGCCGACATGTTGCCGGGCTTGTCCTACCACCTGCTGGGGCTGACCGCTGTTACCCTCATGTTCGGCTGGTCCCTGGCGGTCATCGCCGCATCCCTGGCTCTGGCCGGCCTCTGCATCAACAACGGCTCGGGCTGGGACGGCTTCCTGGTGAATGCCGTGGTCGCCGGGGTGGCTCCCGTAACCCTGACGCAGATCCTGCTGATTCTGATCCGCTGGTACCTGCCCAAGCAGTTCTTCGTCTATGTCCTTGTCAACGGCTTCCTGACCGGCGGATTCGTGGGAGTAACCTGCGGCTACCTGGTAACCTGGCTGCTGGTATCGAGCGGTGCCTACAGCTTCGCCGAGCTCAGCGACAGGGTTTTGCCCTACTTCCCCCTGATGTTCCTTCCCGAGGCATTCCTCAACGGCTGGGCTTTGGCCGTGCTCGTGGTGTTTCGCCCTCGCTGGGTCTACTCGTTCAGCGATGAGCAGTACCTCAACGGCAAGTAGCGGGCTCGGAAGAGCCCAGGGCAACGGGCAGGCGATCGGGCAAGAAGAAGCAGGGTGCGCTCCCGACGACAGCCCCGTACCAATCTGCCGGCTCCAGGCATGGATCCCCTCTCATCCCAGGCGGGGCAATTGCCGAGGGGGCACCTTGGCCACGTGGGACCCTCAGCCGAGCAGCCCGGCGATCTTCCGGGGCGTCTCTCCCCGCGGGTACTCTACCGGCGAGGGGAAACGGGAAGCGGCGCGATCTATGCGCTCCAGGGCCAGCAGCCCCTCTTCGAGGCCGATGGTCACGTCCTCTCCGGCATTCCGCTCGAAGATGCCTTCCATGATGGTGCGGTAGGCGGGCCGGCGGTTCAATCCCCCGTCGTCGTCTGGCGGGTCGTCACCCAGCGACCGCTCGCCACCCGGGCCACGGTAGCAGATCCGGTCCTTATTGAAGTAGGCGACGATCTCCGCATCGGCTCCGCGCAGCACCAGCCGCTTGTCGGTGGCAGCCATCGCCTTGCCGGCGCAGATCCGCACCGGCATCCCGGCCAGGGCCGGCCCGCGCGCCTGGTAGTCGATGCGGAAGGCGCTCTCGGCAGAGCAGATGGGGGGACAGTCCCGATGACGCCAGGCGTGCACCGCCTCCACGTCCAGTCCCTCGCGTACCAGGGTCGGGATGCAATGATCGAGCAGAGCCCAGGCGTGGATGCCGTGCTCGCGGGCATAGCCTGCGGCAAAGACGGGCGAGTCGGTGATCTCCCTGCGCTCCAGGGAGACGAACAGAACCTCCGTGAGCCGCCCGAGCAGCCCCGTGACCTCGTCGAAATGGGCGCGTAGCCAGCGCACCGCCCATTTCTGCGTGTAGTGATCGATGTGGCGCACCACTACCCCGTCCGGGAGGGGTGTCGCGTCGAGCCGGCGAAGACGGGCAGCTGCCTCCGAGTAGTCGAGGCCCAGGGGCTTTTCCACGAACAGATCGCAGCGAGACCCGGCAGACCGTAGCAGCTCCACGCAGTGCAACAACTGCGGCAGGTGCAGCGCCGGGGGAGAGAGGATGAAGATGCGCCGGAAACGGCCAGCGGAGATCATCTCCTCCAACTCCACCGAGCCCCAAGGCAGCAGCAGCCCGGGCACCACCCGGCATTTCGCCTCTGTCTCGGCGATCACCGGGATCAACCGCCCGGACTCGTAGAGGGGGCGCAGGTGCGGCCAGTAGTAGAGCTTCACCACCTCACCCCAGCCGACGAAGAGGGTCAGCTCAGTCATTTGTCGTCCCGTGCCTCCCACCTTGACGCAGTAGTCGACCCTCGCCGATCATCGACTCAGCCGACATTCCACGAGGCCGCCAGCCAATGCCAGCCACCGCTCATCGGACTCATGTCTGGACGCGCACCGAGTACGAGCAGATGATCCTCTCGGGTGGATTCAGGCCCGGCACGCGCTTGGAGCTTGTCGACGGAGAGATCTTGGACATGGCACCTCAACGGAGCCTGCACAGTACCGGAGTACGCTTGGTCGAAGAAGCGCTCCGAGCTGCTTTTGGCTCAGGATTTGACGTTCGCGCACAACTTCCTCTGGCCGTCGATGACCGATCAGAGCCCGAGCCTGACATCGCAGTGGTCGTCGGTTCCCCCCGAGACTACCGTGACAGCCACCCGAAAACGGCCCTGCTCGTGGTCGAGGTGGCGGATAGCTCTGTGGAGTTTGACCGCACCAGAAAGCTAGCCATGTATGCTCGCAACGGGATAGAGGAATACTGGATACTGAATCTCGAAGCACGAGCCCTCGAGGTGTACCGACAGCCTTGCGGCAGCAAATACCGGGACCGCAGAATTCTGGACAACAGCCGCCAAATTACCCCGCTGCACGCTACCGGGCGGCCCGTTCCGGTCTCAAACCTACTTCCCTGACGGAGCTCGTATCTCGATGAGTTTTCCCTCTGACGCAGTCGTTGTCCAGCCGCCGAGATCGGCCGATGCCAGCGTGATCTGGCTGCACGGCCTCGGGGCCGACGGGCACGACTTCGAGCCGATCGTGCCTCACCTGGGCTCGGCGCTCATCGAGCATACACGCTTTGTGCTCCCCCACGCCCCGATGCGCCCGGTTACCATCAACGGTGGCTACGTCATGCGAGCCTGGTACGACGTCCTGGATGCCGACATCGCGCGTCGCGCCGACGCGGCCGGCGTGCACGAGTCCGGGGAAATTCTTCATGGCTACATAGATGCGGAGAACGCGAGCGGTATCCCGCCGGAGCGCATCGTCGTGGCCGGGTTCTCGCAGGGTGGAGCCATCGCCCTGCACGGGGGGCTTCGCTATCCGCAGCCTCTTGCTGGCGTGCTGGGGATCTCTTGTTACCTTCCGTTGCCGGCGGCAGTAGCCGAGGGACTCGTGCCGGCCAATGCGTCTACCCCCCTGTTCATGGCCCACGGTACGCAGGACCCGGTGATTCCGGTCGAAGCCGGCAGGCAATCCTGCGACTACTTGAAAGGCCTGGATTACGACATCGAGTGGCACACCTATCCGATACCCCATTCGGTGTGCCTGGAGGAGATCCAAGACATCGGCAGCTGGCTGCTGCGGGTCCTCGGCTGACCGGATCGATCGTCGCGGGATCTACTCGACCACTCCGCAGCGACTCTCGGCCGTCCAGCTCTCGTACAGGGCGGCGAACCGCCGCGCCTGTCCCTCCACCCAGTCCCAGTCTCCGGCTTCGACCCGTCGCTTGTCGAACAACGGACTGCCGACGCCGAAGCCGTAGGCGCCGTTCTCTAGGTAGGCAGGCAGGTTCTCCAGATCCACGCCTCCGGTCGGCACCAGTTTTATTCGGTCCAGAGGGCCCCTGATGTCTTTCAGGTATTCCGGACCGAATCGGTTGGCGGGAAAGAGCTTGACCATGTCCGCGCCCAACTGCCAGGCTTGATAGATCTCCGTCGGAGTAAATCCGCCTGGAATGACGGGCACCTTCTCCTTCTTGCAGGCCAGGATGACATCGGCATTGACGATGGGCGTGACGATGAAGGTCGCGCCGGCGGCGAGTGCCGCATCCAATTCATCCAGGGTGCACACGGTGCCCGCTCCCAGATTCATCCTGCCTTCCGCCCGCTCCTTGGCCGTGCGAATTGAGGTGGCGGCATGTTCGCTGTTCATGGTGATCTCGATGTTGCACAGACCGCCGTTGGCGGAGTGGAGGACGATCTTCTCGACCTCCTCGATGCCGTAGCCGCGGAGGATCCCAATCACGGGTAGTGTCTCGAAGAGCCGCCAGTCGAAAGAATTCGCCATGAGGGAAGTCCAGTCAGCCGATCTTGGACCCCTGTCCCGCCTCCGCATCCGAGAGATCCGCCGGGGACTCTCGATGCTCGGGAGACACGGGACAATCCTCATCGGCAAGGGGCGCGATGCTTTTGCAGCGCCGGTGCAGGGCAGCGCGGGCGACCATATGAGCGCTAACCGGGGCGGTGATGAACAGGAAGATGCTGATCAACAGCTCATGCAGACTGAGGTCCCCGTGAGTCGAGAAGTAGAGGATCGACGCGAGCAGGACCCCGCCCACGCCCAGGGTGGTCGCCTTCGCGGGGCCGTGCAGGCGAGTGAAGATGTCCGGCAGGCGCAGGATCGCGATCGACCCGATCAGGGCGAATCCGGCCCCCAGGAGCAGGAGCGCGGCGGTCAACAGGTCGGCCAAGCCCTGCATCATTCGATGATGTCCCCGCGCAGCAGAAACTTGGCCAGCGCCATGGTGCTGACGAACCCGAGCAGGGCGATCAGCAGGGCGGCGGCGAAGAAATCGGGGCGCCTGATGTGGATGCCGTAGAGGATGATGAGTGCGGCGGCGTTGATGTAGAGGGTGTCCAGGGCGAGGATGCGATCCACGGCATCGGGGCCGCGCAGCAGCCGCCAGGCATTGAGCAGCAGCGCCACGCCGAAAAGGGCGGAGGCAATGGAAACGGCCGTGCTCAGCATGCGAGTATCTCCTTGACATGCCTCTCGTAGCGGGACTTGATCCGGTGCACCAGGGCATCCGGATCCTCCTCGCTCAGGGCGTGGACCAGCAGGTATCTGCGTCGGTCATCCAGCTCCGCCGAGACGGTCCCGGGCGTCAGCGAGACGACGCTGGCGAGCAGGGTGATGGCGAAATCGCCGGTCACGTCCAGGGGCACGCGCACGAAGGCCGGTTTGACGGCGCTCGAAGGTCCGAGCACGATCCGCGCGACCACGAAATTGGCGACGACGATGTCATAGAGCACCAGCCCCGCCAGTCGCAGCGCCGACAAGGGTCGCCTCAGCTCGGGTGTTTGCGGCCAGAACCGCTTGCTGAACAGGGGAATGAGAACCCCGAGCACGGCGCCGAGCAGGATCTGCCCCGGAGCCAAGCTGTCGTTCAGGAGCAGCCAAACCAGCAGGAGCAGGAGACTCAGCCAGGGATGAGGGAACCAGGCGTAGCGGACCTTCATTGCGGAGACCTCCGTTGGCTGGCCGGGATGCTCACCCCTTCGTTGGCCATGACCGCCTCCACGTAGCCCGCACGATCGGCGAGCTGCGCAGCAGTGGCACGCGTGTACTCGGTGACGGGACCGGCAATGGCCATCAAGAGCGCCGTCGCCGCGACAAGACCGCCGGTAGAGGCAAGCCTGAGCACACCCACCTTCTCGCCCTGCGGCGGCGTCTCCCCGGTGCGCCAGAAGATCGCACTCCCGGCCCGGCTGAGGGCGACGATCACGACCAGCCCGGTCCCCAGGATCAGGCCGATCATCCAGCCTGCGGCGGGACGGGAGAGTGCGCTTTCGAGGATGTAGACCTTGGCGGCAAAGCCCGCGAACGGCGGCAACCCGACCACACCCACGGCACCGACGAAGAACAGGGCCCCCAGCAGCCCTGGCTGAACGACAGAGCGCGGCCGGCCCAGGTCCGCCCCCGCATCTCCGCGTTGCCGGGCAATCAGGTCGGCGAGCAGGAAGAGTCCGCCCCCGACCAGGGTGCTGTTGAGGGTGTAGAAGAGAACCGCCGAGGTGGCCGATTCGGAGGCCAGCCCGAGGGCTGCGATCAGGGTGCCTGCCGACAGGACCACCAGGTAAGCCAACAGGCGCCGGAGCTCACGGCTCGCCAGCACCCCGAGGGTCGCGGTCGCGATGGCCGCCAGCCCGATGGGGATCAGCCAGGGATCGACCAAGGAGGCGGCGTGACCGGCCTCGGGGCCGAAGATCAGGCCATGGACCCGCAGGACCCCGTAGACCCCGACCTTGGTCAGGATCGTGAACAGGGCGGCCGCCGGCGCGCACGTTGCCGAGTAGGCCGGACTCAGCCAGAACCCCAGGGGCACGAGGGCGGCCTTGAGGGCGAGGACTACCAACAGAAGCAGACCGCCCGCCCGCAGGAGCCCCGCCTGGTCCGGCCCGGCCGCCGCGACCCGGGTCGCCAAGTCCGCCATGTTGAGGGTGCCGGTGGCGGCGTAGAAGGCGGCGATCGCCACCAAGAAGACCGCCGAGCCCACGAGGTTCAGCACCAGCACATGCAAGGCCGCGCGGACCCTGGGCGCACCGCCCCCGTAGAGCTGGAGGCTGTAGGAGGCGATGAGCAGGATCTCGAAGAAGACGAAGAGGTTGAAGAGATCCCCGGTCAGGAAGGCGCCGTTCACCCCCAGCAGCTGCATCTGGAACAGGGCATG